>NZ_JBFRFV010000045.1:0-27925 GCF_052115005.1 Massilia sp. 2TAF26
TTGCTGAACTACTTGAAGCTGTACAACCACCACATTCCACAACGCGCCATCGACAATAAAACGCCTATCCTCGCACTCAAGGAATGGCAGCAGAAGCGCCCAGAATTATTCGTCAAACGCGTTTACGATCAAACGGGACTGGACAGCTAATTCATAACGGCGAAAATGCTTACTTGCAAGTTTGGCAACAACATCGTACACTGAAGCGCTGAATATACGTGTGCGAATAACTTAGGTTCTCCGGCTTGCAAGATCGTTCGTGGTCGATTGATATCTGAATTGAATTTGTGTAGCAAGTTAATAGGACTTATAAATGAAAAAATTGACGAGGGAAGAATTCAAACTAGTCGCAGGTATACCCATCACGAAACCACGGGATTTCTCCATTTACAATGGCGCACCGTATGAATGTGCGTGCGGATCAATTCATTCCTTTAGTGAATTCTCAAGCCAGGCTTTTGTTTCGAGCGGCGTTAATGCAAAATTTATGGTTCAATGCCCAAAGAACAAAAAAGCAGTTACGTTGATTGAAACGAAGTATAAATTTCTAGTGAAGTTTGATCGTTTCATATCGCTAGCTGGGCATATGGAACAATAGCCCAAGTATTTGGAAAAGAATGGAGCTATAGTGTTCGAACTTATTGGCGTGGCCTTTGTCGCATTCATTGTCTGGACAGTTGTGAAATCAATGTTTGGCGGCGCAGTAGAAGGCACCTTGTTGCGGGCAAGGGTATATGCTGCAGATGCTGGCGTTCCTCTTGAATTCTCGAAGGAGATCATGGAGCATCCGGACGTCGTCAAGCAAGCTCGACGCGAGCTGGCAAAAAGCGACATTGACTTCGCCACACTGGATGTGTACGAACAATACGGTAAGACGATTATCGGGCTTTACACTAGAGCGCGGCAAGTTGAGATAAAACGCCTGAGGACGCAAGTCGCTGATGTTCTTGCCCAACAATTCGACCGAGTAGACCGTGATTTCCCTGCTTATGGGTGCTCGTATTGTTATGTCAGTGCTCTGTATATCAGTGCTCTCACGCTCGCATTTTCAAAAGTTATACCTACGGAAGATGAGGCTAAGAAAATCTTCACTTACTGCTTTGCACATCGACAATTTGGCGGGGAAGAAATGGAGATTTTCGAGTCGTCCGGTATGGAAAATCCGTTCCTCAACAGCGCATCAAGTGATAAGGCATGGAATGAGATGAAGAGCTTGCCGAGATTAAAAGATAACTTGCTGGCGATGTCAGAGCTAGTGAAGAAGGAAGTCGCGGCTAACAAATTTGATTTTTTCTACAAGCTGCGAGAAAAATATATCGACATTTATATGGACGGTATGGTCGAAAGTGATCTCGTCAAATACGACCCTCATTGGTACCTCAAAATATAATATCTTATCGATGGAATTAAGGCGCTGAGCGAACGCCTCGACACTTCATCCTGTCCGAAAAATACGTATTCATGAAATTTCGGAAGATCGACGCGCTCAAGATTGAGCTGGATAGGGAGTCGAAGCAAGGAATGCACTACACGGTCCGCTTCGTTCTTCCTGGTCCGATTGTGTTTCAAAATCAGCCTCTGATTGACCTGCTTCACAGTATCCCGCTGGTCCGCTGGAACCTTGAAGCGCAAGGGAGCCCGAAGGGCGATCCCGGTTACTTTTGATCGAGGAAAACCAACTGTGGATGAATTTACGACACTGCGCGACAAGCTTGTACGGACTGCGCTTGAGTGGGAGCGCCGCTTTGGAGTGGCGCCGTCAATAACGTCGACGCTTTCTGAATATGATGCTGCACAGATAGTAGGCACAGCGATGAATCGTTCGCGGCTGATTGCGTCGGTCGGACGGCCGTAACCAGAGGATCTGACTTTACTTACCGGGGCAAAAGGTATCAAGTCAAAGCCTGCCGACCTAGCGGGAAACCAGGTTCTACGATCACGAAAGTACCCAAAGCGAGCAACTATGATTGGGACTTACTCATCTGGGTACTCTATGACCAACAGTACCGGGTTCTGGAAGCATGGCAATGATACCGTACATCGTTCGACACCATATCCGGCGTAAGCCCTGCAATGATGCGAGCGGGCACTCCACTGCATGTAGTAAAGCAGAGCCTAGTAACCCTTGCCGCGATGTGAAGGAAAACGCCGACGATGACAAGCGACACCACCAATCAAGCATGCGCCGAATACAAGACGGACTACGCCATCTTGATTCGCACCGCTGCAAAGTGGAGTATCCCGCGAGACCTTGCCGTGCAGGTGATCCGCCGCGACCTCAAGTGTGTCTATTGTCGGCACATCTTTGCTGCGCCGTACGAGGACAGGGCACGGATGAATCCAACTTGCGCTGCGGGAAACTGCGTGAATGCTCTGCGGCGCAAGTAGGCGGGCGCGTGGCGATTCGGCGTTAGCTACGGCAAACAGCGGCAACTTCGATGGCAAGCTCATCCAGATAAACATCGGACCAGTTGCAAAAGGAGTTGCCAGGAGGCCAATTTTGATAGCCCGGCAGTGCGAGCGACGGGATAACAAAGGCTTTCGTGCCAGTGGAGAGCTCAACTTGGGGAAAGATACCGGGCCGATCAGGCGGGGGCGGCAGCATTGGTTCGTCAGGAAACGTCCTGTTGAACTCATCACGCACGCCCTTGCCGTGGATGATGATAGATTTCGGCGCGATCTCACGCAGAATTGTGTGAAAGATCGTAAGCCCATGGGCTTTGCCCCCTATATGTTCCGGCAAATTAAGGTCTTTCTTTTTCGGGGTAGCATAGCAGACTATATTTGTCTCTAAGACAGACTCGACGCCCACACGAGCTAGCTTGGCGGCGAGCATATCAATGTTGCTCCGCGTCGGCGATTCCTTGGTGACCTCATTATAGAATCCGCGGCAAGTCTCCCCATTTCTATTGAACAGTGCATCGACATGCCGTTCGTGTTGTACGGACGCGGCAGGGTATGCCTTGGCAGGATTGTAACCGACAATAAAAACTTTCGCCTGTACAGGAGAAAGCATACTCGTCATCCAAGGTCGAGGATATTGTCCATTCAGTGCAGCTGTGAGGCCGCATATCACGCGTTCGAAGGAGTCCAAGATGATTGCGTTGCCTTTCCAATTCGTAGCATCGTGTTGACCGATAATAGTCTCGCACGCCCTATAGACAATACATGCTTGTCTATAGGGCGGCGGTGCACGGTGCAGAAAATTACCATTTTTTATCTAAGCGGTGCGTCCGTGCCATAACTGCTCAATACGCCATAGGGGACGCCCCTCCGCACGCGGATATCGGAAATGACCCAGCAGTAAGGTAACAGCGGGCTGGATTGTGGTCGCGCTCCCCCCAGCGGTAATTTATACGCTGATCTTCCAATGCAATTTCGGAGATACGCTCAAGGCGGCTATAGCAAAATGGCTCTCACATGCGCCCGCCTACGTTGAGTCAGCTGCAGCCTTCGGCTTCATCTAAGCCGTGGTGGTCTCGGTGTGGGCACTTATAACCCTGGCTCAGATTCTGCGGCATCGAAGCGGTAAGAATGGAATGGAAAAAACATGCGTGAAAAATTGACAGCTCGTTTTGCTGCTTCGTCCAGCTGCTGTAATGAACACATCTGGCATTTGTTAGTCAGCGAGAATCCCTCATGTCGCTGTGTTTTATTGAATCAAGGTAGTCCGCCCAGCGCTGCATCATCAATCGCCGCGCAGGCAAATGCGCCGTCCGGTTATACGCGCGCCCGTTTGGATCCTTGACGGCATGCGCAAGCTGATGCTCAATCAAATCCACCCGCTCCCCCAGCACTTCATCCATGATCGTGCGCGCCATTGCACGAAAGCCGTGACCGGTCATCACATCCTTGCCATAGCCCATGCCACGCAAGGCCGCGTTGACCGTGTTCTCACTCATGCAGCGTGTACTGGTGCGAACGCTGGGGAACACGAACTTGCCGTGCCCTGTCATCGCATGGAGCTCACGTAGCAGCGTGACGGCTTGCGTCGCCAGCGGCACGATGTGATCCTGCCCCATCTTCATCTTGGTGCCAGGGATGCGCCATTCGGCCGCACCGAGGTCGATCTCGGACCACTCGGCGGTGCGCAGCTCTCCAGGGCGAACAAATACGAGCGGCGCAAGCTTGAGCGCGAAAGTGGCGTAGGCATGCCCGTTGTACGCATCGATCGCGCGGAGAAGTTTCGCAGCTTGCGCCGGCTCGGTGATCGCAGGGTAGTGCGCTTCCGGGACAGCGGACAGCGCGCCGCGCAGGTCCACGGTGACGTCACGGTCGGCTAGTCCGCTGGCGACCGCGAACCGAAATACCTGACCGCATAGCTGCTTGATCTTGTGCGCCGATTCGATCGCCCCTCGCGCCTCGATCCGTCGAAGCGCAGAAAGCACGTCCTTGGGCTTGATGGTGGAGATGGGGAGGGAGCCGATGACCGGGAAGATGTTCCCTTCGAGCCAAGCGGTATTCTTCTCCTGCGTGCTGGTGGCGCGGCTTGCCTTGGTCTTGGCGAGCCATGCGCGGGCGACCGCTTCAAAGGTATGTTGCGCCGCCGTTGCACTGGCCTCCTTTTCTTCGCGCTTGGCCCTTCCAGGGTCGATGCCTTGGTCCAGCAACCTGCGCGCCGCCAGTCGCCTGGTGCGCGCCTCGGCGAGGGACACGACGGGATACTTACCGAAGGTCAGTCGGTTTTTCCTGCCGTTCGGCTGCCGGTAGGCCATGCGCCAGAATTTTGTCCCATTCGGCATGACCTCAAGGTACATGCCTTCGCCATCACCCAGGGTGTAGGTCTTCTCCCTTGGCTTGGCGTTGCGGATAGCGGTGTCAGTCAGCGGTGTGCAGATCTTGGGCATTTTGGATCCATGACGTGAGGCGTTTTTTCTCCATAAGCGAAAATATGGATCCAAAAACGCGGGCTGGTGATGGACGAGCTCAAACGTCGGCGCACAAAAAAACCGCGTCCCCAGAGGGAGAAACGCGGTTTCATGGACTTTACTGGATTACTACGGATGAGTACGTGGTGCCTCCGGCCGGAATCGAACCGGCACGCCTTTCGGCGCTTGATTTTGAGTCAAGTGCGTCTACCAATTCCGCCACAGAGGCTGCAAGCGCAGGCGCGCATCTTAGCACATGCGATGCCAAAAAGACCAGTGCCCGTGCGCACGGTTCAGGCGTATGATCTCGCCTACCTTGAGAAACGACCGCCGGCAGTGCGGTGCGCATAATGAAGAATAAGAAGATACGCGAGATTATCCTCGGCAAGGCGCTCGATCCGATGCAGAGCGAGACCCGCCATTCGATGGCGCTGGTCGCCTTCCTGGCCTGGGTCGGATTGGGTGCGGACGGCCTGTCCTCGTCCGCCTACGGTCCCGAAGAGACCTTCCGTGCGCTGGGCGCTCATACCCACCTCGGCCTCTACCTGGCGGTGGCCACCGCGGTCACCGTCTTCGTCATCGCACTCGCCTACAACCAGGTGATCGAGCTGTTCCCGACCGGGGGCGGGGGCTACCGCGTCGCCACCAAGCTGGTCGGGCCTTATCTTGGCCTGGTCTCGGGCTGCGCGCTGGTCCTCGACTACGTGTTGACCATCGCGATCTCGATCGCCTCCGGGGTCGATGCGCTTGCGTCCTTTTTGCCGCTCGGCTTCCAGGACTATAAATTGTGGGCCGAGGCCTTCTTCATCGGCCTGCTGATCGTGATGAACCTGCGCGGCCTGAAGGAGGCGATCCAGATCCTGCTGCCGATCTTCCTCGGCTTCGTCGCCACCCACCTGGTGCTGATCGTGTACGGCATCGTCGCGCATGCGTCGCACCTACCGGCGCTGGTGCCGAATACCCTGGGCGAGACGCGCGAACTGGCGGGCAGCATCGGCTGGGCCGGCGTGGCCGGGATGCTGCTGCTGGCGTATTCGCAGGGCGGCGGTACCTATACGGGCCTGGAGGCGGTATCGAACAACGTCAACCTGCTGGCCGAGCCGCGCGTGCGCACCGGGAAGATCACGATGTTCTACATGGCGGTGTCGCTGGCCGTGACCGCCGGCGGCATCATCCTGCTCTACCTGCTGTGGGAGGTGCGGCCGGTGGCCGGCGAAACCCTGAACGCCACCACCTTCCGCCACATCATCGGCAACATGGGCATGCACAGCGAGATGCTGAATCACGTGCTGCTGGCCGTGGCGCTGGCCTTCGAGGCCGGGCTGCTGTTCGTCGCCGCGAATACCGGCTTCCTGGGCGGTCCCTCGGTGCTGTCGAACATGGCGTCGGACTCCTGGGTGCCGCACCAGTTTCGCTATCTGTCGACCCGCCTGGTGAAGGAGAACGGGATCCTGGTGATGGGCATCGCCGCGCTGGCGATCCTGTTCTGGACCGGCGGCCAGGTCGCCTTGCTGGTGGTGCTGTATTCGCTGTCGGTGTTCCTGACCTTCGCGATTTCGCTGTTCGGCCTGTGCCTGTACTGGTGGCGCCACCGCAAGGACACGGACAACGTGCGCTGGGTGCGGCGCTTCCTGTTGTCCCTTGGCGGATTCGTGATCTGCGCCGGCATCCTGGCGATCCTGCTGGTCGAGCGCTTTACGCAGGGGGGCTGGGCCACGGTGCTGATCATCGCCGCTATCGCCGGCCTGTGCGTCGTCATCCGCAACCACTACCGCGAGACCAAGCGCGCGATCAGCTCGGTCGACCAGGTGTTCGCGGACCAGCCCTTTGGGCCCGAGAAGGAGTCGGTCGAGCCGGATCCGGAAGCGCAGACCGCGGTCTTCATCGTCGGTAACTCGCGCGGCGGCGGCCTGCATGCGCTGCTGTGGGTGTTGCGCATGTTCCCGGGCCACTTCAAGAACTTCCTGTTCGTGAACGCGCGCACGGTCGATGCGCATGCCTACGGCGGCGAGGGCGCGCTCGAAAAGATGCGGGAGGATGCGGCGGAGACGCTGGAATACTTCGTCGATTTCTGCCAGAGCCACGGGATGGCGTCGGCGTCCTATATCGGCTTCGGCACCGACGCGGTGGATGAGATCACGCGCATGTGCGAGCAGATCAATCGCGAGTACCCGAATACGATCTTTTTCACCAGCAAGCTGATCTTCGCACGGGACAACTGGTTCACCCGGCTGCTGCACAACCAGGCGGCGCTCGCCGTCCAGCGCCGCCTGCACCTCGAGGGATTACAAATGGTGATCCTGCCGATGAAAGTCTGAGCGGGCGCGGACCGTCAACGCGTCATCTGCTGGCGCAGCGCACGCAGCGCCGGCACCGGCCCCGTGACCTCGAGCGCATGCGCGCGCACGGTCACGGCGATTTCCTTGCCGCCACGCGTGCGGTAACGCACGGCGCCGGGGATGCGTTCGGCCGGCGCATAGCCGAGCCGGCCCAGGGCATCGTCCAGCGTGCAGACCAGGTGGCAGGCTTCGAAACGGGTCGTGACCTCGAAACGGCCCGGCATCATGGTCAGCGTCGGCAGCAGGCCGCCGGCGAGGATCGGCAGCACGATATAGGCCAGCGGCGCGCCCGGATCCAGTTGCCAGAACGCATACATCAGCGCCGGCAGGCCCAGCGCCAGCGTCAGCGCCAGCCACGCCAGGCGTTGCGGCGAACCCAGGGAGGAGGAGGTGCGGCGCGCCTGTTCCGGGACGCGCACGATATCGGAAAACGTCACGCTTTTCATGATGGCTCCTTGGCTGGCGATGCCGCCGGATAGCGGGCACATCCACCATTCTGATAATGTAAGCCAAGGAGGAATTGATTTTTCTCAAGTGGGCTCTTGCCGGAAATGAAGTGTTTTCGTTACGGAAATTCGTAGTCAAACAATGCCAATTTCCGGCAGAAAACGGCTGAGATTTGTGCGCAATCTAACAGTTGACAGGTTGGACCGAACTTAAGCTGCTATCAAGGATCGGTGTCAGTACGCCGTACCCTGGATAGTATGTCCCGACAACTTATCTCAGGAACTATCATGAAACTGAAATCTCTCGTTCTGAGCGCCCTCATCGCGGGCGCGGCGTGTGCCTCCCAGGGCGCCGCCGCCCAGGCGATCGACCGGACCGCTCCGCTAGTGACAGCGGGCGACGGCGTGGGCGGCTTCAACGCGCATTTCGGCGATACCTTCGCGGCCTCGACCGTCGGCAATGCCTTCACCGATATCTTCACCTTCAACATCGGCACGCCTTTCGATGCCGCTTCCTCCCTGACCTCGTCCTACCTGAACACCCCGCAGACCAAGGACCTCTTGATCACCGGCTTCAGCCTGTACCGCTACGATCCGGCGACCATGGCGATCCTCGGCACGGCAATCGCCGGCATCAACGACACCGGCTTCGGCTCGCATCCAACCGATTCCTGGTCGCTGACGGCGTATGGCCTGAATAGCGGCTACTACGCGCTGAAGGTCGACGGGAAGGTGCTGGGAGCCGGTGGCGGCGCCTTCGGCGGCGATTTGACGGTGTCGCCGGTACCGGAACCGCAGACCTGGGGCATGCTGCTGGCCGGCCTGGGCCTGCTCGGCGTGGCGGCGCGGCGCAAGCTGGTGCCGATCAGGATCTGAATGACGCGAAGGGATCGCGGATACGAAAAAGCCACCTGCTCAGGTGGCTTTCTCGTTTCAACGCCGCTGATACAGGCGGAAGCGCTCGGTGCGGTCGGAGGGCCGGCGGCCTTCCCACAGCAGGGTCCAGTCGCGCGGGCGGAAGTCGTCCAGCACGATCTGGCCGCCGCGCGGACCGTCGCCGGTCTGGAGCACGCTCTGGCGGTTCGCATCCGCATGCGCGCCGTCGGCGGGCTTCCTGAGGCTTTCCTGCAGTAGCAGGTAGCTGCACTTGCCGCCCTCGACACCGGCGAAGGGCAGGTGGCCGAAGTAGGCGAAGGAGGCGCGCTGGGCCGGACCGACGTTGGTGTCGATGCAGTCGGCATTCGCCGGCAGGCGTGCCGCGATCTGCTGGCCGACGCTGGCGTAGCTCCTGGCGTAGTTCAGGTCCGGCATGAACAGGGTCATCAGCAGCACCCACAGCAGGATCAGGCCGCCGGACGACAGCACCACGGCGCGCCACAGCACCGAAGGCTGGCGCGACAGGCGCCAGTGCACCAGCAGGAACCAGCCGACCGTGGCGGCGGCGGCGACGATGAAGGCGACGATGCCGAATTCCGGCTTGAAGCCGGGCACCAGTTTCAGCGCGTTCTTTGCGAGCTGGGCCGGCCAGCCGGTCAGCTTGGCGACCCAGAACAGCCAGACGAAGCCGCCCAGCAGGCTCAGGACCATCACCGAGAACCAGTCGATCGCATTGATGGTGCCGCGTTTCATGGTCGGCAGGCCGAAGGCGGCCATCAGGGCCATCGGCGGCAGCAGCTTGAGCAGGTCGCCGTTTTCCGGCACCGGATCGCACAGCACCAACAGCGCCAGCAGGCCGACGAAGCAGGTCGGCAGGATGATGTGCAGCATGCCGTGCTGGCGGCGCCAGGCCCAGGCGGCCCAGGCGGCGAAGGGCCAGGCCGGCCAGCAGAACCAGATGCCGACGCGGAAGAAGGCGCCGATCGAATGCCAGCTCGGCACGCTCAGCTGGCCAGCGTTCCAGACCAGCCATTCGCTCACCGGCGACAGGCCATAGGGTTGCACCAGCATCGCGGGCAGGATCCAGACCAGCATCACCAGCACGGCCGAGCCAGTGGCCAGGCCCAGGTTGCGCAGCACGGGACGGGCGGGCAGTTTCAACAGGCGGGTGCACAGGAGCAGCGCGCCCAGCAGCACGATGGGGGAGGCGACGCCGCGGGTCAGTGCCAGCGCGCCCAGCACCAGGCCGGTCAGGGCCGCGTTGCGGCGGGACGGATCCTCGATATAGCGCACCGAACGGTAGAGGAACCAGGCCAGCAGCGAGCCCTGCAGGGTCACGGCCAGGGTTTCATGGCTTTGCAGCAGCAGGCCCAGGCAACCCAGGTAGATCAGGACGGCGGTGTCGGCCAGGGTGCGGCCATAGTCGTCGGGTTCGGGCTGGCCGCCGAAGGCCAGGCGCAGGGGCTGGGCTTCCGCGCGCCGGCCCAGGCGGAACGCGGTCTGCCACAGCGAGACGGTGCCGAGCACGAAGATGCCGATGGTCGACAGGCGCGCCGCCAGCACGTCGCCCACCAGCCAGCCGAACAGCTTGATGCACAGCGCGCCCAGCCAGAAGGCCAGCGGACCTTCCTCGGGCGAGGGCAGGCCGGCGATATTCGGCAGCAACCAGTCCTTGAAACCGCCGTGCGCCATGGTCCACATGATGCCGAAGCTGGCGGCGTCGTCCTTCCAGGGATCGCGCCCGATCAGGCCCGGCAGGATGTATAACAGCCCAAGTGCATACAGGGCCCATCGTGGCAGCGCGAGGGTGGCGGCGGCTGGGAGGCGGACTGGTTTCATCGATAGTGTTGCGTGATGTGCTGGAATAATGTCGCGCTAGTATAGCGGCAAAAAAAAAGGAAGCCCCAGGGCTTCCTTCTTGGAGACCCGAAGGCCTCCTGACAGTGCGCTCGCCGGGGAATTAGCCGTTGGCGACGCTGGTCTTCGAGCCGACCGAACCGAACTTCTGGCGGAATTTCTCGACGCGGCCAGCGGTGTCGACGATCTTGTGCTTACCGGTGAAGAACGGGTGCGATTCAGCCGACACCTCGATCTTGACCAGCGGGTATTGCTTGCCTTCGAAATCGATGGTTTCGCGGGTGTTGATGGTCGAACGGGTGATGAATTTGAAATCGCAGGACAGGTCGTGGAAGACGACTTCGCGGTAATCCGGATGGATATCGGTTTTCATGTTTTGCCTCGGTTAAGTTGGTAGCCAAAAGGCACTTCGTCGGTCGCGCTGCTTCTTGACCCGATTGCCGATCACTTGCCATGGGTGGTAATGAACCGGAGATTATATGTCAGCCGGAGCCACGAGGCAACCTTCCAGGGTTCAGGCATGGGGCAGGCGCGACATCATGGTCAGGATCATGCCGCCGAAACCGATGACCATGGTGATGGTGGCTGCCGCCATCCACTTGCTCAGGCGTGAGGATTCGCCATGGATGTCCGTTTTGAGGATCTGAACGAATCGTGGCGCATAAAGCAGAAAAGGCGAGTTCGACTCGCCTTTTCCGTGGATCCCGTTATCTCAAACGGCAGGGATCAGCCGCCGCGACGCATCATGTCGAAGAACTCGACATTGTTCTTGGTTGCGCGCATCTTGTCGAGGATGAACTCCATCGCCTCGATCTCGTCCATCGAGTACAGCAGCTTGCGCAGGATCCAGATCTTCTGCAGCTGGTCCGGCTTGATCAGCAGTTCTTCGCGGCGGGTGCCCGATTTGTTCAGGTTGATCGCCGGGTAGACGCGCTTCTCGGCCAGGCGGCGCTCGAGGTGCACTTCCATGTTGCCGGTACCCTTGAATTCTTCGTAGATCACGTCGTCCATGCGCGAACCGGTTTCGATCAGCGCGGTGGCGACGATGGTCAGCGAACCGCCTTCCTCGACGTTACGGGCGGCGCCGAAGAAACGCTTCGGACGCTGCAGGGCGTTGGCGTCGACACCACCGGTGAGCACCTTGCCCGAGGCCGGGATCACCGTGTTGTAGGCGCGCGCCAGGCGGGTGATCGAGTCCAGCAGGATCACGACGTCCTTCTTCATTTCGACCAGGCGCTTGGCCTTTTCCAGCACCATCTCGGCGACCTGCACGTGGCGGGTGGCCGGTTCGTCGAAGGTCGAGGCAACCACTTCGCCGCGCACCGAACGCTGCATCTCGGTCACTTCCTCGGGACGTTCGTCGATCAGCAGGACGATCAGGGTGACGTCCGGGTGATTCGCGGTGATCGCGTGGGCGATGTGTTGCAGGATGACCGACTTGCCGGATTTCGGCGATGCCACCAGCAGGCCACGCTGGCCCTTGCCGATCGGGGCGATCAGGTCGATGATGCGGCCGGTGATGTTTTCCTGGCCGTTCATGTCGCGCTCCAGGCGCAGCGGCTCGTTCGGGTGCAGCGGCGTCAGGTTCTCGAACAGGATGCGGTGCTTGGAGGCTTCCGGCGATTCGCCGTTGACCTTGTCCACCTTCACCAGCGCAAAATAACGCTCGCCATCCTTCGGCGTACGCACTTCCCCTTCGATCGAGTCACCCGTATGCAGGTTGAAGCGGCGGATCTGCGACGGCGAGATGTAGATGTCGTCGGTCGACGCCATGTAGCTCGCATCGGGCGAACGCAGGAAACCGAAACCGTCCGGCAGCACCTCGAGCGCGCCGTCGCCGAAAATCTGTTCGCCTTGTTTCGCGCGCTTCTTGAGGATCGCGAACATCAGTTCTTGTTTGCGCAGGCGGGCTGCGTTGTCGATATCCAGGCTGATCGCCATCTCCAGAAGGGCGGAGACGTGCATTGCCTTCAGTTCAGATAAGTGCATGTGTCGGGTGTCCCGTGACGGGAAAGTAAAGGTAGGGGAGGGAACTACGTGGGTTGATTAAAAGAGAAGCATCGGAGTCGATGGCCTTCCCGGACCGGAATGGCGGCAGTGCGGGCGCGCTGCCGCCGGCTATGGTATCAGATGTTGCTATCGATGAAAGCAGTCAGTTGGCCTTTTGCCATTGCGCCGACCTTCTGGGCCGCCGCCACGCCATTCTTGAACAGGATCAGGGTCGGGATGCCACGGATGCCGAACTTGGCCGGCACGGCCTGGTTCGCATCGACGTCCATCTTCGCGATCAGGAGCTTGCCGTCATATTCCTTAGCGACTTCTTCGAGGATCGGGGCGATCATCTTGCAGGGGCCGCACCACTCGGCCCAGAAGTCGACCAGGACCGGGCGCTCGGACTTCAGCACGTCGGTTTCGAAAGATGCATCGCTAATGTGTTTGATGTTTTCGCTCATGTTTTCCTCAGTGAGAGGTAGGTCAATTAACGCCTGAACGCACAATGGTGGAGACACTGTGTGCAATATTCAATAGTGGAAGTGCTGCAAGGAGGTGTCAGGCGGGGGTTAGCTGAAATAATAACCGATTTTCCTGAAACGTGTTCGCAAGCTTTGTACAAAATCTTAACACGTTGTGGCGCACTGCAAGCGCGCCACAGTTTTAGCCCTTGCCAGGCTGGCGGACGGCGGATCGACCTGAACCTATTATTGCCGACGATGTCGCCGTCTGTACATGGGGCCGGCGGAATTATTTTGCGGCGTGGTACAAGCGGCAAGCTTCAGGTGACGCTGCCGGTAAACTTGTACAGCTGGCCCGGATGCCACATGGTCGCCACCGTCGCCACCCGGCCCTGCGACGTGGTGCGGCGCCGCAGCACCAGGCAGGCGCTGCCGGCGTCGACGTCCAGCATCTCGGCCACCTCGCGCGGCGCCGGCAGCGCTTCGATGCTGTAGGTCGCATCCTGCAGGGGCGCGGCCACCATCAGGTGTTCGTTCGGGGTGACGCGCGTATAGTCCTGGTCCAGGTAGGCGGGGGCGCAGGCCGGGTTGACCCAGCGGTCCTCGATCTGGATCGGCTGGCCGTTCTCGTGGTGCACGATCACGGAGTGGAACAGCGGCGTACCCGGTTCCAGTTCGAACTGCAGGGCCAGCGCCTCGCCGGCGGGCGCCTGCTCCAGCAGCAGCGGGCGGCTGGTGTGGGCGTGTCCGCGGGCGCGCACCTCGTCGGCGATGTTGCGGATCTCGACCAGCGTGGCCTGGTATTTTTGCGGCGCGACGAAGGTGCCCGCGCCCTGGCGCCGGGTCAGTACCTGTTCGGCGGTCAGCTCGCGCACCGCGCGGTTGACGGTCATGCGCGAGACGCCGAACTGGCGCACCAGCGCCTGCTCGGACGGCACCAGGTCGCCTTCCTTCCAGCGGCCGGAGGCGATCTCGCCCATCAGGTAATCCTTGATGCGCTGAAAAATGGGGGTGGCGTCTTGCGCGAACTGTTCGTCCAAACTACTCTCCGGGATTCAGGTGTGTCTTGTGCCGCTTGCCGAGTGACGCCACATTCTAGCACTGCGATTTGAAAGCAAGACCCGGGATGACGCCGCCTTGGCCATGCCGATACGATGATGGCATTCGACTCGTGGAGCATGGAGATTATCATGGACAAACTGGCTTTCGACACCGACGCGGAGCGCTGGGCCGCGGTGCAGCAGCGCGCGCGCGAAGCCGACGGCATCTTCTATTACTCGGTGCGCAGCACCGGCGTCTACTGCCTGCCGTCCTGCCCGTCGCGCCCCGCCAAGCGCGCCAACGTCGCCTTTCACGCCACCCGTGAAGCCGCCGAAGCGGCCGGCTTCCGGCCCTGCCTGCGCTGCAAGCCGGACCAGCCGCCGCTGGCCGAGCGCCAGGCGCAGGCGGTGGCGCAGGCCTGCCGCCTGATCGACGCCGCGGAAGACGAACCTGACCTGGCCAGCCTGGCCGAGGCCAGCGGCATGAGCCGCTTTCACTTTCACCGCGTGTTCAAGGCGCATACCGGGATCACGCCGAAGGCCTATGCGGCGGCGCGCCGCGCCGAACGACTCAAACGCGGACTGGCGCAGGCCGCCACCGCGACCGAGGCGGCGTATGACGCAGGCTTCAATTCGAGCGGCCGCTTCTACGCGGCCACGCCCGGCGTGCTGGGCATGACCCCGGGCCGCTGGCGTGCGGGCGGCGGCGGGGAGCGGATCCGCTTCGCCGTGGCGCAATGCTCGCTGGGAGCGCTGCTGGTTGCCGCCACCGGCAAGGGCATCTGCTCGATCCTGCTGGGCGACGATCCGGATGTGCTGGTGCGCGACCTGCAGGACCGTTTCCCGAAGGCCGAACTGATCGGCGCCGAAGCGGCATTCGAAGCGACGGTGGCGCAGGTGGTGGCGTTCGTCGAAGCGCCGCGCATCGGCCTCGACCTGCCGCTGGACCTGCGCGGCACCGCCTTCCAGCAGCGCGTCTGGCAGGCACTGCGCGCGATCCCGGCCGGCCGCACGGTGGGCTATGCCGAACTGGCCGCGCAACTCGGCATGCCGCAGGGAGCGCGCGCCGTGGCCGGGGCCTGCGCCGCGAATCCGGTGGCGATCGCCGTTCCCTGCCATCGCGTGGTGCGCAACGACGGATCGATTTCCGGCTATCGCTGGGGTGTGGAGCGCAAGCGTGCGCTGCTCGAACGGGAGAGCAGTGAATGAAGGATATCGATTGGGACCGTGCCGGCGCCGAGCTGGACGCCTATGGCTGCGCGGTACTGCCGGCGCTGCTGGATGCCGGCCAGTGCGCCGCCTACGCGGCGGCTTACGCGCAGCCGGACATGTTCCGCAGCCGGGTCGTGATGGAGCGCCACGGCTTCGGACGCGGCGAGTACCAGTATTTCTCGTACCCGTTGCCGCCCGACCTGGCGGCGCTGCGCGGCGCGCTGTATCCGCCGCTGGCGCGCATCGCCAACCGCTGGCAGGCGGCGCTCGGGCTGGACGGGCGCTATCCGCTGGAGCACGTACGCTATCTGGAGCGCTGCCGCGCCGCCGGTCAGGCCAGGCCGACCCCATTGCTGCTGCAGTACGGCCCCGGCGACTACAACTGCCTGCACCAGGACCTGTACGGCGAGCACGTGTTCCCGCTGCAGGTGGCGGTGCTGCTCTCGCGTCCGGGCGAGGATTTCAGCGGCGGCGAATTCGTCCTCACCGAACATCGCCCGCGCATGCAGTCGCGCGCCGAGGTCGTACCGCTGGCCCATGGCGATGCCGTCGTGTTCCCGGTCCACACCCGCCCAGTCAGCGGCACCCGCGGCCTCTACCGCGTCAACATGCGCCACGGCATCAGCCGCATCCGCAGCGGCCACCGCCACACCCTCGGCATCATCTTCCACGACGCCGCCTGACCTTCGGGGTCAGAAATTCGGGGTCAGAGCACTTTTCGGCACAAATTCGGGGTCAGAGCACTTTTTCGATCAAGTGCCTGACCTCACTTTCGGCCGCCCGCGCACGCCGATGCCGCCGGGACGGCCGATTTTCCGGGCGATGTCATCGACAAAATCCTGCGCCCCGAGCACCGCATTGGCCTTGCCGGCCTGCCGGATCTGGGCCAGCAGATGTTCAGGCATCGCTTCCCTGAACAGGTCGCGGTAGGCGGCGCGCCGTTCTCCTTCATGCATGCCGAGGCCCGTGTAGATCAGGTGCGGCGTGACCAGATTGTCTTCCGCGCCGAGCGCATTGGCCCGATAGCTCGACCACCGGTAGTGCGCCGGATCGCCGGCCATGCCCGCCCGCACCGGATTCAGCTCGATATAGCGCTGGCAGACCAGCAGGTAGCGTTCATCCTCGACCAGGCACGAGCGGAACCTGCCTTCCCACAAGGTACCGGTACGCGCATGCCGCCGGTTGAAATACTGGACATAGTGCTGGCCGAGGCGCCGCATGAGCACGCTTGGCCCGGTCTTGCTTCCCGATGACAGCAACAGGTGCACGTGATTGGTCATCAGGACATAGGCATGCACCTGGCATGCGGACTCGGCGGCGTATTGCCGGGCAAGGGTGAGATAGACGAGGTAATCGGCCTCGCAGCTGAAGCAGGAAGTGCGATTGTTCCCGCGCTGGATGATGTGGAGCGGTACCGCGGGCAGTACCAGGCGTGGTCGTCGTGCCATGGGATCGTGGGTGCATGAGAAGGCATGACCATATCGAAGCAGGGCGGATGGGGAATGATGAATCTCAATTGCGCGCGGGTCCTTGCCGCAAAAAGTGCTCTGACCCCGAATTTAGAGAAAAAAGTGCTCTGACCCCGAATTTGACCCTTGCGTGTTTTTCTATACACTCTGTTTCTTTATAAGAATGGAGAGCCCGACGATGCGCCTGAAACCTCTGCAGTCCGCCCTGTTCGTCCTGATGGCCGGCGGTGCCATGGCCGCGGCCCATGCCGATACCGTGATCGACAATGCCAACGGCTATACGCTCAACGCCAAGGGGGATGTCATCCAGTTCGCATCGATGGCCTTCGACGACAACGGCAGGATCATCGCGGTCGGCAGCGCGGGCGAGGTGGCGGCCAGGGCGCCGAATGCGAAGCACGTCGACCTGCAGGGCCGCACCGTGCTGCCCGGCCTGATCGATGCGCACGGCCACGTGTTCGGCCTGGGCGCGATGCTGACCCAGCTCGACCTGTCGACTTCCACCTCGCTGGACGGCGCCCTGAAATCCATCGCCGACTATGCGCGCGCCAATCCGCAGCAGGCCTGGGTGCGCGGGCGCGGCTGGAACCAGGAGATCTGGAAGCTGGGCCGCTTCCCGACCGCGAAGGAACTCGACGGCGCCGTAGCGGACCGTCCGGTGTGGCTGGAGCGCGTCGACGGCCACGCGGGCTGGGCCAACAGCCGCGTGCTGGCGCTGGCCGGCATCACGAATGCCACGCCGGATCCGGTCGGTGGCAAGATCGTGCGCGACGAGAAGGGTGTCGCCACCGGCGTGCTGATCGATGCCGCCCAGGCCCTGGTGACGAAAGTCCTGCCGCAGGAGACCGAGCAGGAAGGCCGCATCATGCTCGACCGCGCCCTCGAGAACATGGCCAGCGTCGGCCTGACCAGCGTGCACGACGCCGGCATCACGGCCGGCGAAGACAGGCTGTACCGCGACTACGCGGACCACGGCAAGCTGACCGCCCGCATCTACGCCATGATCGGCGGCACCGGTCCGGATTTTGACCAGTTGGCAAAAAATGGCCCGCTCCCCAGCTATGGCAAGGACATGTACGCGCTGGCCGCGGTCAAGCTGTATGCGGACGGCGCCCTGGGCAGCCGCGGCGCGGCCCTGTTGGCGCCCTACAGCGACGATCCGCATTCGCACGGCCTGCTGTTCCACACGAATAAGGAAATCGACGCGATGATCACCAAGGCCATCAAGAAGGGCTACCAGGTGAACGTGCACGCGATCGGCGACGCCGGCAACAAGCAGATCCTCGACACCTTCGCGAAGGAGATTCCGGCGAATAAAGCGCTGGACAAGCGCCACCGCATCGAGCATGCCCAGGTCGTGACCCTGAGCGACATTCCGCGTTTCAAGAGCATCGGCATCATCCCGTCGATGCAGCCGACCCACGCGACCTCGGACAAGAACATGGCCGAGACCCGCATCGGTGCCGAGCGCATGAAGGGCGCCTACGCCTGGCGCAGCTTCCTGCAGCAGGGCTCGCGCATCGCCTGCGGTTCCGACTTCCCGGTCGAGGCGCCGAACCCCTTCTTCGGCATCCACGCCGCCGTCACCCGCCAGGACAAGCACGGCCAGCCGATCGCCGGCTGGTATCCGGAGCAGGAGATGTCGCTGAAGGAAGCCTTCCGCTGCTTCACGCTGGACGCGGCCTACGCCGGCCACCAGGAAAAGACCCTGGGCTCGCTCGAAGCCGGTAAATACGCCGACTTCATCGTGATCGACCGCGACCTGTTCAAGATTTCGCCTTACGACATCTACAAGATCGGCGTGCTGGAAACCTGGGTAGCGGGACGCCAGGTCTATCAAAAGAAGTGAAAAGAGGGGCTTGACTAGGTTGTATAGACAACCTAGACTTTCTTGACATTCTAAGGAGCCTGCCATGACCAACGCTTCGCCGATGCAAGACCCCCGGTTCGATCCCACCCGCGACATCCGCGCCCCGCGCGGCAGCCAGCTCTCGTGCAAGAGCTGGCTGACCGAAGCGGCCTACCGCATGTTGCAGAACAACCTGGATGCCGAGGTGGCGGAGAACCCGCAGCACCTCGTCGTCTACGGCGGCATCGGCCGCGCCGCGCGCGACTGGGCCTGCTACGACCAGATCCTCGCCTCGCTGCGCGAACTCGAGGACGACCAGACCCTGCTCATCCAGTCCGGCAAACCGGTCGGCGTGTTCCAGACCCATCCCGACGCGCCGCGCGTCCTGCTCGCGAACTCCAACCTGGTGCCGAAATGGGCCAACTGGGAGCACTTCAACGAGCTCGATCGCAAGGGCCTGTTCATGTACGGCCAGATGACGGCCGGCAGCTGGATCTACATCGGCACCCAGGGCATCGTGCAGGGGACTTATGAAACCTTTGCCGAAGCCGGCCGTCAGCACTTCGGCGGCGACATGAGCGGCCGCTGGGTCCTCACCGCCGGCCTGGGCGGCATGGGCGGCGCCCAGCCGCTGGCCGCCACCTTCGCCGGCGCGGTCTCGCTGACGGTGGAGTGCCAGCAGAGCAGCATCGACTTCCGCCTGCGCACCCGCTACCTGGACAAGCAGGCGTTCAGCATCGACGAAGCCCTGCAGATGATCCGCGAGCACAAGCAAAACAAGGACGCGATCTCCATCGGCCTGCTCGGCAACGCCGCCGACGTGCTGCCGGAGCTGGTGCGCCGTGCAAAGGAAACCGGCCTGGTGCCCGACCTGGTCACCGACCAGACCTCGGCCCACGACCTGATCAACGGCTACCTGCCGCGCGGCTGGACCGTCGAGCAGTGGAAAGCGGCCCAGCAGGACCCGGGCCAGCACGCCCAACTGAAGAAGGCCGCAGCGGAATCCGCAGCCGCCCACGTGCAGGCCATCCTCGACTTCCAGGCGATGGGCGCCAAGGCCGTCGACTACGGCAACAACATCCGCCAGGTCGCCTTCGACGAAGGCGTCAAGAATGCCTTCGACTTCCCCGGCTTCGTGCCGGCCTATATCCGCCCGCAGTTCTGCGAAGGCCGCGGCCCCTTCCGCTGGGTGGCCCTGTCGGGCGACCCGGAAGACATCTACAAGACCGACGCCAAGATCAAGGAGCTGTTCCCGCAGCATGCGCGCGTGCACCGCTGGCTCGACATGGCGCGCGAACGCATCGCCTTCCAGGGCCTGCCGGCGCGCATCTGCTGGCTGGGCCTCGGCGAACGCCACATCGCCGGCCTGGCCTTCAACGAGATGGTGCGCAAGGGCGAGCTGAAGGCGCCGATCGTGATCGGCCGCGATCACCTCGACACCGGTTCCGTCGCCAGCCCGAACCGCGAAACGGAAGCCATGCGCGACGGCACCGACGCCGTCTCCGACTGGCCGCTGCTGAACGCCATGCTGAACACGGCCGGCGGCGCGACCTGGGTCTCGCTGCACCACGGCGGCGGGGTCGGCATGGGATACTCGCAGCATTCCGGCGTGGTCATCGTGGCCGACGGCACCGAAGCCGCCGACAAGCGCCTGGCGCGCGTGCTGGTGAACGATTGCGCCTCCGGCGTGATGCGCCATGCCGACGCCGGCTATGAGCTCGCGATCGAAGCCGCCAAGCGCTTCGGCCTGAAACTCCCAATGATCAAATAAGCAGCACATGAGCACCATGAAACCAGCATCGAACCACCTGACCCTGCAGCCCGGCTCCCTCACCCTTGGCGAGCTGCGCGCCGTCTGGCAATCCGCCGGCAGCCTGTCGCTCGCTTCGGAAGCCTATGCCGCCATCGAAGCCTCGGCCGCCACCGTCCAGGCCATCGTCGCCAAGGGCGATCCGGCCTATGGCATCAACACCGGCTTCGGCATCCTGGCCAAGCGCCACATCCCGCAAGCCCAGCTCGAGCAGCTGCAGCAGAACCTGATCCTGTCGCACGCGGTCGGCACCGGCGAACTGCTGGCGGACCACATCGTGCGCCTCATCATGCTGACCAAGATCGGCAGCCTGGCGCGCGGCTTCTCGGGCGTGCGTCCGCTGATCGTCGATACCCTGATCGCCCTGTACAACGCCGGCATCATGCCCGCCATCCCGTGCCAGGGTTCGGTCGGCGCGTCCGGCGACCTGGCGCCGCTGGCCCACATGACCCTGGCGATGCTGGGCGTCGGCCAGGTGCGCATGAAGGGCGAGATCATGGATGCAAGCGCGGCCCTGCAAGCGGCCGGCATCGCGCCGGTGACGCTGGCGGCGAAGGAGGGCCTGGCCTTGATCAACGGCACCCAGGTCTCGACCGCGCTGGCCCTGCACGGCCTGTTCATGTCCGAGCGCCTGCTGGAAGCGGCGATGGTGAGCGGCGCGCTGTCGCTGGATGCCGCCCGCGGCAGCGACGCGCCCTTCGACCCGCGCGTGCATGCGGTGCGCGGCCAGCCGGGCCAGATCGCGGCGGCGAAGATTTATCGGGAACTGGTGGCGGGCAGCGCGATTCGCGCCTCCCACCTGGTCGGCGACGAACGCGTGCAGGATCCCTACAGCCTGCGCTGCCAGCCGCAGGTGATGGGCGCCGTGATGGACCTGATCGCCCAGGCCGGCCGCACGCTGCTGATCGAAGCGAATGCCGTCACCGATAACCCGTTGATCTTCCCGGACGCCGGCGACACCGGCGCGGGCATGATCGTTTCCGGCGGCAATTTCCACGCGGAACCTGTCGCCTTCGCGGCCGACACCCTGGCGCTGGCCATTGCCGAGATCGGCGCCCTGGCCGAGCGCCGCATCGCGCTGCTGATCGATTCCACGCTGTCCGGCCTGCCGCCTTTCCTGGTCAAGGAACCGGGCGTGAATTCCGGTTTCATGATCGCCCACGTGACCGCCGCGGCCCTGGCTTCGGAGAACAAGTCGCTGGCGCATCCGGCCAGCGTCGACAGCCTGCCGACCTCGGCCAACCAGGAAGACCACGTCAGCATGGCCACCTTCGCGGCGCGCCGTCTCGACCAGATGGCGCACAATACGGGTGTCATCGTCGGGATCGAACTGCTGGCCGCGGCGCAGGGCATCGAATTCCACCGTCCGCTGACCAGTTCAAGCCACCTGGAGCACGTGCACGCCCAGCTGCGCACGCGGGTGGCGGCCTTCGACGAAGACCGCTTCTTCGCGCCTGACATCGAGGCGGCGAAGCGGATGGTGATGGCGGGCGAGCTGTCCTCGCAGTGCCGCGAATTGTTCACCGCGCTGCATCCTTAAGCGACAAGGAGGGGTAATGGATTTCAGGTTCAAGGCGGGCACCCTGCCGCTGCTGGTATCGATGCCCCACGTGGGCACCGACATTCCCGACGAGCTGGCAGCAAGCCTGACGCCTTGCGCGGCGGCGCGCGCCGACACCGACTGGCACCTGACGGAGCTCTACGGCTTCGCCCAGGAGATGGGCGCCTCGGTGCTGTCGGCGCGCTGGTCGCGCTACCTGATCGACCTGAACCGTCCGCCGGAAAACACCAACCTCTACCCGGGCCAGGACACCACCGGCCTGTGCCCGGTCGACACCTTCGGGCGCGAGCGCCTGTACCGCGAAGGCATGGAGCCCGATGAGGCGGAGGTCCGGCGCCGCCTGGAGCAGTACTGGCGGCCCTACCACGACCAGCTGCGCGCGGAACTCGACCGCCTGCTGGCCGAGCATGGCAGGGTGGTGCTGTGGGACGCGCACTCGATCGCATCGGAGGTGCCGCGCTTCTTCGAGGGCCGCCTGCCGGACCTGAACTTCGGCACCGCCGACGGCAAGTCCTGCTCGCGGCAGCTGGAAGGCGCGATGATCAAGCTGGTGGACAGCCAGGACCGCTTTTCCTTCGTCTTCAACGGCCGCTTCAAGGGCGGCCACATCACGCGCTTCTACGGCAACCCGGCCGCCGGCGTGCACGCGATCCAGCTCGAGATGGCGCAGTGCCTGTACATGAACGAGAGCGCGCCCTTCGACTACCGTCCGGACCTGGCCGGCCGGATCCAGCCGCTGCTGCGCGAGCTGCTCGGCGCGGCCGTGGAGTGGGTGCGAACGTGAGCGCGAACCAGCTGTTTGCGCGCCACGCGCTGCTGCCCGGCGGCTGGCAGGACGACGTCCTGCTGGAATGGGACGATGCCGGCAATCTGACGTCGGTGCGGCCGGGGGCCGAGCCCGGCGCGCGGGTGGTCGATTACGTCCTGCCGGGGATGGTCAACCTGCACTCCCACGCCTTCCAGCGCGCCATGGCGGGCCTGGCCGAAAAGGCGGGCGATACCCAGGACAGCTTCTGGACCTGGCGCGAACTGATGTACCGCTTCGCCGGCCGCATCACGCCGGAACAGATGGAGGCGGTGGCCGCCCAGCTGCACGCCGAGTGCCTGCGCCATGGCTACACCTCGATCTGCGAATTCCACTACGTGCAGCGCGACCCGGACGGCGAGCTGTATGCGAATCCGGCCGAGACCGCGCTGCGCATCGCCCAGGCCGCGCGCCGCACCGGCATCGGGCTCACCATGCTGCCCGTGATGTACAGCTACGCCGGCTTCGGCGAGCAGCCCTTGACACCCGGACAGCGGCGCTTCCGCACCGATCCGGAACTGGTGCTGCGCATCGTCGAGGCCCTCGAAAAGCAGCGCGGCCCGCAGATCGAAGTGGGCGCGGCTCCGCATTCGCTGCGCGCCGCCTCGGCCGGCCAGCTGCGCGAGCTGGTCGCGGGCCTGCCTGCCTGCCGGCCGCTGCACATCCACATCGCCGAGCAGCAGCTAGAGGTCGAGCAGTGCATGGAGGCGCTGGGTGCGCGTCCGGTCGACTACCTGATGAACCAGGTCGAGGTCGACCAGCGCTGGTGCCTGGTGCACGCGACCCATTTGTCGGACCGCGAGACGGCCGCGCTGGCCGCCAGCGGCGCCGTGGCCGGCCTGTGTCCGACCACCGAGGGCAATCTCGGCGACGGCCTGTTCCCGCTGACGCCCTATATCGCCGCCGGCGGCGTGTTCGGCATCGGCAGCGACAGCCATGTGTCCCAGAGTCCGGTCGAAGAACTGCGCTGGCTCGAATACGGCCAGCGCCTGGTGCGCCAGCAGCGCAACGTGGCCGTCGACGGCGCCTGCCGCGACGTCGGCACCTATCTGTGGCAGCAGGCCCTGCGCGGCGGCGCCCGGGCCTCCGGGCGCGCCGTGGGCAGCCTGGAGGCGGGACGGCGCGCCGACCTGCTGGTGCTGGACAGCGCCCATCCGAACCTCGACGGCGTGGATGCCGGCGAGGTGCTGGGCCGCTTCCTGTTCTGCGGTAACGACAACCTGGTGCGCGACGTGCTGGCCGGCGGCCAATGGGTGGTGCGCGACGGCCGCCACGTCGACCAGGATGCGATCGCCCGGAATTACACGCAGGCCGTGCGCGCACTGCGCGAAAGGAGTCAGCCATGACGATGCTCATTCCCTATGCCGGCCTGAGCCCGGTGTCCTGGAAGAACGGCGGCGGCAGCACGACGCAGATCGCGGTCTTCCCGCCGGACGCCGGCTTCGAGGACTTCGACTGGCGCGTCAGCCTGGCGACGATCGCCGAGGATGGCGCCTTCTCCGAGTTTCCCGGCATCGAGCGGACCCTGGCCCTGGTCGACGGCCACGGCATGACGCTCGAGATCGACGAGCGGTCGGTGCTGCTGACCAGGGCCGACCCGGTGGCCGCCTTCGACGGCGAATCGCGCGTGGTCGCCAAGCTGAATCGCGGACCGAGCACGGATTTCAATGTGATGACCCGGATCGAGCGCTGCTACCACCGGTTCGGCCGGCGCGTGCTGAGCGGCGAATCGCGCTTCATCGCGCGCGCCCCCGTCACCGTGCTGTTCCTGGCCGAGGGCGACAGCCTGGAACTGTGCAGCGACCACCAGCGCATCAATATGGTGCGCTACGACGCCGTGCTGCTCGACCAGGGCACGACCTGGACCCTGCAGGCGGGGCAGGGCGTGATCTTCATCGCCGACATCCATTACTACGACAGCGAGGAAGACCTCGAGGAAGGCGATGGCCACTATGAGTGAGCGCGCTGCGCATGTCGATCTTCTGTTCGTCCACGCGCGCCTGGCTACCATGGCCGGCGGCTACGGCATCGTCGAGGACGGCGCGGTGGCGGTGCGCGATGGCCGCATCGCCTGGGTGGGACCGCGCAGCGAAGCCCCGGCCGCAGACCGCGAGCACGATTGCGGCGGCCTCTGGCTCACGCCCGGCCTGGTCGACTGCCACACCCACATCATCCACGCCGGCAACCGCAGCGACGAGTGGGAGGCGCGCCTGAACGGTGCCAGCTACGAAGACATCGCCCGCCAGGGCGGCGGCATCATGTCGACCGTGCGCGCAACCCGCGCGGCCAGTGACGACGAGCTGCTTCGCCAGAGCGCACCGCGCATCGAGGCCCTGCTGGCCGAGGGCGTGACCACGCTCGAGATCAAGTCCGGTTATGGGCTCGACCTGGCATCCGAAGCGAAGATGCTGCGCGCGGCGCGCCGGGTCGGCGAGCTGCTGCCGGTGGAGGTGGCCACCACCTTCCTCGGCGCGCATGCGCTGCCGCCGGAATTCGCCGGCCGCGCCGACGACTACATCGACGAGATCTGCGAGCGCATGCTGCCGGCGCTGGCGGACGAGGGCCTGGTCGACGCCGTCGACGCCTTCTGCGAACGGATCGGCTTTTCGCACGCGCAGACGGCGCGTGTGTTCGAGGCCGCGCGGCGGCGCCATCTGCCCGTGAAGCTGCATGCCGAACAGCTGTCCGACCAGGGCGGCGCGGCGCTGGTGGCGGAATACGGCGGCCTCTCGGCCGACCACCTGGAACACCTGTCGGCGCAAGGCGCGGCGGCGATGGCGCGCGCCGGCACGGTGGCGGTGCTGCTGCCTGGCGCCTACTACTTCCTGCGCGAGACCGTGATGCCGCCGCTGGCCCTGCTGCGCGAAGCGGGCGTGCCGCTGGCGGTGGCGACCGACTGCAATCCGGGCACCTCGCCCATGACCTCGCTGCTGCTGGCGATGAACATGGCCTGCACCCTGTGGCGCATGACGCCGCTGGAAGCCCTGCTGGGCGTGACCGCGAACGCGGCGCGCGCGCTGGGCCGCGGCGACATCGGCACCCTCGAGCCGGGCAAGCGCGCCGACTTCGCGCTGTGGGACATGGCCCGTCCGGCCGACCTGGCCTATGCGATCGGTGCGAATCCCTGCCGGGGCGTGGTGAATGCCGGTGTGCCGCGCGAGCCGCGGGTAAGCCTGTCTTTTTAATCACGGCTATCATGGCGTAGCCCGGCGGCTCATTCGCCGGCTTCACGACATGGAGGCGTATGCGCAGGTTTGCCTTGCTGGTGCTGGTGTGCTTGGTCTGCTGTGCGGCGTCGGCGGCGCCGCCGGCCGACCGGGTATTGAAGGTCGGTTCCAAGCGCTTCACCGAGTCCTATATCCTGGGCGAGATCCTGGCGCAGACGGCCGCGCCGGTGACGCGCGTCGAGCATCGCCAAGGCCTCGGCAATACCGCCATCGTCCTGAATGCGCTGCGTACCGGCGCCATCGACGTGTATCCGGAATACCTCGGCACGATCGACCTCGAAATCCTCAAGAATCCCAAACCGACTTCGCTGGAAGCCATGCGGCAAGCCCTGCGTCCGCTCGGCCTGGGCGTGGGCGTGCCGCTGGGCTTCTCGAACGGCTATGCGCTGGCCACGCGCGGCGACGCCGGCATCACGACCTTGGCCGAACTGGCATCGAAGCCGGCCTTCAGGCTGGGGCTGTCGCATGAATTCCTGGGCCGGGCCGACGGCTGGCCGGGGCTGGCCAGTTACTACGGCCTGCCGCAGCAGCCGCGCGGGATCGACCACGGCATCGCCTACGAAGCCCTGAAGCAGCACCAGGTCGACGTCATCGACATCTATTCGACGGACGCCAAGATCCGCCAGTACGGCCTGCGCGTGCTGGACGACGACAAGCACTACTTTCCGCGCTACGACGCGGTGCTGCTGTACCGGCTCGACCTGCCGCAGCGCTTTCCCCAGGCCTGGCGCGCCTTGCAGGGCCTGGAAGGGAGAATCGCCAGCGATGCGATGATCGCGATGAATGCCGAGGCCGAATTGGAGGGCAAGCCGTTCGCGGCGATCGCGCGCGGCTGGCTGGCCCGGGAGGGCGGCCAGCCGGCGGCACCCGCCGGGGCGCCGGCCCCGCGCGACGGCCTGCTGGCCAAGACCTTCGGCAACGGCTTTGCGCAACTGGCGCGCCAGCACCTGATACTGGTGCTGGCCGCGGTGCTGCTGGGCTGTGCGGCCGGGATACCGCTGGGCGTGCTGGCGGCGCTGGCGCCGCGCCTGCGCCAACCGGTGCTGGCGGTGGCGGGGACCTTGCAGACCGTGCCTTCGCTGGCCCTGCTGGCCATCCTGATCCCGCTGCTGGGGCGGATCGGCACCGTGCCGGCGCTGGTGGCCCTGTGTGCCTACGCCCTGCTGCCCATCGTGCGCAATACCTGTACCGGCCTGCTGCAAGTGCCCAGTGGCCTGCGCAACGCCGCGCTGGCGCTGGGCCTGACGCGCCGCCAGGCGCTGCTGAAGGTCGAGCTGCCGCTGGCGGCGCCGGTGATCCTGGCCGGCGTGAAGACCGCCGCCGTGATGAGCGTGGGGACGGCGACCATCGCCGCCTTCATCGGCGCCGGCGGCTTCGGCGAACGCATCACCACCGGGCTGGCACTGAACGACAACGACATGCTGCTGGCGGGCGCGATCCCCGCCGCGCTGCTGGCCTTGCTGACGCAGGCCGGGTTCGAGCTGGCCGAGCGCCTGCTGGCGCGCCGGCGTCTATAAGGATTGTAGTTTGGAGCGTGTAGCGGAAATCGCGCGGTGCAGGATGCGCTCTGCGTGGAAGTCGTTCTCGCGCTGCGCCGCGATGATGTGCAGGCTGCGCGTGTAATTGTCGAGCCGAGACCGCAGCCAGGCCCGGTAGATGATCCGCGTGATCGGTTTGACGCTCAGTTTCATGTCCGTGTCCTCGTCTGGAGGGCACATTGTCATGCAGCGCGGCTTATTGCATTTGTGATCACTCAATCGGGCGCGGCAGTGTCCTGTCAACCGGCGCAGGGCGCTTTTAAGCCTCAGTTAAGCCATCTTAACCGCGCGTTACCGACGTAAGCATTTGTAAGCGACCATTCCGCCCGGGCTGTCCGGGGCGTATATTGAAATCGTTGGATTCAAGTCTCCCCTCCCATCTAATTGGGTTCACCCACGGCGCCACACGGCCCCGTGGGTTTTTTCTTGGCGCTGTTCGCGCCAAGTGTGGAATCTTTTCTGCAAGCCTGCGGTCCAATGTCGACCTGAACCGTTGACGGAGGCAGCATGCAAGCACGGCAGTTCGAACAGTTCCTGCAACGCCTGTCCTCTCTAACGCGGCGCCAGCGCGACCG
>NZ_JBFRFV010000046.1:0-25107 GCF_052115005.1 Massilia sp. 2TAF26
ATGAATGAAGGCGTACCTTACCCTGACGCCTTGGCAAAGTACGCCGCGGCCTTTCGCAAGATGTCGCGCTCCTCGGTAATGCGCTTGAGTTCGGCCTTCAGGCGTTTTACCTCGTCGGCCTGTGCGTCCTGCGCCTTGCGCTCATCCTCGGGGACGCTGTAAAGCTTCGTCCAGGCATAAATGCTATGAATGCTCACCCAAGACGCTCGGCCACCTCGGCCGCTGGGTGTCCACGATCAGTCACTTGCTTGACCGCCGCGATCTTGAATTCTTCCGTGTACCGCTTTCCACTCATGTTGACTCCTTTTGGCTAGAATTATGACTCAGGAGTATCTAGCGTAGTGGTGGCGATTCACAGGAGCAGTTGGCAGCATGAGTTCACGCATTCATCCGCAGGCCCGCACCACACCGAAGATCTGCCAGGAGATCAAGGATTCGGGCCTGTCTTCCAGAGAAGCCGCCAGGGTTTTCAACATCACGCGAGCCATTGCACAGAAGTGGTTGGGACGCGATGACGTACAGGATCGCTCGCACCGCGCTCACACGCTGCATACGACCTTGAGCCAAGCCCAGGAATCCATTGTCCTGGCACTGCGCGAGTCGCTCTTCCTGCCGCTCGACGACCTGCTGTTCATTACCAAGCAGTACATCAATCCGTCCGTCTCGCGCGCGGGCATTGCGCGCCTGCTAAAGCGTGAAGGCATGTCGCCTGACGGACTTGATTGCGACGGCCGAGGGAGAGAAGATCACGCCGAAGAAGACCTTTAAGGACTACGAACCCGGTTTCATCCACATCGACATCAAGTACCTGCCGCAGATGCCGGACGAGACCTCGCGACGTTACCTGTTCGCCGCCATCGACCGTGCGACGCGCTGAGTTTTCATGCACATCTACGGCGACATGACCGAGGCGAGCAGCGTCGATTTCCTGCGTCGGCTCAAGTTGGCTTCGCCCATCAAGATCCGCAAGATCCTCACCGACAACGGCTCGCAATTTACTGACCGTTTCGCCACCAAAGACAAGAAACCCAGCGGCAAGCATGCTTTCGACGTCGCCTACGCAGCTCTGCCCGCCGAACATCGCCTGGCGCCGCCGCGCCACCCGCAAACCAATGGCATGGTTGAGCGCTTCAACGGGCGCATCAATGAATTGCTGCAGCAGACCCGTTTCGATAGCCGGACCGACCTGCAGGCCACTTTGCTGAACTGTCTGAAGCTGTACAACCACCATATTCCACAACGCGCCATCGGCAGCAAAACGCCTATCCTCGCTCTCAAGGAATGGCAACAAAAGCGGCCCGAGTTATTCGTCAAATGCGTCTATGATCAAACGGGACTCGACAGCTAACTAAGCATCAGGCTGTGTCCGGGAATAGCGGCGCAAGATCACGACCATTTAGGACATGTGTTCTATATGCTCGCCGAGATCGGAAATTTATAATCCGACAAGCAGCCAGCGCTTTGCGCCATGATTTTCCTGATAAAGAACCGCAGGTCGCGCACGCGCTGAATCGTCACCATTCAATTTTAAGGATATTCGAATGCACCAGTCTCCGACCATCCGTCGATCGGCAGGCATCCTCGCGATGCTCGCAATGCTTTCGGCATGCTCGACCATCGCTGAAAAGACGAATTTCATCTCCGACAGCGAGATCCAGTCGAAAGTGGCGGGAACGCTCGGCTACAGCCCCGACGCGGTCACCCTGATCAATCGCCGCACCGAAGGCACCAATACCTTTGTCGTGGTGCGGGTGGACGGCAAGAAGGAGTATTCCTGCACGCTCAACGGCGGGAATCTGTTGAGCGCCGGGATCGTCAATCCGCCGACCTGCACGCCGAAAGCCTGATATCAAAGCGGTCAATGTACTGATGGTTTCGGAAGCCGCCGATCAATGACTCGGCCAATCCTGGTAGGAGAACTCGATGAAGAAAATGCTTGTACTTGTGGCGGCAATTTCCCTGGCTGGATGCGGGAAGGGGCCATCCGAAAGCGACATGAACAAGGCGGTCAAGAAATCCGTCGAAGACAGCAATCGCCAGATGGCGAATATCGGTTTTGGTGGCTCTTTCCAATCGGAGGTGCCCGAGGTGAAAAAAATCGGCTGCAAGGACGACGGTGACAATGCCTATCGTTGCGATATCGAACTCAGCGGCAAGGGCGGAAAAAAGATCGTGCCCGCGCGATTCGTGAAGGCCAGCGACGGATGGGTGATTACGAACTGACCGGGTCGCGGGAATCGGGCGGTATCCGACGCGTGTCACGCCCGAAAGATTCGAACAATAACAGAAGACTATAACGAGGATTCGTATGCAAAATACAGCAGCTTCCAGTGTCGTTCGCCAGGATAAAACGGTTGCGATCCTGGTCCATATCGGCGGCCTTTTTTTCAGCTGGCTTGCCCCGCTCGTCGTTTACCTGATCAAGAAAGGGTCGGATGATGAATTCACCGTTCATCATGCACGCGAAGCCCTGAATTTTCAGTTGACTCTGATGATCGCTTATTTCATGTGTTTCCTGCTGTCGTTCATATTGATTGGTCTCTTCCTCATCTGGTTTGTCATGCTGGCCAATCTGATCCTGTCGATCATGGCGGCGGTGAAGGCAAGCAATGGCGTCGATTACCGTTATCCCTTGACCATTCGCTTCGTCAAGGCCTAGGCAATGCAATAGATTTTGCTGTCTTTCCGATGGTATGATATGAAACTTGAAATATTAAGTTTTCATTATTAAATCAAACGTAGGAATCCAGTGAAGTCGAGTCAACGGCGCGTGCCCTTACGCAGGGTCGTCCTTGTAGTCGGCCGCGCGCTCGCCGCCCTCGGCATGACCGCGGCCGCGCCGGACATCGTTCACGCCCAGGACGGCACGCCTGTGGTGACCGTGAGCGCCCAGAGCCGCAGCCAGCAGATCCAGGATGTGCCGATTGCCATGCAGACGCTGGCGGGCGATACGCTCAGGGACGTCGGCGTGAGCAACCTGGCGGATATGGACGCCTTCGTGCCCGGACTGTCGGTCGACATGGCGCAATCGACCCGCCCGATGATCTACCTGCGCGGTATCGGTACGCAGGACTTCGGTATCGGTACGGATTCGCCGGTGGGTATCTACATCGATGGCGTCTACACCGGCAAGACCGGCGGCTCGGTCCTGAACTTCAACGACATCAAGCGGGTGGAAGTTCTGAAAGGACCGCAGGGCACGCTGTTCGGGCGCAATGCGGCGGCCGGTGCGATTCTCATCGTCAGCAACGATCCGGTCGACCGGCGCGAAGCCACCGGCCTGGTACGGGGCGGCCCGCGCAGTGCCATCTTTGCGGAAGCGGTCTACAACACGCCTTTGGCCAAAGGACTGGCGCTGCGCATCTCGGCGATCGGCCAGCAGGACGACGGCTGGGTCCGTAACAACTACGACGGCAGGCGCATGGGCGACGACGGCGACCGGGGCCTGCGCGTCGCACTGCGCTGGAAGGGCGACGACGTCGACGCCATCCTCGGTTGGGAACACGAAGTGATGCGCGAATCCGGGCCGCCAGTGTTTTCCCTGAACGCCGGGAAGATCGACTTCGGACGACCGGCAGCCCCGGCCGACCTGTTCAAGCAGCCGTTGTTCAACGACGCTTCGCCAAGCCTGCAGTCGCGCACCTTCGATGGCGTCACCTTGCGCGTCACGGTGCCATTACGCTTCGCGACGCTAAGCAGCATGAGCGCCTACCGCCATTTCAACACCCAGAACTGGATGGATAACGACGCTTCGGCGAATCCGGCCGCTTATCTCGGCACCGGGAATATCGAGTCGAACTCGACCTGGCAACAGGAGTTGAAGCTCAATGGCCAGACGAGCGTGCTCGATTGGGTGGCTGGCGTCAGCGCCTACCGCGAGCGCGTCACCGAGATGGAAAACGTCGATGTGACCACCAGTTCACTGGATACACTGATCAGCCACGCCGCCGGCATCGCGCCGTATGCCACCTTGACCAGCTTGTCCCAAGGCCTTGGCGCCGCTACCGGCAACACGGCGCTGAAGGGGCTGAGCCTGGCCGGGCTGCCATGGCGCGAGAGCATCCACGACAAAGGCGCATATCGTGCCTGGGCGGTGTACGGCGATGCGATCTGGCGCATCGGTCCGACCACCAGGCTAAGCTTCGGCGGCCGCTTCACGCGCGACGATAAACGGTTCAGCTGGTACAACCCGCCGCGTACTGCTCCCGAACTCGATGCCCGCCTCGCCGTTTTGCAACAGGCGAAGCTATTTTCGACCGCGGTCGCGACGCGGCTGCTGACGCCGCAACAGGCGTCATCGTTGCAGGCAGTCGTCGCACGCAATGTCGAGTTCAACAACGCGGTCTCGAGCACGATGCCGTTCGCGTCATCGAAAAGCTGGCGGAATTTCAGCCCGCGCCTCGTGCTGGACCGCCGGTTGGCGCCAGACCACATGGCGTATGCGTCATGGAGCAAGGGCTATCTGGCGGGCGGCTTCGACGCCGTGGGCGTGAATGGGCATTATGACGAGGAGCTGGTGACGAATTCCGAAATCGGCATCAAAGGCCAGGTGCGATCGCTGGGCCTGTCCTACGACGCCTCGGTCTTCCATTACGATTTCACCAAGCTGCAAAGCCTGACCCTGGTGCCCTCCAATGCCTCGGCCGGCGTGCCCAGCTACCAGGTCGTCAACAGCGATCAGCGCGCCACCGGTGCCGAACTGGGGGCGCAGTGGCGGCTCAGCCACATCTGGCGCCTGACCGGCACGCTGGCCTACCTCGACCAGACGTATGCGCATTACGTGTCACCGACCGGCGTCAGGCTGGACGGCCAGCCAGCCGGCGCACCGCGCCTGAGCGCCAGTGTCGGCACCGGCGCGCGCTGGCCGCTGTGGGGAGGGACGGCGGATTTCAACACGATGCTCGGCTACATCGGCAAACAGCGCTGCAATGCCGACACGACAGCCCAAGGCACCTGCACGATTGGCGGCAGTGCCGGCGTGGCGCGCGAGAAGGTCAATGCACGCCTTGGCTGGTCGGCAGCATCCGGCAACTGGGGCGTGGGCCTGGTCGTGAACAATCTGACCAACAAGCAGTATCTGACGGTCAGCACGCTGGGCGCGGTGGTCGGCTCACCCTATGCCTACGCCACCAGGCCGCGCACGATCGCGCTCGAGTTGCGCGGGCGCCTGTAGATCCCGCCGGCCGAGCAAACCGATGCTCTTCCAATGGCTGCCATTTACGGGTGGGCGGCTCCGTGATATCTACTTGCAGGCAATGAGCATGATCTACTAGCAAGAATGATATTATTGAATTATTATCTTCACTTGTTTTTAGTGAAATAGTTTTTCAGGACTGCCAAGATACGACGTCGTAGTCGTTCGGGATCAGTAACAAACACTGTCCGGGTCAATGAGCCGAAATGCATGCGCTTAATAAATCACTGATTGGCATCTATGAGCGCGCACAGGACTGCAGTCTGGCGGAATTCAACAAATCTGCGCTGCAGGAAATGAAACAAGTGGTCGCCTTCGATGCCTGCGCCCTGGCCGACCTGCAGGTCGCGGCAACCGGCAAGATTGTCGTCCAGACCCTGTATCTCGAGTCGACGCCGATCGAACGGTTTCAAGACCGTAGCGCGGCAGTGGGGCAGGAGGCCCTGGCGCAAAATGGTGCCCTGACCAGTCAGGACGATACGCTGGTCAGTGCATTTCGGCAGCGTGGCCGGAGCGTCGTCGCCGACATCGCAGCAACCGCACGCGACCCGCATGTGCTCTCGTATTGCCGCAAATACGAAACCGCCCATTCCCTTGCTTTTGTGTCTGAAAAAACATTCGGTTGCGCCGTGCCGACACTGGGCTTGTGGCGGTCCAACAGCCGGAACGGCTATACGGCCCAGCAGGAAGAAGATGCCAATGTTTTTATTCCCCATTTCATACAGGCCAGGGAGATCAACCGGCGTTTCAAATCGGCTGCGGCAACTGTGCCGGCATCCAGCGCGATGGTTCTCAGCTCGTTGATGGGACAGGTGTATTTCGTCGACGACGAGACGAGTCAATTGCTGCAGACCGAATGGCGGGAATGGAGTCCACCTTTCCTGCCGCGCCCCCTGATGGACGCGCTTGAGTCGGCCAGTGCAAAAGTATTCGTCGGAAAGAAAATTGCAATTCGTGCTGAAATATTGAATGGGATGCTTTGCCTGAAAATAAATAAGATCGAAAACAGGAGCGCTGGTCTTACCGCCGCCGAATCGCGCGTTGCCATGCTCGCTGTGCGCGGAATGCAATACAAGGAAATTGCAAAACTGATCGACGTGGCGCCGGCCACCGTGAGGAACCAGCTTCATTCGGTCTATCGCAAGCTCGGCGTGTCGAACAAGACAGCCCTGGCCGCGGCAATGGCTGCTCCAGCCTGAGACAAGCTGCCGCTGCCGCATGTTCCACGATGGCATGGGACATGTGTTCTATTGTAGCGGGATTGTTCGCTTCATATGATTGCATATCGATAACCATGCAATCAATGACATGTTTCCTGAATCTGCACAATCCGCTATTCGAATTCGTACCGGCTATCTCTTCGTCGGCATCGGCCTGACCCTTGCCCTGGCGTCGGGATGCGCCAAAAAAGAAAACAATCAAGCAAAGCCCGAAAGCTCGGCCGTGGTTTCGAGCGAAAAAATCCGGCGTGACGATTACGGAAATGTCCTGCTGGCACGTGAACCCCTGCGTCCGTTCGATCAGTATCAGGTCAAGAATGTCTCGAGTGGTTTCAGGGTCTCGGGTGACGAAGCCATCGCCGCCGAAGCCTACAAGTATCGCCAGCTGTTCTGGTCCGGCGCGAAACGGGATGACGCCCTGCTCGCCTATGACTACCTTGAAGAGTACCGTGCAGAGCAGGACAGCTTCAAGCGTGCGGATATCGTGAAGCAGCAAAAGCCGGCTTTGGAAAAAGCTTACCGCGAGGCGCAGGAGAAAAAACTCCATGCATTCTATTTCTCGAAAGAGAACGAAAACCAGCAAATGGTCAGTCTGGGCCGGTATGACGCGGAAAAAAACCGTTTCGAAATCAACTTCGGCATACCCGATACATCGTCGTTCGCATGGGAGAAGCCGCACGGGAAAAACCATCCCCGCCAGACCTGGGGCGCAACGTTTATTGGCGGCGAATACAGCAATACCGGTTCGCATTTCTATACGCCGAAAAGCGAAGCCGAAGCTCGCGCAATCGAGGCGGCATTGGCACCGTTGAGGGAACAGTCGAAGTATGGCAATGGGAACATGGTCCAATTGCCGACTTATTATCTTGGACATGTCGTTGGATCGAATGCCGGGATGGGTAATTCCGATTACGTGACATTTTTCGTCGTCGATGGGCTCGCGGTAGAGGATCCCAAGTCCAGGCGCATCCTCTTCACTGTCGACCGGATGAAGGAAGAGCCGATGGCACATACCTCCTTGCTGGCGGCTCAGAGGGAATTCTTCCCCCAGAAAGACTGATTTCTTCGTCCTTGAAATACGCTCTCGCTTACCAACCCATGCGCATTCGAAAAGTCGGCTATGGCCTGTTCTCCCCCAAGACCTTGAGCGAAGCGCTGCTCAAGGTCGAGTCTGGAGAGACGCTGAGCATCGCATCCGAACATCGGCAGTCCGGCACGGAACTGAACCTCGACAAATCCATCACACTTGCGCCCCGCGCACCCGGCGAATCCGTGGTCCTGCGAGATCCGATCAAGATCGGCGGCGCTGCACAGGTAGCCTTCCGCGAGGTAACGATCGCGTCGACAGTCCTCGTACTGGAAGGGTGCGAGGCGAACTTCGAGCATTGCATCTTCACCCCCGACGTCGTGCTGACAGTAAGGGCCAATGGCCGGATCTCGATCCGGCAGGGCCACGGCAAAGGCGAGATCCGGGCCGTCGGCGCAGCAGGCAAGCCTGCAAGCCTGCACATGCACAACGTACGCTGGGATGGTGCGAACGGCGACACCCTGTCGCTACAGCATGCGAACGCGGAGATGAAAGGCGTGATCCTGGCTGGCGGCGCCATCGTTGCGGACGGGACTGGCGGTTTGTCGATCGAGCAGGTCACGATCGACAACACGGCAAAACCTGCCTTGAGCCTGCGCGGGAATGTCATGGCCAACGTGCGCGCCCTGAAGTCCACCGGCGGCGGAATCGTCGTCGAGGGGAATGCGACCGCGTCGATCAATACGCTCCACATCGAAAGAGCGGTGCAGGTGGCGTTGAGCCTGCGAGGCAATGCGCAGGTCGAGGTCACGGACGCCGACCTCAGCGACGGTCGCGAAACGGGATTCGTGCTTCAGCAGCAAGCGAGCCTCAAGGCGTCCAAATGCCGGATAAGCGGCGGCGCCAAGGGCGCGGTCTGGGTGCGTGAAACCGCCCAGGCCACGCTCACGGATTGCGAATTGCTGGGTGGCGGGCCCAAATATCCGGCCGTGGTCGCGACCGAGAAAGCGAAGCTCACCATGTCGGGTGGACGTATCGCCGACACCAATTCGAACGGATTGTGGCTGAGGAACGAGAGCGTTGCATCGGTCAACGGAACGTCGATCGAATTCACTGCCGGCGCGAACGTGGAAACCGAGGATTCCGCCCAGCTCAAGCTGCTCGATTGCGTACTCAACGGCGGTAAGGGATATGGGCTGCTGGCCGAAGGAAAGTCCCAGATCAAAGCCATCAACTGCCGTATCAGCGGCCATGCCGCCGGCAGGTTGAGCCGCGATCCCGAAGCCGGCATCGACCTGCAGCACTGCGACTTGCGTGACAATATGGCCCTGGCTGTCGCAATGACCGAACTCAATGCGCTCCAGGGGCTTGAGTCGGTGAAGAGTGAAGTGTCGAAGCTGATCGACCTGGTCGAGGCCGAGCGCCGTCGCGCAGAGGCGGGCGTCGCCGCAAACGTCATCGCCTTGAACCTGGTCTTCACGGGAAACCCGGGCACAGGCAAAACCACCGTGGCGCGCATCATCGGCAAGATATTTGCGGCCCTGGGCCTGCTCAAGCAGGGACAGCTCGTGGAGACCGAACGCAGCGGGCTCGTTGGCCAGCACATCGGCGAGACCGCGCCAAAGACCCGCAAGATCGTCGACGCGGCCAAAGATGGCGTTCTCTTCATCGATGAGGCATATACGCTTTATGTGCCGGACTCGCCGCGAGATTTCGGTCCCGAGGCCATTACGACCCTGATGAAGGAAATCGAGGACCGGCGCGGTACGATGGCGGTGATCGTCGCGGGCTACGAAAGGGAAATGCGGTCCTTTTTCGACGCCAATCCGGGGATGAAATCGCGATTCAATCGCTACATCGATTTTCCCGACTATGCCGCGGCGGAGCTCTGCCAGATATTCGCCTCCATGGTCACTTCGCGCCAGTTCCGCCTGACCGCAGAGGCCACGATGCGCGCCAACCATACCTTCGAACAGATGGTGCGTACAAAGGGCAAGCACTTTGGCAATGCGCGCGACGTGCGGAGCTATCTCGACGCCACGATCGAACGCCAGGCGGGGCGCCTGCGCACCCAGCCGCAGGCGGACCCCCTGATTCTCGAGGACCAGGACTTGCCGGTCATCGGCCGCCAGGGCGAGCTGAATTTCGAAGGCCTGCTCGCGAAACTCGATGCCCTTACCGGTCTCAAATCGGTGAAGGCCGAGATCCGCAAGCTTGCCAGCCTGGTGCGGGCGCAGGAGCGCCGGCGCGAAGCGGGAATGGGTTGGACACCGGTGTCGCTGCACCTGGTCTTCACCGGCAGCCCGGGGACTGGGAAGACGACAGTCGCGCGGCTGGTCGGTGAACTGTATGCCGCACTCGGTCTACTCGAAAAAGGGCATGTGGTCGAGGTGCAGCGTTCCGATCTGGTCGCCGGTTATATCGGCCAGACCGCGCAGCGAACCAAGGCGAAAATCGAAGAAGCGTATGGCGGCGTGCTGTTCATCGACGAGGCGTACACGCTCGTGGGAGCGAACACCAACGATTTCGGCCCGGAAGCGATCGATACCTTGCTGAAGGAAATGGAGGACAACCGGAACCGGCTGGCAGTCATCGTCGCGGGCTACACGGACAGGATGACGCAATTTGTCGAATCGAACCCGGGCCTCGCATCCCGTTTCACTCGCTATATCGAATTCGACGACTACTCGGCTTTCGAACTCTCGCATATCTTCCAGTGCCTGGCCAATACGCATGGCTACCGGCTCAGCAGCGAAGGCGAGGGCTTGCTCCTCCAGATCACGGAACGCCTGCTCGCCGCCGGCGATCCGAATTTTGGCAATGCCAGGGTCATGCGCAGCCTGTTCGAAGCGACAATCGAACAGCAAGCCCTTCGTATCGGCATCGACGAGCTTGCGCCGGTCGACGGTATCGACCCGGCAGACATCGAACTGGCGTCGGTGGCATAAGGGATAGCAGCTTCCGTGCCCGATGCGGCGCTCAGCGCTTGGCCTTCTGCGCGGGTATCGACACCATCGATGGTTTGCTGGGGTCGGGTACATAGCTCATCTTCATGTCGTCGCCCGTGCCCTGGTTGAATTCCATGACCACGTTGCCGTCGCCGGAGACGAACTTGTTCTTCGACACTGCTTTGAGCCGCATCGGTTTTTCCATATCGATGGTCGCGTCGATGTATTCTGGCTTGCCGCGCACTTCCAGCCGCCAGCCATTCGCCATGTCATAGGTTCCGGCGATCTGCCTGACTTCGTCAGGCATGAGCCGGACCGTCCTGGCCGGGGCCGTCACCGTCACGGTCGAGATCGGCGCAGTATCGGGCCGTGGGTAGGGTTGGGTCTGCGCACTGGCGCCAGTGGCAAGCGCCAGCAGGAATGCGGGAATCAGGAGAGATAGGGGGCGCATGATCGTTCCTTCACAAAGCAGAAGCCTTTGGACAGGCGTCACGCCGAATCAGCCTCGTGGCGGGCGTCGGATGCCGCAAAGCCGGTATTGCCCTTGCGGTATTTCAGTCTAGGTCAGTGCCGATCCAGGACAAGGCATGTAGGCGCGCGCATCACGAAACTGTCTGGAACCGGAAAAAGTCATATCCGCGCGAAATGAGGTCAGGCTCCGGCCAGGAAACGTAAGCGCAACGGACCTTACGCTTGACGAACAAAAAACCCGCGTTCTCACTATGAGAGTCGCGGGTTCAGTGGGCTTTCCTGGACTGCTTAATACTTGCTTTTGGTGCTCCGGCCGGAATCGATGAGCTCGCCGGCGGCTGCGTGGCTGCTGGGTTTTCGTGGCAAGCTCATCTGTGACGTGGGTACACTCATGGATACACAGCCGTTTAGGGTATGGGTGCGGTTTTCGTTTGCGGAAGCTCGTGGCATAGGTTTGACCCGCGCTGCTGGTTCAGGTTCGCTTTGTTCGATATGACGGGATGGCTGGCATCGCGGCTGATCGGACCTAAAATTTCGTCGCGACGAAATCCGGTGCGTTGCCTGGCATCTGGATTGCAAGCATAAATTTCGTCATGACGAAATCTCAGGAGTTCGTCATGACGAACTTTTGGCCTGTTTGTCTGTCGTGTACCGCGTCCGTTTGTGGTCGATGGCCCGTGCCTCAAGGCCTTGAGTCCTGTCGGCTGGCGCGAATGCAATCGACTGCCCACTGTTCCACTTCGCTTTTGATCCAGGCGGACGACCTACCGCTGAGCTTCACAGGTTTCGGGAAGTCTCCTTTCTTTATTGCGTCATAGACGCTACTTCGCGACTTACCGCAGATGGCAAGTACCTCCTTCAGTCTGAGGAACCGAACGTCGGCACGATTGCTCGACGCACGGCGTTCAACCGAAACATTGACTGTTTGCTGATCCATGTACGCCTCCAAAGTGAGAGTGGAAAGAAGGATCGCAGCTATGTAGCCGGATTGAGCAGGTGTTACCGCGTTGTAAAGCCGATGACTATACGGCTCAGTTAGCGCGGCTGCGATGCAGATTGCAGTGTGCCGTCGGTAGCGAGCCCAGCATTGCGCTGACGCTTATGCAAGCGTCATTAAACTCGGGTCGACGTGTTGAAAGCAGGGTTTTGGATTTGGTTTTTGGAGGGCAGGATAGACTGGCGTCTCGTATTGTTAATCTCTTCGAGATTAACAATGGTCCTCGTCCTTCGGGACTGCGGATGCTGTAGTGCACGTCTCAACTTCTCCCGGTTCGTCATGACGAACTTTGAGCTATCGCTCATTGAGTGAGCCGAGATGTCCGATGCATGGTAGCGCAATGCAGCCGCGTATTGATTACATACTTTTCCGAGGACTTCGCTTGTTAGCTTGCTAACAGGAACGTTTTGGCGTACTCTGTTCAAAATCTGCCTCTGAACAAAACACATAAGGGACGTAAAACGCATGGCAAAGGCGCCCTACATTGAAGAAGGCAGACTACGCCATCTGCTCAAAGTCGCCGCTATCTCAGGCGAATCTCCTTTGCGTAACGTAGCACTTCTTACAACTCTGTACGGCACTGGCATGATGCTGACAGAAATCGCCAGGTTGCCAGTGCGCGCATACCTGAACGCGGACGGCTCAATCCGCGTGAAGTCATGCGTCGATGCTCGCATCGCGTACAACGGCAAGGAGCGACCGGTTTACTGGTCCAATGCCAAAGTTGCGAAAGCGATCGACGCCTACCTGACTTACCGGATCGTGTACCGGCATGGGCTTACACCTATGGCCACAGAGTATCGGGGCCTGGATCCACATGGGCCACTGTTCCTTACCGGCGATGGTGACCCGTACAAGCTCATCGAGCGCCGCACTGGTAGCGGTGGTGCTAGCTATTCCTGTGACTCCCTAAGCCAGTTCTTCCGCAAACTACATCTGCAGGCTGGTATCGAGGGCGCAAGTGCAATGTCCGGCCGGAGGACGTTTGCTGTGCGCCTGGCGAATAAGGGCTTCGACCTTCGGCATATTAACGAGCTGTTGGGCCATGAAACCTTGACCGCAACAAAGCGGCTGATCGATGCTGATCCTGTGCGACTTGGTTTAATCGTCGCAGGCGTAATTTGATAAATGAAATTTCGCCACTTTGGCGCTTCGCGGCGGTCCAGTGGCCACTACACAAAGGAGTTTGCTATGTCTTTTCTTGGTAAGTTGTTTGGCCTCGGCAGTAAGAAAACTGAGACTTTGAAACCTTCTGGGAATCGCAAAGTGTACCTGCCTCCCCACGGAGTGAAGAAATCGGACTCCAAGCGCGCTAACAAGTTTGGGCCGAAGAAGGACTGAGCAAAGAAAGTTGGAGCATGCGGCAGAGCGCGTGATTGATGCCTACATCCGGAAGAATGTCGCAGAGTTCAAGAACTTGGTTTTGTTCTGCGGCCACAAGAGCCTGAAGGGCTGTCAAATTCAAAGAGGAGACCTATGCCAATCATCAAGAACTTTGGCTTCCTTTGGGAGCGCAAGTACATCTATCGAGGATCGGGCGGAGATGGAAACGCCGGCCACTTGAAGGGCTATGCCGGGAAACTGGTAGCTGATTTTCGCGACCAAATCGGCGTCTATGTTCTCTACGATAGAAACCAATCAATCGTATATGTCGGCCAGGCGGGCAATGGCAACGCCACTCTGTTCACTCGCCTGAGGAATCACATGGATGGTGCTTTATGGAACCGTTGGGAGTACTTCAGTTGGGTCGGCTTCCGCGACGTGAATTGTGATGGAAAGCTCAGCAACCAACAGGCGGTCGACTCGGGAGTTTCTGGTTTCAAGTACTCGGATGCATTGAATGAAATTGAAGGAATACTTATCGAAGTCATTGAGCCGAAGTTGAACAAGCAGGGCGGTAGGCTGAGGGCTGCGACCGAATACTATCAGCACATTGACGAGAGGATTCAAGAGATTTCGAATTACGACATTCAGGATGAGTTGCGGCGCATCTCAAAAGCACTGAATGGATTGTCCCTCACGAAGTAAGTTCTGATGCATATCCGTGCTTTTGAAGAGGAGCTGGAGGCACTCGTTGGCCGCCCTACTGACTTGAGGCCATTCGTGTGTGATGGCTCTCCGCTCGAGTGTACAGTCTTCATTGTTGGGTTTAATGCCACGACGAACCTTGATTTTTGGGAGTTCTGGGAGCGTAGTGTCGGGTACAGCAAGGCACGATGGGAGAAGGCGTATCGCCAAGAACGCGCCTCGAGAGGGAAGAGACAACTGAGTAACACGCGCACCATGCTCAGCTGGATTCTCGAGAACCTTCCGGGAGTGAGAATGCTCGAGACGAACCTTTATTCGAAAGCTAGCCATCGTGCGGAGGACTTGTCCGAATGTGAACGAGACACTTCCGTGTTCCAGTTCTTACTGCGCACAATCGGGCCGAAGGTCGTCCTGGCGCACGGTGATGACACTCAACAAGCCGTTATCCCTTTGCTCGGAAGTGACTTTACGGGGACGTTACTGACCACGAAGCACTTGAGGTTTTGGTCACGAACGCGGGCGACTGACTTGGCAGAGCAAATCAAACACAGTCTCACATAGGGCAATTGCCCAACCGGCACCTCGCGGATTCAGGGGTTGGATGAAGAACATGAGCAGCGTAGTTCTCAGCGTGGACGTTACCATTGGCGATTCGGCGTCGAAAGTTATTCTGAACAAAGTCACTAATTCAGTGGGCGCCGATATTACAGAAAAGTTCCGCGCCTACGCAAAGGACGAAGACGTCGACCTGAGCCAGAAAGAAGCGCTGGAAATAGCCGCTGCCGAGTTTGCAAAAGAATTCGCCAATATGCCCTGGTTGCCGTAGACGTCGCCTTATCCCTGCTGCCCGAGTGGCGGCAGCAGTAAGTCGATGACGACTGGAAGGAAAAGGCTCCCGACAATGACGCCGGCGCCCGGCCAATATGGGCGCCAACGTCAGTGTCGAAACGGAAGGAAAACGACGAGGATGACAAACGGCAGTACCAATCAAGCATGCGTCGAATACAAGACGGACTACACCCTCTTGACTCGTACCGCTGCGAAATGGAGTATCCCGCGGGACCTTGCTATGCAGGTGATCAAGCGCGACCTCCAATGTGTCTACTGTCGGCACATCTTTGCTGCGCCGTATGAGGGCAGGAAGACTTGTCCATCTTGGGAACATATTGTCAACGATCCGCTAATGGTTAGCCTTGAAAATATTGCACTTTGTTGCGGGAGCTGTAATTCCAGCAAGGGCAAACAGCCACTCCGCGCTTGGCTGACATCGGCTTATTGCGAGGAGAAGGGTATTACGGAACGAACTATAGCAATGGTCGCGCTTACAGCTCTGCAGAAGAGTAAAGACGACAGCGCTCAGCAGCACATCCTGCTGGACCGACCGGGCTGACGCATTATTGACCAAGCATGCAACCTGGGCTGATTTGAAAGGAAAAACTATGCATAAGCAGATGTTTGAATTATCGGTTGAGCTTCGCAATGACGGAACGATTGCAATCACACAGCCGGCTGGCATGGACGAGCCGTCTGTCGTGCTAATCGCTCCTGAACAGGCCGCTGTTGTCGTGGACTGGCTCAATGAAGCCGCTGCGAGGGCGTTGACTAAAGGCCTGATGTCTGGTCCTCACTCAAACAACGGCTGACCTCGGAAAACATATGACAAAAGCGGAGCAACTTCTCGAAGATTTGGACTACTTGGAGCGAGCAGGCATGACCGTCGAGCAGCTCCGTTCCCTCCACCATTGGGCAGGCACGCACACTGAAGCGAAAGTCACCTACGCCACTGTGCGCGACTATTTCGGACATGAACGCGACATGCGGGAGAAAAACTCGGCTTTTGCCGACAGGTTGCACCTCATGGCTGAACTGCACAGGCGCGGTATTCCTGCGCTGCTGGAGGTCGCACTGCGCATCTATCCTTCGAACCCCGCAGCGTAGAGCGGGCGGGAGCATTGAAACGGTCGGGCGCAGCGCTTGGCCAGGAATCTGGAGGATAAATGCTCAAAAAGGCCGCATTAATTGCCGTGCTCGCCTGCGTCTCGGTTTCGTCAGCTTCGGCAAAAGACCGCTGGTTCCGCGTCCACGAAGACGGTGGCGACGGCGTCGAACTCTTTGCCGATATGCAGACCGCCAGTAGGGAAGGCAACTTTGTCAAAATGTGGGTGTTGACCAATCACGAAAAACTCAAGACTGGAGACCGTTCTCAGGTTCAATTCCGCGAGTTCGACTGCGCGAAACGACAAACAAGAAATCTTACGGCAAGATCGTTTTCGCAACCAAATGGTTTTGGGGACTTGCTCTTTATGTCCGATGATGCAGAAAAGTGGCATCGCGTTACGCCAGAAAGCGCGGGCGAACTGATGTTGCAGTTTGCCTGTGCGGCAGTGAAGAAAAAGTAACTTCTACCCGAAAAACACGATGCTTCGGTTGGTAGCTGTCGCGGGATTCTGTACGCTGGATGTTCGGCAAGCTCTAGTGCAAGGAACAACATTGTGCCGAAAGGCGCCCGACTCGACCGATAGTCGGGATTGAGAAAGAAAAAGAATGAAACCGAATATGTTGCTTTCTGTCCTGCTGGCCGCTTTTTTAGCAGGTTGCTTACAGCCTTCCGATGAGGCACTTACACGTGCAGAAAAAATTCTTGCCGAATTCGAATGTCCAAGTGCTGCGACCGCATCAGTCGGAGGCCAACGTTTGATGGCCGAAGACAAAAAGCGTGCCCAAGAATTCGTCACGCGATATAAAGAAGGCAAACACATGTTCTCAGTGCCAATCGACGAGATCGTGGGTAACCAGCTTGCGATGTTCCAAGCGTACTGCCCTAAGCGGTGATATTTACAGAGAACGGAAAAGAGGTGCAGCGTGACCGATAAAAGTGGAATACGCATTTCCAAGTTTGTTCGTATCTCTCCGGCCGCGCTAGAGGAGGTGAGTGGCGGAGAAGAAGGTTTGATTACCGGACCGGTCGATTTCATTGCGATCATCAAACCGCGCTACGGTATAGTGCTGGCCTCTTGGGATCAGGACGCTCAGCTCGGCGTTGCGACTCGTCTTGGAGTAGTTCTGCGCGTAGGGCCCGAAGGGGCTGCAGTCCAATGGGTTTCCGTAGATTTACGCTACAGACCAAATCCTTCCGGGCGGCGGTTTTGGACACAAGCGAAACCCTTTTTTAGCTTTGCCGCCGACGTGGCACAGCGCTATATGTTGGCATCGACATTTGCAGAGCATTTTCCAGATTTAACTGTGCCCACTGCTAGATCAAGCTTGCGTACGACAGCAGAAAGACGTCCGTCCGACACGCCGACAGGCGGATACGTGTATCTCGTACGCTCTCCCTACGGTGTAAAGATCGGCAAGAGTGTAAACGTCAAGAGTAGGACTCGGCTGTTCGAGGTGAAATTGCCATTTCCGATCGCGGTCGAGCATTATGCGTGGTTTGAAGACTACTCGTTCGCAGAGCGCGACCTACACCGGCAATACCATGCAAAGCGGCTCGAAGGAGAATGGTTCGACCTTTCTCCCGCCGACATCGCAGCGATCAAGATGCTTGGGAAGCCGGTTTCTATACAAAATTAATAGGCGCACTTGGAACGCTGAGCTAAATGTAAGGAAAAATATGAAGCGCTATTCGATGAATGATCTGGTCGACCACCTAGTCGTGAAAGACACTCCGGCGGGGAGGGTTTTGGTGTCGTACAACCTGCTGTCGATTATCGGCTGGATTCTGCTCACCACCGGACTTGTTGCTTACGGTTCGTTGTACTTTCGCTCGACCGAGCTTCGAGCTTTACTCTCCGAGATCGGTATTGTTGGGGGCGGGATTCTCGTGCTCTTCTGGACGCTTCCTAAGAAGGTCATCGGTCCATATAAAGAGTGACAGCAGGTGTAACCGTCTGAACTCATGCCACCAAGGAAAAGACCCAGCAGTACCCACGCCGCGCTCGACGCGGCTGTGGCATTGAGGAGGGTCGGCGCGATGCCGGCCGATTAAGGAAACTAATGGCAAACTGGATGTACAACAAAAATGGCAGACATTGCCTCATCCTTGACAGCGACACCGTCCGCGACGAACGCGGCATCGCTGCAGGATGGATCAAAAACGGGAATGTCTACTCCCTTCGAGGGAAGCACATCGGCTGGTTTGAAGGCGGCGTAATTTACGATCACCGCAATTCGGCGTTAGCGTTCACGAGCGATCACACCGGCCCCACCCCTCCGACACCTGGACTAGCGGGTGTGCCTGGCATGCCGGGTTTTGCAGGCACGCCTGGCAGACCTGGATTTACAGGCGCGCCCGGTAGGCCAGGGCGTGGTGGGTGGTCAGCGTACGAGCCTGCAGCGTACTTTGATCGGTAGCGAGAGGTCCGAGGTAAAAGGATGGACCGTAACGCATTCAGACAAATCAACCTAGGCACGGCCGAAAAGGTGAGTATCGTTGTCGACTGGATGCGGTATGTCCGCACACTCGGTACTCCGGTGCCGAGAGACCGTGAAACCGAAGCGAGTTTCATTCTGCAATCGGAAGAGCCCATCATTATGGAGCTTCGTGATGCTGACCCGTGGTTGCAGGAACACGTCGCTCGGTTGTTCTGGACATGCGTCGATTTAGGCTTGCTGAAATACCACTATCCCTATCCTCACAATGGACAGAGCTATACGCCAACGCGCTTGGGACGGCTTGTGGGAGCTATGCCGAAGCTCGTAGCTGTCGTGATATTGAGAGGCATGCTAGCGTTTGAAGCGATCGCCGGCCCGGTGAAAAGTTTCAAGAAAATTCGGAACATGGTCGCTCTCACGACCGCGCTCGTAAGCTGGTTCAGCAACCCGCAGATTCAAGCAACTACCTTAGCGGTTATTTCAACAGTAGCCGCAGTATTGAGCACTTGGGTTGCCGAGTTCCTGGTCACTGCTAACGAATAGGAAATGATTATGACGCGAGAAGAAGTCGAAATGATGGTTGCTGCCCAAGTCGAGAAGGTCCGAGAAGAACACAGCAAAGAGCTGCGAATCATGAGCGACCGCATTTCCGAACTTGAAGGTGCGCTCGACCATCTAAGAAAAAAATTCGCTACCCGCCTTACGAACCTCGGCGGTTGAGAACGGAAAAGGACTATGGGACGTCTTGGAATTACAGAAGCATTCGCACGGTATAAGGCAACACTGCGCAATCCGCAATGGTCGGTTTCCGCATGGTCGCCAGCTGGCGAGCTCATTGTAAGCCTATGGGATCACCACTACCGTAAGGGGCCTACCGGAACAATGGAGTTCGCCGATGGTTTCGAACGCTGGACAGGACATGGGAATAATGAGTTTAGGATCAACGTTCGCAAGGCTTTCGAAGAGCAGTCCCCGGTGCGCCTAGTTATTGTGAAGACAGATCAGGTTGAACGTGTTGAAGCTGGAGAGGATGCTAGCACCGTTCGAAAAGAGTTTTTTCTTCGGGATGAATTAGTCGGTAAGGTTGTCGAGATCGATGGCGACCGATATGTCTTCAGATTCCACCGCAGATGAGTAGGAAAACGAGCACGTTGCAGCGAGGTCGTTTTCGAACATCGAAACTAGGGAAAAAATGTCGACACTAATTGTATTCGGACTGCATTTGTTTTTTGTCATGTCAATCCTTGGTTGTTTAGCTTCGGCAATTGGGAACTTTACAGCGCCGAACCCAACTTTCGCTAGTCGGATTGAAGGCGTAAAGGCTATAGGTGTCTTAATCTTGATTTCTCTTCTTTATGCACTGTTCATTCAATACAGAAGCAGCGTGACTAGGCCACATCCAGGAGAAGAAACCTCAGTCGTGTCCGATTCGAGAGAAGCAAAAGCTGCAGCAAGAGACGAGCCAGCAAGGGTTGGAGATACTGTAGCGACCGTGTCAGACTCACATGTAGCAGCTTACGAAACCGGTAACGAGTGGGTAAAGAAATCAGCCGTAGTTAAATTAGAAACTATGTCGAACGTTATCTCACGAATGAGAGCGAAAGGATGTAGTGTCAATTTTGACGCCAATTACTATGTTCGCCAACTCAATGATTTTTTTGCTACTAGCGAAACTCGTTCCGTTGAGGTGAGTAAGGCTTTTGGACTAATCGCTACCGGGGCTGGCGAGAACTTTGCTTGCCCAGAGAACTAGTGCGAAGGAAAAATATGATCGAAATCGAGTGGGAACCGCATGATAAAAGCGAACACGGCTATGTGACAGCGGAAGTAATATCGTTGGTGCAGACCAGTGACCTAATGGTCGTTCAATTCAAGGGAAAAGCGCATGGTTCTCAAAGGTCTCTACTTCATCGTGTTCAACCACTCGCGTTACGAATGCCTTGCCGGCACCGGCAGTACTGAATACGCGAGGCCATTCAGGAGGCACGTGGTTCAGTCATTGGTGGGCAGCGGTCTAGCGATCGCGCTGGCCGTAGTTGTGGCAACGTTAGCGGGACGCATCCAATGGTCGGGGCCGGTTGCATGGAATAAGGTGTTCGGCACTTTTGGAGGGTTCTTCGGAGCTTGGGGCACATGGTTCGGCGTGACCGAGAGAAACGAGTCCTACAAGAAGTCCCGCTTGGATGAGCACCTCCGCGATGTCGTATTCATCGCGCTGTTTGTCCCGGGCGTGATCTTCGGTGCCATTGGCGCCCTATGGTAGCCAGAACGGAAAACACTGAGCTGTACTTTGCACTTGCTCGACGTAATAAAGCATTAATCTGACCATCACGACAATTCGAGGCGTCGAGCTCATGCATCGTATTCGTAAAGAACAGTTCGACCTTCGTGTCTGGGCCACTCAGGGGCAAACTACGCCCGAAATCTGGGCAGCGGTCCTGGCTGCGTGACCTACCTGCACATATGAGCAGGCCGCTCGCCACTTACGCGGAATTTGCACCGGAGCCGTCTTGCGGTGCCTCGGACTCCAGTACGGCGTTGGCAATCTGGTCGATGTCAGATTGTTTTCCCTTACACAAGCATCCACAGTGTAAACTTCCACCATTCTCATAGCGTCCAGGGACGACGAAAAAGACAATGGAAGCCAATACCCGCAAGCTCGAACGGATTTTTGACCAAACCATCACCTATCAAGTCCCGCTGTTCCAGCGTCCCTACGTGTGGAAGAAAGACGAGAACTGGGAGCCGCTGTGGGAGGACATCCAGACGCTGCTCGAGCGGCATTTCCGTGGTGCGAAGGTCCATGCGCATTTTCTCGGCGCGGTCGTGCTCGAACAGCTTGCCAATTCGACGGGCTCTATCGAGAGCCGCCAGGTCATTGACGGACAGCAGCGGTTCACCACCTTGCAATTGTTTCTGATGGCTGCGCGAGACCTGGCGTGCCACCACAACGCTAGTAAGTACATCGAGCGTTTCACCGACTTGGTGGCGAACCGCCGCAGTAAGATCGATCACGATGACGAGGTTTTCAAAGTCTGGCCGACGAACAGCAATCGCGCCGCCTTCCGGCTGGTACACCAGGCGGGCTCGCTTGAGAAGCTGGAGTTGGCGCTCAAGCACCGTCCGGAATTCGACGAGCGCTCGAACAATATTATCGGCGCCTACCGCTACTTTCACGGCCGCCTGACGTGCTGGTTCGAAGGCGAACTGGACGACGATGCCGATGTGGAAGTGCTATCCAGGAAATCCATTGATGACCGCTTCGATTCGCTCTGGCACGTCGTGAAGGATTGCCTGCAGGTGGTCGTGATCGATCTCGACAAGGATGATGAAACCCAGGTCATTTTTGAGACGCTGAATGCGCGCGGCGAAGACTTGCTGCCGGCCGACCTGATCAAGAACTTCCTGTTCCGCCGGGCGGCTTCGGACGGCGAAAATGTGGAAAAGCTGTACGACGATCACTGGCGCGAGTTTGAAACGACCTGGTGGCGTGAGGAGGTCAAGCAAGGCCGCATCTTCCGTCCGCGTGTGGACGTTTTCATCAGCCACTACCTGACGATGATGACGCGCGAAGAGGTCAAGGCCTCGCATTTGTTCAATGCATTCAAGGCGTTCGTCATGCAGTCCGAATCGCTCCCGGGCTCGCTGCTGGTGGTGCCCAGGACGGCGTCCGAACACATCGCTCAGCTATCGCGCTACGCCGCCGTGTTCAAGGCCTTCTATGCGGAGGGCAACCATGCTCGCCTGGAAACCTTCCTACGGCGGCTGGGTGCGGTCGATACGACCACGGTGTTTCCGTTCCTGCTCTACGCGCATGCCGAGCTCGTGCCTCATGCAAGTGCCGAATTCGACAGGATTTTAGTCCTGCTGGAGTCGTACCTGATGCGACGAATGATCTGCAATCTTACCAGCAAGCACTATAACCGTTACTTTGTCGATCTGATCCGGAATATCGATCGCAACGGCGTGCTGGACGCGGTGGCCGTCGCCGAACACATGGCGAAGAGCATTGCGGACAGTATCCGCTACCCCGACGACCAATCCCTCTCGATGGCCATTGCGGATCTGCCGCTCTACAACCGGCTGGCGCAACCGAAAGTGCGGGCCATCTTGGAAGCACTCGATGCACATGCGCACACCAGCAAGAGCGAAGTCCAGCCCTTGCCTTCGGGGCTGACGATCGAACATGTGATGCCGCAGGCCTGGACCGAACACTGGCCGCTAGACAAAACGGAATTCACGAACTCCGACACGGGGGCACTCGACCCGATCAAACAGCAAAAGGCCCAGCAACGGCGTGACCGCTTGGTCAATACGCTCGGCAACCTGACGCTGATCACGGCTAGCCTGAACCCGTCCCTGCAGAACGCTGCCTGGTCCAAGAAGCGTCCCGAGCTGACCAAGTTCAGCAAGCTAAATCTCACCCAGTATTTCCATGGGGCGGAAGCGGACCATTGGAACGAAGCGGCGATCGAACGGCGTACCGCCTATCTTTGCGGCCAGTTGATCCAGATCTGGCCGACGTTGCCGCAGGTCGAGGCGGCTTCATTGCAGCGCCATCGACCGGCCGCTGCCGTGCAAGCGTCGGCGCAGTTGCCCCTGATGGGCGCACTGGACCGGACGATTGCCCCAGCAGCCCAGCACCAATCCGGCGAAGTGCCTGCACTCGCGCGCTACACAGGAAATCCGCCAAACGCGTTTGCACAACAGGTTATCCAGGCCTTGGTGGCGCAAGGCTTTACGGTTGCAACCACGACTCAGGGACCGAACGAGGAGCGAAAAACCCTGCGCATAGGCTGGCGTGGCGAGTTCATCGGACTCATGAGCGAGGCGCTATGGGGACGGAAGGTTCCGTTTTCGTGCCTATATCGGTTTCCGAAACATACGGGGCGCGACACGGTGGCCAAGGCGCCCCAGGGGTTCGATAAACACGCGTTCGCCCGGCAGCATGGTTGCGATCCGGATTTGCTTCACGTCCATACCGACTACAGCGGCTCGTATCTCTGGGTGCAGGATTTGGCAACGACCCTGCATCTGATGCGCGACTGGGCACGGAAGATCGACGGCGTGTACGGCGCCTGACCCCGCTGGGCAGCCAAGGCGGCAATAAGGAACGCTCTTCTCGTTTCGCGCCTGGCTAGACCTGTGTTAAAAACTTCAAAAGCGGACTGTAGCAGTCCCGGCGAAGATAGAAAATAACAAATGAAAAAAATCAGTTCCCTGCCACTTCTTCTCCTGATGGCGTCGGCCCTTACAGGTTGCGCAACACAGCCCGTGAGCACTGCCGAGGCAGTGCCCGTTCCACGCGATCGCATACTCGCCCCGGAGCTTCTACAGCAGGCGGATGGGCGCGGAGCGGTGACTGTCAAGCGCGACAGCGGCTTCGGTGGCTCTGGGTGCGGTGCCCGGCTATTTGTGGATGCGAAGCCAGCGGCTGATTTGCGTCCTTCCGAACGCGTGGTTCTCCATTTGCCGGCAGGCGATCATATTCTGAGTGCGCAACCGAACGGTTTGTGTGGTGGGGGAATGGTCGAGGCACGTGTTCGGGTGGCGGGCCACGAGACAGCTACTTTCCGCATGGGGTACGGTACAGCGGGAGATTTTACTTTCACCCCAACCGCCTTCTGACTGCTCGACAGCTCGAACAACTATACAGCGGAAAAACGCAAACCGGTGGCAATGGCCTGAGTTGGCTATGAGGCGATCACACAAACCTTTTGAAATCGGTCGTTTAGATCAAGGAAAAAATTGGTGTCGGTCGGCGCCCCGATCAGGCCGGTAGCCGTCGAGAGATAGTTAATGGGACAAGCGAAACTACGAGGTAGCAAGGAAGAGCGGGTTGCAAAGGCAATCGCCAAGACTGACATCTTCAAACCTCATTCGGATGAATATCGGCGCATGCTTGGCGCAGCGGTAACGGAAGCAGATCACCTTGGATTGACCCCTTTGCCTACGGTAGACGAATATGCTCCTATGTCTGACTGTGAACTTGAGACCGTCCGCGAGCTTTGCAATACGAAGTATCTGCCTCATTTGCGCGCTATCGTGCCCGGGTATTGGGGAGCGTCATGTCAAACCCTAGCAACGCACCTCTTCGCATTGTTACGAGGAGATGGCTATAACGCTGATCTCGTCGTTGGCGAGGTCGTAATTCAGGAGAACTTCGAATATGACGCGACCATCGAGAATATCCGGGAAGAGTATCTTACCCGCCCCACAGAGGGATCCCAGCGCCTCCACATGTGGGTCACTTTGGGTGATGACATCATTGTCGACGCAGGCCTCGCGCACCGGCTCATCAAATATTATCGCGTGCCCGAGCATGTTCTCGATCCCGTCCTGGTCCACCGTGCCGATGAGTTTGGAATGCGCTTAGCAGTCCGCCACTCGCCAATGCTAGTGGGTGCGGATTTTGCGGCGAAGACCAACTCGGTCGACCCGTTCAGGCTAGCCGAACTGTACCGTCAAAGAGCAGGGTAGCGCTTGGCATTCGCTAACATCGAAAAATGCACGGAAAAAAGCGCAATTCCGACACTGGAAATAGTGTCCGTGTTGGCGTGGCGTGGCGCGCTGGATCAGAACGGGTATGTCAGTCCAACACCGAGGCTGGTCGCGCCGGTGCAGGGTTCCATGACTTCGTTGCGTGCGAGAACTGCTTCGAGGCGCTGTAGCGCATGCCGATGCCTAATAACGAGCTAATTGTTTAGTTTCGTGTGATCATGTTCCGCGTCGTAGCTGGCCTTTGTTTCGTGCAAAGGCTATGCTGGCTGACTTGATTGCTGGGTTCAGCAGTCCCAGTGATCAATCCCACCAGGAGCAGTTTGCAGCATGAGTTCACGCATCCA
>NZ_JBFRFV010000047.1:0-23418 GCF_052115005.1 Massilia sp. 2TAF26
AGATCTCGGATGACTACACCATCGGCCGCGGCCTGGCGCAGGATCCCAATGATCTGCTCTTCGGTAAAACGTTTCTTCATCTAGCCTCCATGTATAAAAATAACATGAAGACTAACTTTCTGATTGGCTACAAGATTCCGATCAGGTCATCGCTTTTCTGCGGTATTCCCGAGAACGGATGACGACCGCCGAACAGTAGATGGAAAATTAGTAAGGCTAGGCCGAAATTGTCGTGACTAGCGGACCTCTTTACTCCGCGGAACGACTGAAGTCCTTGAAGTTCAGGAGGGGTAAAGTGAGAGACACCGACTTCGCACAGGTGGAGAGTTCCACTTGCATTAATCTGGTAGGAGTCGCAGTCAATCAGTATGACCTTGCTATCCACCCCGACCATGACGTTACCTTGATTAACGTCGCCTAACACGTGGCCGTGCGCGTGCAGTGTTTCAAAAGCTGCCGCGGTATTGCGTGCGACGTAGAGGAGAAAGTCCCAAGCAGCGTTCGGCCGGTTCTGCCGGCGATGTGCTGGGCTGTACAGCATATGAATGGGGTCACGCCCAGTAACTTTGGGCATCAGGAATCCGGCAACGGGCCCACTCACTGATGGATGAAGCGTGCCCTGTGGCCAGGCTGCGTACTGGAGTAGCGCCTGGTCACCGTGGGTAGCCATGAACCGAAGCTTGTCCTGCTTCAGTTTGTCCACGCTCTGGTGATAGAGCTTGGCCACCTGATTCGGTAACGAAGGTATCTCAAAGACAGAGCCTTCTCCGCCCTTCCCTAACTCGCGGCCTAACTGAACTTCGGCGCCTGAAGCTGTGACGAAGCGTTTCGTCATAATATTTCTTCTAGATGAGAACTGCGAGCGCGAGAGTTTTATCGTCGTCGGTCCGCTCGTTCACTGCTTCGCTATTCAGAAATCGCATCAAGGCATCCTGAAGCTGGTCCTCTTGCTCGACAGTAGCAGTAGAAAGAACCTTGAAGAACGGAGCGAAAAACGGCTCGTGAGCGGTGTTCGTGTCCATCTGGAGCGCGAGTCGCTGAACACCATCCGAGAACGCCGCGACTTTGAGAACGGGCTTACTAAAGACGTGCGATTCCAAACGGTCGACTGCATCTTCATCTGTGATGAAGTGAGTCATGTTGGCGTATTCGCCGGACATTGGCACGATTGGAACTTCGAGACCGTTCCCGACGTCGACAACGATACCTCCATCGCCGATTTGCATCACCAACGTGCCGAGGTTCGTTGAGACTACTCCAAGGAACGTACAAGCGAACTCTCGCGCCCGGACCKTTGCTTTCTCGGCAGCAGAAAACAACGCGGCTCGGATGGCCATGACGCAGTCAACAGCAAAGTCGTCACCTAATCCAAATTCAGGCAAAGCCACCTTTTTCTGCATGAATTCGGCCGCTGCTTTGATAGCAAGCTCCGCCCCCTCACCGCCGTGCTGTGCACTACCGGCACCGTCGGCCACGAAGATGGACAAGACCGCAGTCTTACCAGCAGGCGTGTCCACTTGGGCCCAGCAGCTATCCTGACAGGCGAGTCCAGTAGCGGTGTGCGATGTGCCAGCTGCAGAACCGGCAACGACGCGCCAAGTCACACCGAGGCCCATCCCGTCGGTGCATCCAGCTTGACCTCAGTGCCTGGGGTCGATTGCGACACTCGCTGCAGGGAGCTGGACAACCAGGTGAACAGTTCGCGGAACTTCAGGCCTTCCAGAGACATAGGAGTGCGAGTACTAATTTGCGAAAGCACATCCATGTTGGCGCCTTTGACCCCTACAGCGAAGAAAGCGAACTTCTTCGCCGCCTCACCCTCACGGACTGCTGCCGCAGCAGACTTCCATTCGTCAGTGGGACCGCCGTCAGTGATAAGGAAAATCCAAGGACGGTAGTAAGAGATGCCATTGGCTCGATACTCTTGCTTTCGGTTGTCGACCAGCTGAATTGCCTGGCGAATTGCTTCGCCCATTGGAGTATCCCCTTGAGAGGACAGCGTCGGCGGATAGAAGGATTCCGCAGACTGGAATGGCGCCTCGACGCGAACTGGACCAAACGTCACCAAGGCTACCTCTACGCGCTTCATTGCAAGAGAGTCAGCCGCAAGTTCGTCTTTAAACACTGACAAACCGGCATTGAGCTCTGCAATCGGTTGGCCTGACATCGACCCGGAGACGTCGAGCAGAAGGATACAAGGGCAGCGCGGTTCAGGATTGCTAGCGAATTCGGCGGCACCGAACGAAATCTGGTCTGACATAACATTCCCTATAGTTGATTTTCTGCAATGCCTTTATTATATCAACATTGCAGTGCGCAGAATGCAACTTAATTGTTGTTTTGAAACTAATTCCTAAGAGGTTTCATGGGTTTCTATTTACGAAAAAGCGTGAGCGTTGGCCCCTTCCGGTTCAATTTTTCGAAGTCTGGCGTCGGAGTGTCAGCTGGAATCAAAGGCCTTCGAGTTGGCACAGGCCCGCGAGGGAACTACATCTCGGTTGGGCGAGGTGGGCTGTACTACCGTGCCACAATACCGACTACCCAGCCTGTCTTAACGCCGCCACCAACCACTACACCGCTACCCAGCTCGGTGCCGCAACCTGGTTTAGGCCCTATGGTCGCGATTGAAAGCGCTCCAGTCTCTGCTATGCAGGACACCTCATCTGCCGAGCTGCTCAGTGAGCTAAATAGCAAAGCAAATCGTCCGAGTTATTGGAAGTGGACAGCTGCGGGTAGCGTGCCTGCTCTTTGGTTTGCCTTCTCTACTGGGCCGGAATGGCTTGCTTTGCTCTCCCTTGCGGTTCTGGTTGTTCTTACGATTTACATGTCGGTTAGAGACACTGTTGCGAAGACTTCTGTGCTGTTCTACGACTTGGACGCTGCAAACGAGAGCGCTTTTGAAGCATTGCATGAGGCGTTCCAAACCTTGGCAGGGTGTCGTAGAGCATGGCGCATTAATGCGCAAGCAGCGGTTTATGACCGCAAATACCATGCTGGGGCCGGGTCGGTCGTGAACCGAAAGGACGCGCAGTTTGGAAAAGGCTTACCACCAATGGTCAAGTCAAATCTGGAAGTGCCGTACGCAAAGTCAGGCTCCACGTCTATCTACTACATGCCTGACCGCGTGCTGTTGTACTCGCCTTCTGGCGTCGGCGCTATCTCATACAAAGACTTGGACGTCAGCGGTGAGTCTAGGCGTTTCATTGAGGACGGAGCTGTTCCAGGCGATGCTCAGGTGGTAGGCCATACTTGGCGGTACGTGAACAAAGGTGGCGGGCCCGACAGGCGCTTCAAGAATAACCGTCAGCTACCGATTGCACTGTACGAAGAGCTAGCGTTTAAGAGCCCTTCAGGCCTGAACGAGCTCTTCCAGTTATCCAAGCATTCCGTGAGCGCTCGGGTTCGCGCTGAAGTGCAACGAATGTCATCTGTACTGCCTGCTTAACCGTAGTCTGTGTTCCGCTGCTTCCCGAGGGCTGCCGGCAGTGTAGAAGGCTCGTCTGCAAGGAAAAGGAGCAGTTGGCAATATTGTAATTTTCTCTTTCACTCCTATATGAGGAAGGCCACAATCCGTGGCCTATATGGAGACTCAAATGCCAGCCGCATACATCGAACATCGCCCGAAGAGCACTGACAAAAATGCCGCTACGACCCACCATGTCGTCGTTGTGGACGGTAAGGAAGTATCAGAGCATAAGACGCAGAAGGAAGCTAAGGACTCGGCGTGCCGCGCCGGCTACCGTCCAGTTCACGTCGCTCGCGAGCGGCATCTGCAGAACCGGGATATTCCTGACCACTTCCGCGTCGACCCTTGCTAACAAATGGCCGGCATTTGAGCGCGCCTGAAGTCGGCTATAGGATGGGCAATTAGACGCGGTGCAAAGCGTCGAGCCACGCGAAGGGGGTACCGCAGACGCACTTCGGTACCCCTTGTATTCATAGGACGCAGCTACAAACACTGTATTTCCGCGGGTTCAACGTGTGGTTCAACTCACGCAGAATCACATCTCGTAGAGCCATTTTGATTCTGCAAACGTCTTGGTCTCATAGAGCGCCTTCAACTGAGCTTGGTCGACTGGCTTTGCAAGGTCACTCTTGGTAAAGCGACCCTTTGTGTCTCCCCCTCCAGCAGTCCAGGCGGCTTGCCAAATCGCCGCGAGAGTTCTAGAACCATCAGCCATGCAGTCCATGGTGCGGTCTCCTAACTCTGCCCATAGCGCTGCAGATTGTTTCGGTCCTCGCACACGGTTGTACACTTCCAAAACCTCCGCTGGAGGCAGCTTATTGATTGTCCTCCTCATGAGTTCTACGACTGCGTTTGCTGCACCAGCTGCATCAGAAAAATCTGCCGTGTTTGCGTGCTTTTTAAGGCGTTCTTCAACGCCGGCGACCATCTCCGCGCTAGCGTAGTTCAGCATGTCGTCCTCGTAGACCGCATGGACTTTATCGTCGCTGTTGTCGTCTGGGAGTCCGTGATGGAGGGACGACACGTGCAATGGCTGGCAAGCGTCACCAACGTAGTGCGCCAACACGCCAGCTGCGCAGATGTATTCGTCGAGTTTGCCGGCTTGGACTGCATCCTTCATTACGTCGAAGAGCTGGGCTACACGAAACGGAAGGGCTCCGCGGTGTTTGGGTAAGCGCTTCGGGTCAATACTGCTGTAGAAGTCGTTCCATACCTGCGTCGTGCGGGTCGCTTTGTCCTTCCACATGTCGAGTAGTGTTTTGCCCGCGTACTTCCCCTTCCCTTCCTCATCCATGTCTGCAAAGTGGTTCGCTGCGTCTTTCGCTCGTGACCGTCTCCATACCAGGTCAGGAACGTCTGCGAGCTGGATAAACCGGTCTGTGTGCGCTGCGCTTGGTAGCTCTCCGTTGACGATGTCATCCGTCGAGACGCCAATGGAGACTACGTTTGCCTTAAAGAGCGTTTTGGCCGTTTCGCTTTCCAGGGCACTGCAGGCAAAGTAGCCGATAGCGTAGTGGCCTACCTTGCCCCAGTACCTGCTTTGGCCAAGGCCCCAGTCTCTGACGACCTCGACCGCCAATGCCTTGCAAATCGAGCTGAAGCCGGTTCCAAGCACAAACTCTGTTGAGTCCTTTGTACCTTGCGAGAGGAAGCCATGACCGCCCCATTGGACGCACAGCGGCCTGTAAGCTCGAGCGACCTTTGCGGCGGCTTTTCCAGAGCTGGTTCCGGCGTCTTTATCGGCCTTTGTTTGGGCGCCCTGGTCTGCCTTAGCCTCATCAGCGTCTTCATCCCAAAACCATACTGCACCTGAGTCCCCAGGTCGCGTTTCGACGCTCCCAGCTGGGTCGCGTGGCCCGATGAGTATCTCTGCGAGGGAGTCAACGCCGCCGATAGAGCTATGTCGGTAGAACAGCCCTTGGATTTTGCCTTCGGTGCGGATGCCGCCAGGGAGCTCGGTGAAGACAGGACAGCCGACGAGATTGAGGCTCATCGTATCAGCGTTCAAATCGACGGGCTCGCCTACCGTACCCACGCCGAGGTATTGCGAGGTGGTGGTTGTGACGTTGTCGAGTTTGACTAGGCAGGCGTCCAGCGTAAGTTCGCTAGCGCGACTACTGAAGCCAGGATAGATTGCTCCGAGCGCGGTCGAGTTCACGCAGCGATTAGTCACATGGCCAACGCGACTCCGCTTGTCGCGTGGGTATGCGTAGACCCCAGTGCCGACGTCAGCGCCAGCGGTCAGGTGCTGGTTAGCTAGGATATAGGCACAAGCTCCGTCCTCTACAACCGCGGAAGCGACGCCCAGTCGCGTCGCCCCCTGGTCATCAACGAACATCTGGAAGTTCGGTCCAAACTTCGTCGCCCCGTACCGAGCCGCTTCCGCAGAAGAGCGGTTCGTGTCTCTACGCTCAACTAAGATTGGACACGTACGTACCTGACGCCCATCGCTCAGGTAGAGAACTGGCGGCACAGTTCGTTCAGGATGCTTACCTAGCTCGTCAAGGCTGAGCCATCGGTTCACGAACACCAGTACGCAAGGCCACGACCAATCTCTAACATCACTGTTGAGAAGAGTCCTCGGTCCGAGCTCGCCACTAAGCGATTCCTCGTTCTTGTCTTCGAAGTTCTTGTCCTTAAGCCTGATTCGGTATCGCCCAACAGCGGTCCCTATTACCGTCGGGAGGTTAGCAAGATGAACGTGGTACTGGTCGCGTGCTTCGAGTAAGTCCCGAACACTGAGCGAGTTAGGCTCTGGGCGACGAATGAACCTTTCCATAGCAACCTCCGTTTAACGGCGTTCGATAAAGAAACCACAAAACAATATCACGACCCTCTTAACAAAAGATTACTTATTTCATCGACCGTGCGCTCGCCTATCGACATGCCAAGAGGCTTGTCGGAAATCTATGTAAACAACGTTCTCGTCTATCCTGCGTTAATCGCAAGGCGCACGCGCTGGGACTCAGGTACAGTCTGCTGACTGGACAAACGGACGTGTTCGTTGCTGAGCACTGGTCGGTATATCGTGCACAGACGCATTATCGTTATCGTGGAGCCCAGTCGCCAGCTTCGCTGTAGTTGAAAGAGCGCTCCATACCAGCGGCTTGCCAAACATAGTCAAACACTGGACGAAGCGCCTTGTCCGCATCAAGTTCCGCTGGCAGCAACACATCTGCGAGAATGAGCGTATCTCGGTCAAACCGCCCCTGGTGGTCGTCAAGGTTGTAATCCCATCGATTAATACCAAGTTCTAGATTTGTCGCTCTAAGCAGTGAGAGCATACAAGTCATTTCGGTGCCAATTCCGAGATGTGTACACTCTTCTCTAAATTGTCGAACAAGGGAAATAAGCTCTCGCTCATACGCAACGCTACCTAGCGTCGCGGGGTTCGCCCCAAATCCCGAAAGCACTTTCACGGTTTCAAAGAAACCGTTGCGAAAAAACTGTGAATAGCCAAAGGTTCCGTCAGACCTGGGATTGCGAACTACAAGCGCACCATCTACATTGACGCGTGCCCCTGGAATAGTGTTGCCTAAAACTGGGAGGCTGCGCTGTCGCATGTACAGTACAGGGTCTACGTTTACGCCTCCAAGCGCAGCTTGCGTTGGGACGAAATGCCCTACCAGAAGCGCGCCATCTACTATTCGATGAGGTGCTCCACCGCTCAGGATTTGCCCTAAGCGCTCAGTCCTGAAATCACGCACTCGTTGGGCTTGCTGGTCCGAGCGAAGGAAGAGCCCTCGAATTTCTGGGACCTCCAGAGTTCTTTTACGGCCGTTCTCGCGAAGATAGAAAGCGTTATTTGTCCTAACTCTATGGGGTCCAGCCCAACTTTGAGGAACTCGGATGACGAGCACAAATCCAGCTTCCACTGCTATTGAAATTACTTGCAAGCCTGGCACGCGAGGCTCGATATTGTTCATTAATACGTCTTGTACCCTTCTCACCTCCTCGTCCATGTTTCCCGCTTGCGGGACAATTCTCGAAGCTTGACCCTCCCCGTCTTCGTCGATACCGTAAATGAGGTCTCCTCCTGTGCTGTTGGCGAAGGCTGACACATCTGCAACTAGGTCTTGAGTGCCTCTAGCATCACGACTTGGCAAGTCTCTCTTGAAATCTAAGTAAGTATTTTCGCCGACGCGTGCCTCTACAAGAGCGGTAAGGTGTTCTTGTCTGGTGGTTGTAAGGTCAGAAGGTAGAGACATCATTACTCCATCATTGGATAGAAGCGCCGGGTTATAAGCAACTGTACAGCGAGCACCTCAAGGTCATCGCCCTTAACTCGAAATTACGCATCGCATTGGGAACACAGTGAGTTCGCTCACTCCAGCGGAGTTTTCCTTGATGGCTTGTGCTTCGGCTTGAAGGTATTTGACCAACGCCCCAAAGGATTGCCTCTTTCCAACGCCAGGGATATCCCAACGCTTGCTATCGAGTTGAACCAACACCAAGATGCCTCTTGAGCTGTTATTGCCTTTTAGGTATTGTTTAACCATTTGTGTTCGTAGCGTATCTACCAACGACACCGCTGAGTAACCGCGACTGCCGTCGACAGGCTTGATTTCGACGCAAATGTTCCCAAACTGGCAACTGAGCTGAATATCCGTTTTCTTGTCATCGTCGACTTCTTCCTCGCGGTGGACACTGAACCGTTTGTTCTGCGTCTCTCGAAACTTGTTCGCCAACCACAACTGGAGATGTTTTTCTGGTGTTTTTCGAGGAAAAAGGCTCCGCTCACTGAATGGTCCCTCTTCAAGCGAAACCCGAATTTCCTCTAGGCGAGCCAACACCTGTTCGTAGAGTTGCCCCTCGTTTTGAGGAGCGCAGTCGAACGCAGAATGCAGCTGTCTGAGCCGTGTAATGTCCCATTGGCAGTCTACGCTGGCATCAAGCTCAGCGTGTTCATGCAAGAAGCCCCAAAGGTCCGATTGGCGCCTTGAATCGGTTTCATTTGTAATCATCTTTGAGAGCGCACTGCGTCCAGCTACTCCTCGTAAGCCGACAAAACCTTTGGCAATCGCATAGTACATCTGTTTCGTTGGAGCACCAAAAAAGGTCTCGTCATCGCTTTCCTGAGTAGAGACGTTAAAGCCACTAATCCTCAAAGCTTCCGAAATTTGAAGCAGTAGACTAACCATGGCAAAGTCCCAATTTTTACCAGGCCATCGGAGTTGCCCCATTGCATTTGCGAAGTTTCGAAGTTGTTTCTCCCTTACGCTCGATGAGGTTGATAGGTGCTCTTCGAACCAATTCCATGCTGCATATGGAAGGCCAGTTGCCCATAAATGAAGCCACGAGTAATCCTGTGTACTGCTCAACTCAGGACTAACGCGTTCGAGCTGGGTTCGGCACACTGCTTCTAGCGCTTCAGAAGATAGGAGACCGTCCTCGAAGAGCGCAGGCACCAGCTGCTTGAGCACATCTGAGTTTTTAACCGCTTCGTCGTGAACGAGCGCTGCGCTTCCTATGATGAGTCCACGCCGGATATGAGGAGGACAGCGCATTGCTAAAGAAAATGCCCCACGGATTCCAGTGCCAGGCTGCTCTGCCCTAATCTCTGCCAATACCCAAGGATTCAGCGCAGCTTCGACTTCTTTCGACCAAACTTTGTACAGATGCTCGAACCAGACTGGTGGACCTGGCAGCGCCCACACTGCAATCTGAGCAGCCGCGGCAACATCTGCCGCGGTGAAATCTGTGAGCCGAACGTCTTCACACGCAGTCAGGGAGACCCCGGCAAGCGCGGCAAGAGCTTCCCACGGTACCTGCCCATGCGGATAGTCTGATGGATTAGGAGGTGTTACTCTCCGCCAGTAAGTCTTCAACCCTGCAGCAAAAATCTCTGCAACTTCTCGCCCGGCCTCAGAGGCAACAACTTCAAGCTTTACGCCATTGTTGTCATCCCATGCTGAGTTCTGGTGCGCCATGAAAAGGACTCGCCGCAAACTATCAAAGTCCGACCCGTCGACAACACTGGCTCTATTTGCGATGAACTTTTCTTGGGCCCGCTTTCGCTTCGTCAGCTCTACTGCCTTACGAGCTCTATCTTTCAACTCCCATCGCCGTTGCGTGCGTCGATTTTCATGCCTAGTTTTGTATGCTTGCAAAACCGTGCTGCAGCGAACGGAGTCATGAGGTCCTTGCAGCGCACGCAGCGCTTCGGCACGTGCTCTTCGGCCTTTGTACCTGAATGCGACGTCGACGCCTATTTCGAACCATAGGTCTTGTTCTGCTGCGGAAATGCTCGGCTCATGCGAACGGGACGTTAGCTCGACCAAGTCCTCAACGCCGAATGTGACGACAGATGAGCCGTCCCAGACAAGTCGAGTCACAGGATGTTGGAGGTCATCAACCTGAGAGATTGCAAGCGCTACTGTCCACCGGAATCTCGGCAGATTTTTGAGAGCTGTATTGATGCGCTCTACATCGTCTTCGTTTATAAACCCGGTATAACGCAGTGAAGTGATTTGTTCGGCCGCGTCCACAATAACGGGAACTGTTTTGACATCGACCAACATGGTCAACTCTAGAACCCGCAGCAGACAGTGAGGGAGCATATGCAAAAGCCATGAGCGCTCAGGTTGGTTCCCTGACGGATAGCGTTCAAATCGCTGGCCAGGTAACGCTCTCGGAAGGCTCAAAAGTAAAGCTTGGAGTAGAACTGTTGCAGATGGCAAGTCGGTGGCCGGCAGGATGTCTCTTCTAAGCATATCGGCCATCGGTCCGGTGCCGTGCTCCCCCTCACTTCGCGTACGGTTGAAGATTGCGGCTAACTTCTTTGGCGAGAACGCTGTCCAAGTGACACAGGAAAGCGCGGCTGCAATTAATTCGTTCGTTTCAAAAATGCCTGCCTCGATATCAGCGAGTACATCTGCTCGATGAGTTGGATTACCCACAGCTGCGAGAACGGCTAGAGCTGCCTTGGTCTCCCAAGAAACGCGTGTCTTGTCGCGATATATCTCAAGGGCGGCATTCGCACAATCCTGAAGCCGTCCGTGTATAGCCAGACGATATGCAATCGAGCGTGCCTGTAGCGTCGCAAGCGGGTCGTTGAGTACGGAAGCTACCTGCCCAGGGCTAAGCGCACGACTAATTCGTAGGTACTCTCCCCTGCTTTTGAACCAGTCTCTTATTCGCAGATTTTCTTCCGTGGCGCGGACAACGTGCCCAAACGCGAGGTCAGCCGAGCGGCGGTCCCAAGACTGGGGGTCGCCGTCATGTAACAAGATTTCGGGAAACTTCGAAACGACCCAGTCCCGAGCGCAGGCGTTGATAGCCGCTAACCAGGCAAGCACTGGCCGTCTTGATGGGATTAGTGTGAGGTCACCGTTTGGCCTGCGTGCGAAGAGCGGCTCTAATCTGCTAAAGGGAACACCTAGAGTTAGCTTAGCGTCGACCCATTTTGCAGCTAAGTACTCGCGGGTGGCACGATGATGAAATTTAATTCTGTCAAAGCTGGCTTCATCGAATACCGCTGTAGCAAGTAGCAGTTGCACCTCATCAGGCGCCCAGGTTTTGAGTACATTGGAGGCGTAGAGGATACGCCCCTCCACAGCACGTGTAGAGTGAGCAGCAAGAAAAGGGACGCTGCCAAATTCCATTGCAGCAGCTAGCTCTGTAGCACCCTCGCGAAGTTGAGCTTCAGCTAGCGACCTCCTAGCGTGACGGTACTGTGCATTAGGTTCGCGAAGCCGCTCGACAATGTTCGCCTCTATGAGTTCGGCATAGGTTCCAAGAACTCTACGTTGGTTCCAAAGCCGGACCATCCATTGGAGGTCAAGGGGACGGCTCGCCATGTACTCATAGTTCCCTTCTTCTACAGCGGACCAGAACTCATGCTTGTCCTCGATTCCGAAGTAGTCGGCGCACTTGTGAGCATCCTTCATCGATAGGGGGTCGAGCGTCACGACGAACAGCTCTTCACCGGGCGTTTCAGAAGGTTGGGCAGCGGAACTATTCTTGCCTGAACTTGCTGCCACTGCAGCAACTGCCCCGGTCAAATCGGCTAGATTTGAATGGCTGAGCTGCGCCTGAGCAATGGCCTTGCGTATGGGTTGAAGAATCTGAGTGGCGACCGTAGTTTGTACGTCCAGCACGGTCCAGTCAGTCACCCTCGAAGAGATGACAATTCTAACGTTTGCGAAGTTAGTGCCTAGCACAGCGCGAACGACCAACAGTGCACGCTTAAAGTCCGCATGGGTGTGTAGCCTGGCCTCATCAACGGCATCGAGGAAGAAGAATCCGTCCTCAGATGTATTTCGCCACGCTTCGTACGATTGAAGCGCATCGGGGAGCGCCAAGTCCCAGCTTTCGACTGTATCGAGCATGTTAAGCGGAAGGAAGAAGGCATGCCGACCTGCTGCTTGCATGCGTTCAGCCTCCAGTTTCAGCTCGACCGTTTTCCCAATTCCTGCTTCCCCTAGAACGACCGTCACACGCTTCTGATGGAGGTCCTCCCATATCAGGCGTCGGGGGTTATTGCTGAAGTACTGGTGCCAATCTGCCTCCTCATCCTCCGTTTGAGGCTCTGTGTATTTTCCAAACGTGCGTTGTAGTTCGATGTGCATCTTGCAAGGTTACTACAACGGTGCTTGTGAATAACGAAATCCGCCCGGCGGCAAGCGTTGCCTTCGATACTAGAGTAGAAAAAATACGAGCTATAAGATGTATTTTAGATGCACCTTATCCCCAAAAAGGCTATAATTCTTCGCGTTAAGTTACCCATTAGAAAGGAAATGCCATGTTGTTAGCTGCCCATCGTGCCATCGTTACCGCTACCGTCCCTATTCTCGAGCAAGGCGGCGAAGCGCTGACGCGTCACTTCTACCAAATTTTGTTCACGGATTTCCCAGAGGTCATCCCGTTCTTCAACCAAGCCAACCAGGAAGGCGGCGTACAACAACGTGCCCTTGCCAATGCAGTGCTCGCATATGCTCGAAACATCGAGAAGCTCGAAGCTCTGGGCCCATTAGTTGCCACCATCATCAATAAGCACGTATCGCTGCAGATTCAGCCTAATCACTACCCGTTGGTTGGTGCTTCGCTGCTCAAGGCGATACGCGAAGTGTTGGGTGCAGAAGTCGCAACTGATGCGGTCATCGAAGCCTGGGGCGCAGCATATGGGCAGTTAGCTGACATCCTCAGCGGCGCAGAACAACAAATCTACGAAGCGCAAAAGTCGGTCGTAGGTGGCTGGAATGGGATGCGAGACTTCGTCGTGCAAAGCAAACAAGTCGAAAGCGCTGAAATCACCTCGTTCGTACTTGCTCCGGTCGATGGGAGCCCAGTCATGGACTTCACGCCTGGCCAATATATCGGCCTCCGGGTGGTGGTGAATGGGGAAGAGGCACGCCGTCAGTATTCGCTGTCAGCAGCTAGCAATGGCCGCACTTACCGCATCAGTGTCAAGCGTGAGCCGCTCGGTAAGGTGTCTGGCTTCTTGCATGACCAGGTACAAGAGGGTGACGTACTGCAGCTCTTCCCCCCAGCAGGCGCCTTCACCTTGAAGGAATCGGATAAACCTCTGGTGCTAATCAGCGGTGGTGTGGGGATTACTCCGACACTTGCAATGCTGGATGCAGCGCTGAACACCGGACGAGAAATTCACTTCATCCACGCTGCGCGCAATGGCCAGGTGCATGCGTTCCGCGACCATATCGACTCGCTTGCTGGTCAGCATGGACACCTGCAGCGCTTCTACTGCTATGCCGAAGTGGGTGAGGAAGAGACGCATGTTCACGCAAGTGGCTACCTGAACAACGAGCTTCTCGAGAAATGGTTGCCCGCCTCCCGTGATGTCGACGCGTACTTCCTAGGCCCTCTGCCCTTCATGCAAGCGGTAAAGCGTAGCTTGGTCGAAATCGGTGTGCCAGAAGAACAGACTCACTACGAGTTCTTTGGCCCCGCCATCGCTCTGCAATAATTTCGTCGCCAGTGGCGGGTCGAAGGGAAGCTCATTTTCATTCAAACCCGCCCGCGCCTCCTGCTCCTCAGCGCCACGCTAAGGGCACTCCACAAGCACTTAACGCTGTCTTTCTGAGAACCATTCTCAGCGGTGCATGACTTCGGCAAAATAACAGCTGCGAAGTTCTTACCCTGCAGTCGAGCTTCGCGAGCGTGCTACCACCTCTCAAGAACGTCGTGTCTTAAGGACCGGATACCGGCATTTGTAGCCGTAGTATCCTGCTCACGTCCACTGGTTGTGTTTGCTGCGAAGTACAGTCTAGGCCGCGCCGTTGGAGCGTAGCGTCTAAGAGCAGCGAAACCCTGACTTGAAGCTTTTCTAGTCCTATCTTCATTTGACGGCAGTAGAGGCACTACGTGCTCTACGTAACCAAGGCTAACGTTAGACGACTGCTCCTTACTGTGATGCTAGTCGCCATCGTCCGACCATGCGCACGATGATGCGCCCGCGACATGCTAGTCGCTGCGGCGGTTTCGGGGTCCCTTAGGCAAATTGGTAGGCAAATCGCTGTCTTCGCTGACGGGCACAAAAAACTCTAAGACGTCAATCTCGAGAGCCTGGGCAAGTCGCTCGATGTTGTCAATTGAACAGTTTCGAACCTGTCTCTCGACATCACTCACAAACGTTCTGCTGAACCCAGCAAGGGCTGCAAGCTGCTCTTGCGACAGGCCTTTCCGGACTCTGCAAACACGGATGTTGTGGGCAAATCTGGCCCGTAAAGTATTGGTGGTCTTGTTCGTGGACATCCGCTGAGCATCCCGTACTGTAGGGCTTACGTCTACAATCCCACACATGACACTCTTTGCAATTCCACTGTTTAGTATTACACTGTTTGCGTTACGTATTAGGCCGTGTGTGGGTAGCTTTGCATCTCACAACTCATTCAACGATTAAGAGCGATTTGTATAGCACTGGTATCCATCATGCTCCCTAATGCCCCTATGACTGAAACGTTGGCCACTAGCCAACACTGGAAGCGCCTCATCGAGCAGTTGGATGGCAGGGAGCTGCTCCCTCACCGGCTGCGTGTCGACGTACAGATTTTTCTAGCCAGGGCTTTGGCTATGTACAGAAGTAACGCCCTCTATGCGGGTGAAGCAAAGGCAGTACGAGAGCTGATGCTGTGCTGGATTGAACGGTTACTGGTAGCCCAGAACATGGCCCGCTTGCAGACGTTTCGTAAGCACGTCAAGGTCATGCTCCCACAGCTAACGGACGAGCTTGAGCACTGGATACGACAAGCACTACTGTCCAGGCAGATTGGTTACCCGCTAACGAACGCGCATATGAATGCATTGTTCCTGGAAGCCTTCAACGAGGTTGAGCATGTGGCATAGCGCGCGTAATTGGGCTAGCTTCGCAATCTGCATTGGCTCACGCCCTCAACGCCGGCGCTCTAACGATGTCTGAAGAACCAAACTATGAGGATGTCCCGGCCGACTACCCTCATCGCGCATCGCATGGAGCAGTCTCTGGATTTCAGCCAAAACTCCTCTTGAGGAGCGGACCAGATGGCAAGTTCTACAGCCCTGGCAATACTCCGCATGAACGCTGGGAAGACTGGAAGTACAGCAAGGGCATGGTCGCTGCAATGGTCGAGAGGTGTCGTCAGACTAAATCCGGGGAACGCGCGCACATGACTGAGGAAGAAATACTTCTTCAGTACTACCAACGAGCCCTCAAACCAGATGAGCGATACGGCACGGAAGACCAAGTCAAGTGGACGTTCAAGCAAGTGGCCGAAATTCTTGAGTGGCCTCTCCCACCCATCATCGCCCTCCCCTGACACCGTGACTCTTCGGAGCCTACTTTCCCAGTCTCGCGTAACAGCAACCAAGACAAATATTCCCGAACAGACCTATGGACCACAGCATGACTAGTACGACACCATCCCTCAACATGGAGGGCATGTCAGACGAGGCGCGGCGAGCAACTCTAGCAGCCGTCGCGTACGCAAAGCGAACAGAACAAAAGCGCATGCATGAGATGACGTTTCGAGAATTCTGTGACCTCATTGAGCTCCCTGGCCAAGCAGACCGACGTCAGCTGATAAGCCTCCTGTCCGAGATGCGCCGCGCTACCGGGTCAAGCGTCACTGTCTCCAACAGCGGCGAGACAAATTACCGAAGGTCTAACGGAAGTTGGCCAGTGTTCATCTCGGTTTCGGTTTCGCATACCCATATCTCGTTCGAGGTCTGTCCATACATGTGGGAGCTGCCGGCCGACTGATTTCCTCTTACTGCTCACAGAGTCTGTAGACCGTCCAGCCATGCTTAGTGGCCGATTCTGTCTTTATATAGAAGTTACTTTAGGGGTTGAAGTTGGACGTGACGACCTGTGTAGAAATTTCGATTTATATCCTGAGTTCATCAGTCACCTGGCTGTAGCTAAGCCCGCGGCGTTCAATCTCCCCGCCCACTGCGCTGCTGCGCAACGGGTAAAGAAAGTTCGGAAAGCAGGTTGAGCAGGGCTGGCGCCTGAGCATCGCGGTGACGGACCATCAATAGCTCCAGGCGTTCTACGGTATCAACCAACGGACGCAGGACGACTCGGTCACCCGCGATACGCCGTATTGAAGAAGGAACCAGGCAGACACCAAGGCCGGCGGCAACGAGGCCTGTGAGGGATACTAGCTCGTCCACCCTGAGGGCCACATGGGGCTCAAATCCAGCTAGACGACAAAGGCGCTCCGTGCAATGAGCGAAATAGCCGGGCTCTTCGCTATCTTGAAGAACTAGGAACTGTTCCCGGGCCAAGTCGGCTATAGCGACTCGTTCTTGCGCTGCGCAGGGGTGTTCAAGCGGCAGAGCAACTAGCACCTCACTTACGGATAACACCTGACCGCGCAACTGGTCGTCCAACTCAATGCCATGCGCTGGCCCAACGCCTCGTACGAAGGCCAGGTCGAGCTTCCGTTCGAGGACGGCTCTTAACTGCGTCAACACTGGCATGCGCCGCACATGCAGACGTACTTCAGGATAGGTGCGTTGGAACGTGTGAAGCAGCTGTGGCAGGTCATCCTCCAGCATGGCAGAGGCCACGTAACCAATTTCCAATCGCCCCAATTGTCCACGCGCCGCTGCATGCACAGCAGCTTGAGCCTGCTCGGCCTGCCGAAGAGTGGCACGAGCCTCCGGCAGAAAGACTGCACCGACTGCGGACAGGCGAATCCCACGTCCAGCACGCTCGAACAAGCGGGTTCCTAGAGTCTCCTCAAGTACGCGCAGTTGCTGGCTCAGCGCCGGCTGGGCGATGCCAAGGCGCTCTGCGGCGCGAGCAACATGTAACTCCTCGGCTGTCGTCACGAAGTAGCGTAATCGTTTTAAATCCATGCATTTTCCTTATCAATTCTTCGGCTTCCGCTTAATTGATTAGCGGAGTCGCCAACGCAATACTGGTGCCTCTCACACGGAGGCAACCCATGACACGCAAACGAATCATTGTCGGCATCAGCGGCGCAACGGGCATTCGCTACGGCGTTCGCGCGCTTGAGATGCTGCGCGCACTAGACATTGAAACCCATCTGGTCGTCTCGCGTGCGGGTGAGCTAACGCGGGAATATGAGACGGAGCTAGACCGTAGCGACCTACACGCGCTGGCAGACGTCGTCCATCCGATTGCAGATGTCGGTGCGTCCATTTCTAGTGGTTCGTTCGACACTCTCGGCATGCTCGTTGCTCCCTGTTCTGTCCGAACTCTCGCAGAGGTTGCAACCGGCGTTACGACAAGTCTGCTCACGCGGGCTGCGGACGTAGTCTTGAAGGAGCGCCGTAAGCTCGTGCTTATGGTACGAGAAACACCGCTCCACCTGGGACACCTACGCAACATGGTCACGGCAACCGAAATGGGCGCCATTATCGCCCCGCCGGTCCCTGCGTTCTACACCCGTCCCCAAACCCTCGATGACCTGGTCGACCACAGTGTCGGCCGGGCGCTTGACTTGTTCGGCCTTGAGCTGCCTCAGCTAAGGCGCTGGGGCGAGGACATCTCTACCGAACTTCCTATCAACCGCATCTGACTGGAGTAATCATGACTACTTTCGATAGCCTGCGCGACTTCCTCACGTACTTGGAGCAGCAAGGACAACTGCTGACCATACGCGACCAGGTAGCGCCCGAACCTGACCTTGGCGCGGCCGCTCGCGCTATCAGCGACATTGGCGAAGACACTCCTGCCCTCCTTTTCGACAACATCCATGGCTATGACAACGCACGGGTAGCTCTCAACGTGCATGGTTCATGGCCAAACCATGCATTGATGATGGGGATGGATAAAAACACCCCGAGCAAAGAGCAGTTCTTCGAATTCGTTCGACGCTACCAAGCTTTTCCAGGCCAGGTCGAGCAACGCGTTGAAGCGCCTTGGCAAGAATGCGTCATCAATGACCCAAGCAAAATCAACCTCTTCGAACTACTTCCGCTCTTCCGCCTGAACCGTCACGACGCTGGGTGCTTCATCGACAAGGCCGTGATTGTTAGCCGCGAACCGGACCGCCCTGACGACACCAATCGCCAGAACGTTGGCATCTACAGGCTTCAGGTGAAAGGCCCTAACCGTCTAGGCATACAGCCTGCGCCGGCCCATGACATCGCAATCCACCTGCGCCAAGCTGAAGAGCGTGGTGAAGACCTTCGCGTTGCAATCGCAATCGGTAACGACCCGGTCATCTCGTGCGTAGCAGCGATGCCAATCCTCTACGACCAGTCCGAATACGAGATGGCAGGTGCATTGCGGGGTAAGCCCTACCCTGTCGTGCACTCCAAATATTCCGGCCTCGACATCCCGTGGGGCGCCGAGATGGTACTTGAAGGCGTCATACGCGGACGTCAGCGCGAAACCGAAGGGCCGTTCGGCGAGTTCACTGGTCACTACTCAGGGGGGCGTTTGATGCCCGTGCTCGAGATTACCCGGGTATCTCACCGCCGCAGCCCTATCTTCGAAAGCCTGTACATCGGCATGCCGTGGACAGAAATCGACTACATGACTGCCATTAACACGTCAGCGCCAATCTACGTTCAACTCAAAGCACAGTTCCCAGAAATCGAGGCGGTCAACGCGGCATATACCCACGGCTTGGTAGTGATTGTCTCAACACGTAGCCGAGTCGGAGGCTTCGCTAAGAACGTGGGCTTACGCGTTCTTACGACACCACACGGAATGGGATACGCGAAGCTCGTCATCGTGGTCGACGAGACGGTTGACCCGTTCGACTTGAAGCAAGTGATGTGGGCAGTCTCGACGAAGTTCCATTCTCGAGACGACCTCATGGTCCTCCCTAACCTCTCGGTTGTACCGCTCGACCCTGGCTCATCCCCGCCTGGCATTACTCATAAGATGGTGATTGACGCGACTACGCCGGTCGCTCCTGACATCCGCGGCCACTACTCGCAGCCACTGGACCGGCCACAAAACACCGACGCATGGCGTGTAAAGTTAATGGAGATGCTCAATGCCTAACCTCGTATATACCAAAGCTCCTAGCTGCCCCAGGTGCACCGAAAACGCCACCCAAATAGTGGCCCAATCCCCTGTCGCAGGTGCATGGACGATGGCGTTATGCCCAACGTGCTACTACACCTGGCGTAGTACGGAGCCAGACTACGCAGTGAAGCGAGAAGCGATGTCCAAGGACTTCTACATCGACCCTACAAAAATCGAAAAAGGCAGAGTGATGCCGGAAATTCCTCCGCTGCGCACTTGAAACCTCGGCACATTGCTTGAGTTAGCATGTGCTGCGTTCGGGCGACTCCCTAGTGGAGTCGCCCAAGTGACTCTCAACGCTCAGCCTTTGTCGATAAATAATGAGCTTAGACTACCTAGAGCGTTTGTAACCCGAAGGGCTAGAACAGCTTTTGGTCAGCCAGCTCGATACCGTTAGATATATTCAAACAAGGACATCTTTCGGACCGTACCAGTGTCGCCAAACTGCGAGTACACGCCCTGACCAGCGTTGCTGTACTGCTGAGCCGCCAAACTAGCTTGCCGGTTCATTGAAGTTATGACTTCTTTTTGACGTGTAAGGTTACTCATCTCCTCCTGAGTGCTAGTCCGCGCCTTAGACACAACTCCCCCGGAACCAAGTTCTTTACCAATTTCGGCCGCAAGCACGCCGGAGATGCCCTTAGCGCCTGTAATCAGTCCCCCTACTTCCTTGGGATTGGCGTCGAGAGCAGCTTCCAGCTTCTTTGTATCAACAGTGAACGTAGTTCCGTGCAGAGAGATGCCTGCCGCCGCTAGCGCATTTTGGTCAATTTTCGCGAACGCCTGCCCAAGCTGTTTTTTGGTCCGATTGATTAGCTCGGCTGAAAAATCATCGTCACCCTTCAACGTGTCGATTTGTGCACTCAACTCGTTCACTGAGTCGATGAAGGCTTTCGCGTTTGAAATTGCTGTGGGCGCGTCTTTGGCGACCTCCACCTTTGTCATGCCCCCTTTGTCCGAGGCGGGCCAGCTTAGGAGAGCCTGTAAGGCCGTGTCTCCAGTGACGCCAATGTGCAGTTCATTAGAGGTGCCGCTTTTCCCTGTTATGTGCAGTTGATACCCCTTGGGGGTCTCCACGACTTCAGCGTTGACCCCTTGGTCCTTCAGTGCCTTAGCTATGCCTTCAAGAGTGTTGTTACTCTGGTCAATCGTCACCGATATGCTGGAATGCGCTTTAGTGCCTGGTGGACCAATATCGACCTGGATAGTGGCTTTATCGCCAGTAATTACTGGCGCCGACTTGCTCGGAACCACCGGCGACAGTAGCTCTTGGGACTCAGCCGGATTTTCGAACGTGTAGCCCTTTATCTTGGCGTGCCCTGCTTCAAGGGCGGCGTTTATCTCCCTTTCCGACAATGCGAACCCAGCTTTCAGACTATTGGACGACACCGCCGTGGCCTTATCTTGGAATTCCACGAGCAGTGACGACAGCTTCCCAATGGAGGAAATTCGACTGGCGTCGCGCTGAAGGGAATCTTCGATTGCGCTATACGCTAAGTTTTTCGATGAGCCAGCAACGGTTTTAACCGCACTGGGCGCTTCTGCCTTCTTCGCACTGGAAACACTAGTGCTAGTAGGCGCTGTGGTCGTATGTGAGATGTTCATGGCTGAAATTATGAATGGCGGTAGCTGTGTTCAAACCCATGAATAAATGAACAATCACGTGACAACAAAAAAATTTGGCATATTCAAATATTTCAGTTGATGCCGTATGAGCCTACTTGCCACGTGCCCTAACCACGGCCCTTCTGTACAGCATGTCTTTTACTCATCCTGAACCATCAGTACATCGCCGACATGAACTATAGGTAGCACGCGTGCTTGAGGCCAGCAAGATGCAGACTAATAAAGCGCAGACTATCGCGATTGTTTCAGCTGAGTAGCAGCGGGATTTGTGACCAGCCTTCAAATTGTACGGAGCCCGTTTTGGCGCACTGGTTTGTTCGCTTCCGAGCTGCGCTGCTCCATGAGCAGCTAAATCGTCCCCTAACTCTAGGTCTGGACTACCCTGGAAGGAGACTTGCGGCATCGCTCCGCTAGACGTATTCACCTGGCTCTGCTCAGGAGGTTGATGGACGTTCGCAACAACGAAAATTTTAAGATGCATTTGAAATACTTGTTTGGTAGAATGATGCTGTTGAACATCGAAAGAGCCTCATGCGTATCACTCGCTTCTCCGACATTGGCTTACGTGTCCTCATCTATCTTGCCTGTGCCGATAAACACCGGGCTCTAGTAACAGCCGCTGAAATTTCTAGACAATTTGACATCCCCTTCAACCACATGGTGAAAGTGGTTGGCCAATTAGCGCGCTTTGGGTGGATTCAGGCAGTTCGAGGCCGTAACGGTGGACTGCTCCTGCTCGCTGACCCAACAAATCTAAAGTTGGGTAACGTTTTGCAGCAGCTTGAAGGTGACAACGAACTGGTCAACTGCGGGGCGCAACAATGCCACCTGAGCGCCAACTGCCTCTTAAGGGCGGCAATCGCCGCTGGATTGCGCGCATTTTATGAAGCTATAGACCAGTACGTTTTAGCAGACGTGAGCGGTGGCGTTGTCGGTGAACAGATTGTTGCTATGCACCAGAAGTTCTTGAGGTCTGCGGTTAATATTGATTGAGTAGCGATGTGTGTACACCGCCATTAGCGTTTCCCAGCTTTTTCTTATGCACTTTTAATGCACGTTTGGCGAAAAAATGGTTTCTGCAGTTGCTTGTCCCCATCTTGCGATACATATTGAGGCAATGCGTCAGAGCAGATATTTATATCATTGAATAGGAATATTAAACATGTTAGATTGGTTTCCTTGGGCCTTTGGCTCAATCAAGGCTCTTATATTGGGCTCAGGTATGTTTTATGCGATTAAATGGCATTACGATAAAGAGATTAAGAAAGGAAAGAAGAAGCGCGAGTTGGTCGGTATGGCCAGTAAGTTTGCTGCAATCTTTCTGTTATCCCTGGCGGGGTTGCTGCTTGCCACCTTTGCACTTATTAATAAGCTTGGTATGTAATCACATGCTGACGTGAATGCGGCATAGAACTAGCGTTGTCGTTCCGCATAAAGAGCATCCGCAGCGACGAGTGTAGGCATGCAGGGTGTGGGACTCGGCCCTCAGAGATTGGCTAGTGCGACACCGTTCTAGCTGTCTCGCGGCTTCGCCAAGCTCAACATTGCAGCCGCGCCTCGTTCGAGGGCGCGTATTCGCCTTGCAGTACTCTTGGGAGAAAAGCGCAAGACTAGCGAACGTAGTGATGCGCGTAAAGTTCAATAGTAGTTTTCGGCCGACCTAAACAGGGAAAGGTCTGTACAAGACGGTTAGCGATTTTATCGAACCGGTTTGCTCTGAAAGGAAGATGCAGTATCAACCAGCTTCTTCGACTACCCCAGATTTGGCATCTCTACAGAATTTTTTGGGCTTTGCTAATGATGTGTGAGCGTATAGCGAGCCAAGTTCGATGGCGGCTGCAGAAAGAAGCATTCTGCTTCTAAGGTAGGTGTCGACACGTCACACAACCGCTTGAAAATCCTTCGTATAAAGCTGCTTAGCGACGGGCGCCCGTCTACTCGTTCGCCGTACACATATTTGCCAACGAACGCATTGCCATCACCAAATACGATTTCGAACGCTAAGCTCTTCTCGCCTGGGGCGTTGGCCCACTTTGCCAGCAAAAGGTCCGCCGCGTGCCATTCGTACACTACGGCACTGCTACCTTTGCGTGTAAGCTTTATTCGAACAATCTCGATTCGTTCATCATTAGGGAGCAACCCCGAGGGTTGCAAAATTTCTTGGCCCATAGTCTGGCTCCGTTTTCAGATTGGAGGCATGCTCGGCCACTGTACGCAGAAAACGCGCAATGTGCTCAACTTCTACTCCAACTTCAGTACTGTTTATCATAGAATCAATACGCATCGCAGCATCGTTCATTACAGGTAAAACAGTGCTTCCTTTATCTGTTAGATAAAGGCAGATACGTCGACGGTCTTTTTCGTCAGAACGGCGCTCAACCATACCTGCGCGGTCCAGTCGATTAACCAAACGTGATAGTGTCCCGTTGTCTAACTTCACTTCCCTCGCCAACACTGTGGCCATAACCCCGCCCATTCCTTCCAAGGCAGACATTAGTCTATATTCGCTTAACGTGACATTATAGGGTGCCAGCGCCTTTTCCTTCGCGGTCATCACTAAATGACCAGCAAGCATAATCAATTCCGCCAATCCACTATTGTTTTGCATTATCACCAATTCAATTTTCAAGGGCAAGAAATCAATCCGTACGCTTACTCTTGCGTGCACCCGTGGAAATAACAACCATTCCACAAATGAGCATTACACACCAACGTTACTTACATAATATTGACCTGATCGGCTAATTTGTAGCCACGGCGATTGTTAGCCTTCGATTTCAAGCAGCCTGTATTTGGCGCCGCTCACGCCCGACTGCGGCCGGTGTGCGGTTGCCAAGTGCAGAGTGCGGGCGCTCATTGTTATAGAAGTGCCGCCATT
>NZ_JBFRFV010000048.1:0-21135 GCF_052115005.1 Massilia sp. 2TAF26
GGCGGCCGCCGCCGGACGGGCGGCCTGGGCCTGCGGCATCGCGCGCGCGATCGCGGCCGGCGCCGGGCTGGCCACCTGCTCGGCCCCGCCCTGTCCCGGGCGGAAGGCAAGCATGCGCAGCAGGGTCATGGTGAAGCCGGCGTACTCGTCCGGCGCCAGGCCGATCTCGTTACGGCCGTGCACCGCGATCTGGTAGAAAAGCTGCACTTCCTGCGGATCGAAGACGGTCGCCAGGCGCTGGATGTCGCCAAGCTCCGGCAGATCTTCCGGCACCGCGGTCGGCACGGTCTGGGCCAGCGCGATGCGGTGCAGCAGGGTGCCGAGGTCCTGCAGCGCGCCGTTATAGGACAGGCTGCGACTGGCCATCTCGTCGGCCACCGCCATCAGGTCGGCGCCATCCTGTCTGGCCAGCGCGTCCAGCAGGCGCACCAGGTAGGACTGGTCGAGCGCACCCAGCATGCCCTGCACGGCGTCCAGGGTGACGGCGCCGGCGGCGTAGGCGATCGCCTGGTCGGTCAGCGACAGCGCATCGCGCATCGAGCCGTGGGCGCCTTGCGCCAGCAGGCGCAGGGCCGGCTGTTCGAACGTCACGCCTTCCTGGCCGAGGATGTTTTCCAGGTGGCCGACGATGTGGCCCGGCGGCATCTGCTTCAGGTTGAACTGCAGGCAGCGCGACAGCACCGTCACCGGGATCTTTTGCGGGTCGGTGGTCGCGAGGATGAATTTCACGTGCTCGGGCGGTTCCTCGAGCGTCTTCAGCATCGCATTGAAGGCGTGGTTGGTGAGCATGTGCACCTCGTCGATCATATAGACCTTGAAGCGCGCATTGCTCGGCGCGTACACCGCCTGTTCCAGCAGCTGGGCCATCTCGTCGACGCCGCGGTTCGATGCCGCGTCCATCTCGACATAGTCGACGAAGCGRCCGGCGTCGATCGCGCGGCAGGGTTCGCAGACCCCGCACGGCTCGGCCGTGATCCCGCCCTGCCCGTCCGGGCCGACGCAGTTAAGCGACTTGGCCAGGATACGCGACAGCGTCGTCTTGCCCACCCCGCGCGTGCCGGTGAACAGATAGGCGTGATGCAGGCGTCCGGTACGTAGCGCATGGGTCAGGGCACGGACGACGTGCTCCTGGCCGACCAGCGTTTCGAAGTTCCTGGGACGGTATTTGCGGGCGAGGACTTGATAGGACATACCGGGATTTTACCGTAGACCGGGGCAGGAGCGGCAACATTAGACGCTCATCGGGAATTCCCCTACACTGATGTTTTTATTTCAATGTGGAAAATATGAGAACACTTGTCGCCGCTGTACTGTCGTCGTCGCTGCTGTTGTCGCTCACGCTTTCCGCCCAGGCCGCCGGCGAACGCGAGTGGATCCCGTACCGCAAGCTGGTCGAGACCGTCAAGGCCGACAAGTTCTACGCCCTGCCGGCCGGCGAGCGCGACAAGGTGATCCTGTATGCCCGGCTGGTCCCGGTCAACAAGGCCATCGCGCCGCCGGACGCGAAGCTGGTGGTTGTCGACGGCGCCAGCCGCACGCCCTTCCCGCTCGACGCCGCCGGCCGTGCGCGCATCGTTCCGAATCCGCAGTGGCTGGCGGACGACGCGAAAATCTGGACCAGCCTGCCGAACGGCGAAAAGATGAGCCTGAGCTTCGACATCGGCGCCGTCCTGCCCGAAGCCGCGCAATGGAATTACGCCACGGTGATGGGCTCCGTCCCGCAGTCGAATGCGGCGATCGGCAAGGTGGCCGGCGCCCTCAGCATGTTCGTGCCGACCATGAAATCGGTGATCTTCAAGTTCGACAAGCCGGCCCAGCTGACCATCAAGGCCAAGGGCGGCGAGCGGCGCTATGCCAGCGACGCGAAGAACCAGGTAAGGCTGAAGCTGGACGGCGACCTGTTGAAGGAGAACCCGCTGGTGATGCTGTCGGAGCGGCCCTTCGAAGCGGAAATCGATTCGGATTGAAGAACGCCGACGGCACAAACGAAAACAGCTGCCGGGGCAGCTGTCGTTCTGAATGAGGTGGCGAGCCTGATCTGCGGCACTTGCGGTGAACGGCTTTGGCTGCTTCGTTCCCGACCTGACCAGGTAAACCATGCCGCAATGCGCAGGGGCCCGCCAGCGATCATTATAACCGAGCATGCGCCGGCGGGCAAACCGGCGATCAAAGCCACATATATATAGAGCATATGCGCGGCGGATGCCTGCCCCGGCCTTACAGCCCCAGCTGCTGCCAGATGTCGTCCACCCGCTTCTTCACCTCCGGCGCCATGACGATAGGCGTACCCCACTCGCGGTTGGTCTCGCCCGGCCACTTGTTGGTGGCGTCGATGCCCATCTTGCTGCCGAGTCCGCTAATTGGGGAGGCGAAGTCGAGGTAGTCGATCGGCGTGTTGTCGACCAGGACCGTGTCGCGGGTCGGATCGACGCGGGTCGTGATGGCCCAGATCACTTCCTTCCAGTCGCGCACGTCGACGTCCTCGTCCACCACGACGATGAACTTGGTGTACATGAACTGGCGCAGGAAACTCCAGACCCCGAACATCACGCGCTTGGCGTGGCCGGCGTACTGCTTCTTCATCTGCACCACCGCCATCCGGTAGCTGCAGCCTTCCGGCGGCAAATAGAAATCGGTGATCTCGGTGAACTGCTTCTGCAGCAGGGGAATGAAGACTTCGTTCAGCGCCACGCCCAGCACGGCCGGCTCGTCGGGCGGTTTGCCGGTATAGGTCGAGTGGTAGATCGGGTCGCGCCGCATGGTGATGCGGTCGATGGTGAATACCGGGAACCAGTCCTGCTCGTTGTAATAGCCGGTGTGGTCGCCATACGGGCCTTCCAGCGCATGCTCGAAACCGGTCGGATGCGTCTGGTCCGGATAGATATGCCCTTCCAGCACGATCTCGGCGGCGGCCGGTACCCGCAGCTCGCTGCCGATGGCCTTGGTGAGCACGGTGCGCTGGCCGCGCAGCAGGCCGGCGAACTGGTATTCGGACAGGGTGTCCGGTACCGGCGTCACCGCGCCCAGGATGGTGGCCGGGTCGGCGCCCAGCGCCACCGCCACCGGATAGGGCTTGCCGGGGTTGGCGATGCAGTGCTCACGGAAATCGAGGGCGCCGCCGCGGTGCGCCAGCCAGCGCATGATGACCTTGTTCGGCCCCAGCACCTGCTGGCGGTAGATGCCCAGGTTCTGCCGCTTCTTGTGCAGGCCCTTGGTAATCACGAGGCCCCAGGTGATCAGGGGAGCGATGTCGCCCGGCCAGCAATGCTGGATCGGCAGGCGTCCGAGGTCGACGTCCTTGCCCTCCCAGACGATTTCCTGGCAGGGCGCGCCCTTCACTTCCTTCGGCGACATATCCCAAACCGCCTTCACGAGCGAGCCCAGGTCCATGATGTCCTTGAAGCCCTTGGGAGGCTCCGGTTCCTTCAGGCGCGCCAGCACGTGGCCGATCTTCCTGAGCTCAGCAATGTTATCGGCCCCCATGCCCAATGCCACCCGTTGCGGTGTGCCAAACAGGTTGCCGAGCACGGGAACCTTGTAGCCGGTCGGCTGTTCAAATAGGAGAGCAGGCCCGGCGGCACGGAGGGTCCGGTCGCAGATTTCGGTCATCTCAAGGTTCGGCGATACGGGCACCGAAATACGCTTTAATTCGCCAATCCCTTGCAACTTGGCAATAAAATCTCGCAAATCCGAATAGTTCATCTATTTTTTCATTCTTTTTTACATCTTTTGAGCTTGGCTAACAATCGACGGCAAGTAGTTGATTTGCCAAAGAATTGATGAGTCAGTCAGAAAACGTTAGACATAAAAGTTATAACGCACGATAGTGCTAGTATTGACTTGATATAAACCAGCTTCTACAATCCGGCCTACCAAGTGAGACAGGCCCGTCCAGGACGTGATTTTAGCCGGTCTCATTATTTCACGGGGTCGGGGCCCCAACGACATTATTTAGGAGTGTTTTCTCAGGACGTCTGTCCTACCAACCCCGAGACAGTTGTTAGCCACCGGGCACCTCCATCGCAGCGCTGCCCGGCTGTAGCAAGCAATGACGGCGTTCCTCGACCGCTATACGCGGCGACGGACGGTTTCTGATGCACGGCATTAGTACCCTGAACAGCAGCGCTTTGTCGCCGCACGGGGCCGCTTTTTCCGCGACAAAGGAGAAACGATGATCCATCGATTCATCGGCACGAGCGCAAAGCTTGTCCAACAGATGGCCAGCCAGCCAGTCACGTGGTCTTCCGTGACGAAAGCGGCACGCGGTATCGTAACGACCGCACAACATACCCTGACCGTATTTGGTCTATCTGCAGTAGCAATGATTGCCCTGCTGTACAACCGCCCCGATCTGGCAAAACGGGTGTCGGACTTCCTGAGCCCGCAGCAGACCGTGCAGGTCGCGGCTGCCCCAGTGCAAGCCCAGGCCGCCAAAGGCGCCGAGGCCGTCGAAATCGCCAACAGCGACGACAAGCAGGGCGTGCGCGCCACGCGCCAGCAGAAGTACGTGACCGAATGGCTGTCGCGCCGCTACCGGGTTGCCGGTGACGCCGCCAACATGCTGGTCGCCACCGCTTACAGCACCGCGCACGAGATCAAGCTCGACCCGCTGCTGATCCTGGCCGTGATGGCGATCGAATCGGGCCTGAATCCCTTCGCGGAAAGCCCGATGGGCGCGCAGGGCCTGATGCAGGTGATGTCGAAGGTCCACAGCGACAAGTTCGACGAAGTCGGCGGCAAGCAGGCCGCCCTGAATCCGGTGGCCAACATCCGTGTCGGCGCCCAGATCCTGAAGGACTACGTGACCCGCACCGGTTCCGTGGAAGGCGGCCTGAAGACTTACGTCGGCGCCGCCGCCTTCGAGGACGACTCGGGCTACGGCAACAAGGTGCTGGCCGAGTACCGCCGCCTGAAGCAGGTCGCGAGCGGCAAGAACGTGCCGATCTTCACGCCGTCCACCCCTGCGCCGCAACTGGCCCAGAAATCCGCGCCGGCCCCGTCCAAGGTCGACAACGCCGCCATCGAAGCCGCACGTGGCGCCAGCCAGTCCGGCGATACCGTGGCAGGACTGTAAGCTTCGACGTACCGATCCCTGGTCGAAGGCCACTGTGGGCGCATGCCTCGGTGGCCTTCTTTTTGGCGCTGTTCGCGCCAAGTGTGGAATTTTTTCTGCAAGCCTGCGGTCCAATGTCGACCTGAACCGTTGACGGAGGCAGCATGCAAGCACGGCAGTTCGAACAGTTCCTGCAACGCCTGTTCAGCCTGACGCGGCGCCAGCGCGACCACCTGCTCGACCTGCTGCAATCGGCGGCCGGCCTCGAGCGTGTACTCGAGATCGTCGAGCAACCCGCTACACCACTCTGCTGCCCGCACTGCCAGGCCGACAAACCCTATCGCCACGGCCATGCGCACGGACTGCAGCGCTACCGCTGCCGTAGCTGCGGCCGCACCTTCAACTTGCTCAGCGGCACGCCGCTGGCGCGGCTGCGCTACAAGGCGCACTGGCTCGACTACCTCGGCTGCATGCTCGACTCCCGCAGCGTGCGCCGCTCGGCGCGCGAGATCGGCGTGGCCAGCGCGACCAGCTTTCGATGGCGTCACCGTTTCCTGGCCTTGAGCAAGGATGACCGCCCGCAACGACTGAGTGGCATCGCCGAAGCCGATGAGATGTATGTGCTCGAATCGCACAAGGGGTCCAGACATCTCGATCGTCCGCCACGAAGACGCGGCGGCAAGGCGACAAAGCGCGGGATCTCGAATGAACAAGTGTGCATCCTGGTGGCGCGCGATCGCAGCGGCCAGACCATCGATGCCGTGACCGGCAAGGGCAGCGTCAGCAAGCGGCAACTGGTGGAACACCTGGGGCCACGCCTGGCGCGCGACGTGCTGCTGGTGACCGATAGCCATGCGGCCTACCCGGCATTCGCGCGGGAGGTCGGGATTTCACATGAGGCCATCAATACGAGGGCCGGCGAAAGAAAGCGCGGTGCGCTTCACATCCAGAACGTGAACGCCTATCACAGCCGGATGCGCACCTGGCTGCTGCCGTTCCGCGGCGTCGCCAGCCGTTACCTGGGCCACTACTTCGGCTGGCGCTGGGCGCTGGATGGGCAGCGCATTGCCAGTCCAGATGCCTTTTTGAGAGCGGCGCTCGGCAGATTCAACACTTAGCGCGAACAGCGCCTTCTTTTTTTGCTATGTACGTCATTTCCGCGAAAGCGGGAACGACGGGTGAAAAAAAAGGCGCTGTTCGCGCCAAGTGTGGAATTTTTTCTGCAAGCCTGCGGTCCAATGTCGACCTGAACCGTTGACGGAGGCAGCATGCAAGCACGGCAGTTCGAACAGTTCCTGCAACGCCTGTCCAGCCTGACCCGGCGGCAACGCGACCGCCTGCTCGACCTGCTGCAATCGGCGGCCGGCCTCGACCGTGTACTCGAGATCGTCGAGCAGCCCGGCATGCCACTCTGCTGCCCGCACTGCCAGGCCGACAAACCCTATCGCCACGGCCATGCGCACGGACTGCAGCGCTACCGCTGCCGTAGCTGCCATCGCACCTTCAACCTGCTCAGCGGCACGCCGCTGGCGCGGCTGCGCCACAAGGCGCACTGGCTCGACTATCTCGGCTGCATGCTCGACTCCCGCAGCGTGCGSCGCTCGGCGCGCGAGATCGGCGTGGCCAGCGCGACCAGCTTTCGATGGCGCCACCGTTTCCTGGCCTTGAGCAAGGATGACCGGCCGCAACGGCTGAGYGGCATCGCCGAAGCCGATGAGATGTATGTGCTCGAATCGCACAAGGGGTCCAGACATCTCGATCGTCCGCCACGAAGACGCGGCGGCAAGGCGACAAAGCGCGGGATCTCGAGTGAACAAGTGTGCATCCTGGTGGCRCGCGATCGCAGCGGCCAGACCATCGACGCCGTGACCGGCAAGGGCAGCGTGARCAAGCGGCAGCTGKTGCAACACCTGGGGCCGCGCCTGGCRCSCGACGTGCTGCTGGTGACCGATAGCCATGCGGCCTACCCGGCATTCGCGCGGGAGGTCGGGATTTCACATGAGGCCATCAACGCGAGCGCCGGCGAACGAAAGCGCGGTGCGCTGCACATCCAGAACGTGAACGCCTATCACAGCCGGATGCGCACCTGGCTGCTGCCGTTCCGCGGCATCGCCAGCCGATACCTGGGCCACTACTTCGGCTGGCGCTGGGCGCTGGATGGCCAGCGCATTGCCAGTCCAGACGCCTTTTTGAGAGCGGCGCTCGGCAGATTCAACACTTAATGCAAACAGCGCCTTTTTTTTATCCTGCCGCGTTTGCCTCTCATTTCGCGCCGCCTGCCTGCATTTCGCGCCATACCGCCGCACTTCGTCGCAAGCCGCCGCGGCCGGGCGCCGGATTGCCTAGAGTGCCCCCATCGACAACGACAACAAGGGAGCACAGCATGCACATCGCCATCCGCGGCGCCATCCTCGCCCTCATCCTCGGCGCCACCGGCGCCCAGGCCGCCGACCTCACGATCCGCATCGACAACGTCGAGAACAACGACGGCCAGCTGATGGTTGCGCTGTACGACAGCGCCGCCGGCTACCTGAAGCAGCCGGTCCGCAAAACCTCGGTGGATGCCGTCGCCGGCAGCACCACGGTGGTATTCAAGGACCTGGCGCCGGGCGACTACGCCTTCTCGGTCCTGCACGATGCGAACGGCAACGGCCGCATGGACACCAACCGCATGGGCCGGCCGACCGAAGCGGTGGCCTTCAGCAAGGACGCCCAGGGCTTCATGGGTCCGCCTTCCTTCGAGGCCGCCAGGTTCACGGTGCCGGCCGATGGCGCCGCCGTCAGCGCCAGCCTGCGTTGAGGTTCCAAGGCTTGTGGTAACTTCCCGGTTGCTCAACAAGGAGAAACGATGCCGACCCACCCCGTCCGTGCCAATCACCCGCTGGACATGTTCGCCCTGTTCCGGCGCTGGCCCGCGTCGACGCGGCGCAACCTGGTCTATACGGCCCTGTGGAGCAGCCTGATCGGCATAGCATTGACGGTCCTGTTCGCGCTCACGGGGGCGCGCAGCGCCGTCCCCATCCCGAAACTGCTGGGCATGACCTTGCTGACCTCGAATACGATCGGCTTCCTGATCCATGGCGGGCTGGCGCTGCTGCGACGCGCCTTCCCCGCCGCCGCCGCGCGACGCTCGTGGGCGATGCGCGCCTGCCAGGTGCTGCTGATCGAATCCTGCGCCGTGCTCGGCTTTACCGTGCCGGATGCCTTGCTGCGCGGCGTCAACCCATTCCGCGCCTTGCTGATCGAGGGCGCGCTGGCGCCCATCCTGCCGATGGGACTGGTGGTCACCGCCATCACGATGGCGATCCTGGCCACCAACGAGCGCCGGCTGGCGCGCGAGACCGCCGCCGCCCAGCACCAGCAGCAGATCGCCGAGGCAGCACAACTGCTGGCCGAAGCCCGCCTGCGCACCTTGCAGGCCCAGATCGAGCCGCACTTCCTGTACAACACCCTGGCCAACGTGGTCAGCCTGATCGGCAGCGAGCCCGATCGCGCCAGGCACATGCTGGAACGCCTGATCGACTTCCTGCGCGCCAGCCTGGCCGCCAGCCGCGCCGAACAGGCGACTCTGGGCGCCGAGCTCGACCTGGCCGCCGCCTACCTCGACCTGCTGGCGGTGCGCATGGGTCCGCGCCTGCGCTGGCGCATCGAGGCCGACGAAGGCTGCCGCGACATGAAAATCGCGCCGATGCTGATCCAGCCGCTGGTCGAGAACGCGGTCATGCACGGCATCGAGCCGAAGGTGGAAGGCGGAGAGATTCTGGTGCGCGCCGCCTGCGCCGCCGGCATCCTGTCCGTCGAGGTCAGCGACGACGGCATGGGACTGGGCGCCGCGCCGCCACGGTCCGGCGGTGGCGTCGGCCTGTCGAACCTGCGCGAGCGGCTGCGCAGCCTGCACGGCCCCAAGGCTCAGCTACAATTATTGGAAAATCAACCCAGCGGCGTGACCTCGCGCCTGCTGCTGCCACTGCCACCGCCACGACCACTGGACCAAGCGTGACCACCGCCCTGCTCGCCGACGACGAACCCCACCTGCTGTCCTATCTCGAGGAGCAGCTCGCCCTGGCCTGGCCCGACCTGAAGGTGGTCGGCCGTGCGCCCAACGGCGTGGAGGCCCTGCGCCTGATCGACGAGCTGGCGCCCGACATCGTCTTCCTCGACATCCAGATGCCCGGCCTGAACGGGCTGCAGCTGGCCAGCCGCCTGAGCGCCGGCGGCGCGTCCCCACGCGTGGTCTTCACCACCGCCCACGAACAGTACGCGCTGCAGGCCTTCGACAGCGAAGCCTTCGACTACCTGCTCAAGCCGATCCGCCTGGAGCGCCTGCAGCGCGCCGTAGACCGCCTGAAGGAGACGCTGGCGCAGCAGCCGCAGTCCCCCGCATCGGCACCCGCGCCGGAGACGGCCGCCCAGCTGGCCGCTATGCTGCGCCAGCTCGGCGTGCCCGTCCCCAACGCACCGGCAGCGGCGGCGCCGGCACCGCTGCAATGGATCCGCGCCGCGCAAGGCCAGGAGACGCGCCTGATCGCGGTCGACGAAGTCATCTACTTCCAGAGCAACGACAAATACACCAGCGTCTTCATCGCCGACGGCGAACACCTGATCCGCACCCCGCTGCGCCAGCTGCGCGAACAGCTCGACGAGCAGAAGTTCTGGCAGATCCACCGCGGCGTCATCGTCGCCGCCCATCATGTGGCCGGCACCCGCACCGACTTTCGCGGGCGGCTGCTGGTCAAGCTCAAGGGCCGGCCGGAAGAGCTGGTGGTGAGCCGCAATTACGCCGAGCTGTTCAGGCAGATGTAACGCCCGGCCGGCGCAGCCTTTACCGGGCCTCGAACGGCCCCAGGTAATCCAGCTTGCCGATCTTGACGCCCTGGTTGCGCAGGATGTCGTAGGCGGTCACGACATGGAAGTAGAAATTCGGCAGCGCGAAGCTCAGCAGGTAGCTCTCGCCGCTGAAGCTGGCGCCGAAACTGCCGAACTTCAGGCTCACTTCGCGCTCTTCTCCGGCATCGACCTCGGCGCCATCCACGCCCTCCAGATAATCGATCGTATTCGCGATGCGCTGCTGCAGCTGCGCAAAGCTGGTCTCGTCGTCGGCGAACTTCGGGGCGTCGCCGCCGCTGAGGCGCTGTACCGCGAACTTGGAGGCATCGCTGGCGCGCTGGACCTGGGCGGACAGCGGCAGCATGTCGTCGGCCAGGCGCGCGCCCAACAGCGCCTCGGGCGCGATGCCGGCCTGGGCGGCGTGTTCCTCGCCTTTCTTCAGCAGGTCGGACAGGACTTTCAAGCCGCGCACGAAGGCGGGCACGGATGCTTTGGACAGGGACAGGGCCATCATTTCTCCTCGTTATGGTGAAAATAGTTTAGCTGGTTTCGCACGCAAGGGTTCGAGCATACCGCCGAGAGATTCGGCTGGCGCCCCGCTTTCAGGCATCTAGAATGAATTCACGTCACGCCTGCGGTGACGAGGAGAATGCCATGCTTCAAAAATATTTGGCCGAATTCATCGGCACCTTCTGGCTGGTGCTCGGCGGCTGTGGCAGCGCCGTGCTGTCCGCAAAATTTCCCGAGGTCGGCATCGGCCTGGCCGGGGTCGCGCTGGCCTTCGGACTGACCGTACTGACGGGCGCCTATGCGCTCGGACCGATCTCGGGCGGCCACTTCAATCCGGCGGTGACGGTCGGGTTGTGGGCCGGCGGCCGCTTCCCTGCGCGCCAGATCGCGCCCTACATCGTGGTCCAGGTTGCGGGCGGCATCGTGGCCGCCGCGGTGCTGTACGCGATCGCCAGCGGCAAGCCCGGCTTCGATGCCACGGCCGGCTTTGCCGCCAACGGCTATGGCGAGCACTCGCCCGGCAACTACTCGCTCGGTTCGGCCCTGATCACCGAAGTCGTGATGACCTTCATGTTCGTGCTGGTCATCCTCGGCGCCACCCATACCCGCGCACCGGTCGGCTTTGCCGGCCTGGCGATCGGCCTGGCGCTGACCCTGGTCCACCTGATCAGCATCCCGGTCACCAACACCTCGGTCAATCCGGCGCGCAGCACCGGGCCGGCCCTGTTCGCGGGCGTCTGGGCGCTGTCGCAGCTATGGCTGTTCTGGCTGGCGCCACTGCTGGGCGGGATCCTGGCCGGCGTGCTGTACCGCGGCGTACTGGAACGCGAGGTGCCGGAACCGGACGTGGCGGGGCGTCCGGAAGGCGGATGGCGGCCGGCCCACCATTAGCGCGGCGCCAGGAAGCGGAAGGTCGGCTCGATATTCATCGCGTGCAGGCGGCGCACGATGTCTTCGAGCGTGGCGTCCTTCAGCAGCAGGCCGTCCGGTGCGGCCTTGGGCCGGGCCGGGGCCGGCGCCGGCGCGCCTGCCTGGGCTTGCAGCACGAAGGCTTCGGCTGCCAGCGCATCGCTCGCGGCCGTCGATACCGGCTCGGCCAGTGCCGCTGCGGGGACGGCTGCAGGCGCCTGACGCCGTTCAAGCGCGCGCAAGGCGTTGCGGAACTGGTCCTCGGCAATGCTCTCCACGCTCTCCAGGAAGCCGGCCTGCCCTGCCAGCGGCGGCGTCACCTCCAGCCCCGATTCCTCGGCAAAGGACGCGCCCATGCCGGGATGGATGAAGGCGGCCCACTTGCCGCTGCGCGGATTCAGGCAGGGCGGCAGGTAGACCGGCGCGGTGGCGGCGTCCGGCGCCAGCTCGACACCAGGAAAATAGGTCTTGCGCAGCAGTTCGAGGAAGTCCTGGGCCTCCCCGGCCGGCACCGGCGTCTCCAGCGACAGCCACAGGCGGTAGGCGCTGGCGCCGTCGATGCTCACCGCCGGCGCCGGCAGCCCGAGTTCGGCCTGCAGGGCATTCGCCACCACGCACAGGCGGTCCCAGTGGCCGGCCTCGCCATCGCCGAAGATCTTACGGAAGGGAATGGCCAGCGCGCGCACCAGGCCATCCGCCGTCGTCAGCTTGATGGCGAGGGTGGTCCTGCCGAGGATGTGGGACGCCAGGACCTCGCGGGTCACGGACTCGGGCGCCAGGTAGAGGCGCGCCAGCTCTGCGATCAGTTTTTCCATATATGTTCCGTGCGTCCCGTAGTCAGGCCAGCTTGCCGCGGCGGGCGGCGTTCTTGCCGAGGGCGGCCAGGTCGAGATCGGCGTCGCCATGATCGACGGCTTCCTTCAGCACGCCGAGCAGGCTGTCGCCGAAGGCCAGCGGCAAGCCCTTGCCCTGCCCTGCCTCCACCGCCAGCCGCACGTCCTTCTGGCCCAGCGAGAGCTTGAACCCGGCGGGGCTGTAGCGCTGCTCGGCGATCATGCCGCCATAGCCCTTGTACACGGGCGAACCGGCGAACAAGGTGGTCGTGATCAGGTCGATGAAGCCGGCGGCCGGGATGCCGTGCGCGCCGGCCAGCGCCGCCCCTTCGCCCATCGCTTCGATCGCGCAGGCCAGGGTCAGGTTGCAGGCCAGCTTGACCGCGTTTGCCTGTTCCGGCGCGTCGCCGAAGCGCCAGGTCTTCTGGCCCATCAGCGCGAGCAGCGGCTGCACGCGGTCGACCAGTTCGTCGGCGCCGCCGGCGAGGATATTCAGCTTGCCGGCTTCGGCCACGTCCACGCGGCCCAGCACGGGCGCCGCGACGTAGCCGATGCCCTTCTCCATGTGCAGGGCCGCCATCTCGCGCGCGAAGGCGACGGAGACCGTGGCCATGTTGACGTGAATGCTGCCCGGCGCCATCGCATCCAGCACGCCGCCGTCGATCATCACGGCGCGGGTCGCATTGTCGTCGGCCAGCATGCTGAAGACGACGTCGGCGATGCCGCACTCGGCGGCCGTGACGGCCGGCTTGGCGCCCTTGGCCGCAAGCAGCCGCACCGGCTCCGGATTGCGGTTCCAGACGTGGACCGGCTGGCCAGAACGCAACAGGTTGGCGGCCATGTGCTGGCCCATGGCACCGAGGCCGATGAATCCGATGGTCATGTGAATGCTCCTTTATCCGACAGCGAACGAAAGCGATATTAGAGCAGCAATCATGAATGTCCGCAGGACGGAATGCGCATCCCATGCGCTGCGCCGCCTGCCACCGCCGCACGCTAAGCTGGCGGCTCCTCAGCTCCCGCACGAACTCCATGGAAATTGCTGCTGTCACTTGCCTGTTCCTGCTGGTCGCCACGACCTTCATCCACTACGAGGTGCTGCGCCTGCTGACCGCCTTGCTGCCGGCCCTGCGCGTGCAGCCGCGCCTGCAGCTGGTCTTCGTCATCTTCGGCGCCTTCGCTGCGCACTTCACCGAGATCCTGCTGTATGGCGGCGCCTACTACCTGCTCGCCACCGCCTTCGGCGTCGGCAGCATGGGCGAACCGGGCCACCTGCCCTTCACGCGCTGCCTGTACTTTTCGGCCGAGACCTATACCACCCTGGGTTACGGCGACGTGCTGCCGCATGGCGACCTGCGCCTGCTGGCGGGGCTGGAGGCCCTGAACGGCATGCTGCTGATCGGGTGGACGGCGTCGTACACCTATCTGTCGATGGAGCGCTTCTGGGGCCGGGGACGGGATGCGTGAGCAGGCACTTTCCAGTGCGCTCGTTTAGTCAGCAAAAATAAACTGGCCCGGAAATTTGAAACTTTATTGAGCTCATCGGCTTCCTCTGTATAAATATCGATTTCCCCGCACTGGAAGAGGCCATGAACGCAGCTCTCGGATACCTCCGCCGTCATGTCATTCAGGCCGCCGCAATTGCGGCATTGGCCAGCTTCGGCGCCGCCCACGCGCAAAGCGGCCGCGTGCCTTCGCACGCGAAGCCGGCCGTCGATGTGGCCAATCCCCTGGTCGGCACCGCCCCCCTCGACCAACCGGCCTTGATCGGCAACGCGCCGCCAGCCGGCGAACTGCTGTATTCGGGGCTGACGTCGCCGGGTGCGCGGCTCCCGCAAAGCAAGACCGAGGCGGCACCGGTCAATGTCAACGTCGACCTCAGCTATCCCATGGGCGTCGACGCTTCCTACGCCTATGCCAATCCGACCATGATCGGCTTTACCGGCGGGGGCTCGGCCTATGGCGCCCAGGCCGCGCCGATCGTCATGCCGGTGGTGGGCGACTGGACCGTGCCGCCGAGCTATACGCAGGCTTACTACGACAAGGCGAGCGAGAAAGCCTCGCCCGGCTATTACGCGGTCGACCTGGCCACCTTCCATACGAAGGTGGAACTGACGGTGACGCGATCGACCAGCCTGATGCGCTTCACTTTCCCGGCGAGCCAGCGCGCCAACGTCGTCATCGACCTGCGCCGCGCCGGCGGCAAGGTGGAGGTGGTCGGCGACCGCAAGATCGTCGGCCTTGCCACCCGCAAGGACAGCGGCCCGGCCGCGGATGGCCCGTGGTTCGTCGCGGAGTTCTCGCGCCCATTCACCGGCTTCGGCACTTTCCGCGCGGTCCACGAGGGCCAGTGGGGCGTGCTCGGCGACAAGGACGTCGAGGCCGGCCGGCGCACCGTATCCGGCGGCAATGCGGGCGCCTACCTCACGTTCGCGACGCGGGCGGGCGAGCAGGTGCTGATGCGGATCGCCCACGGCTACAGCGCCGCCGAAGCCGAGCAGCGCCTGCGCGACGAGGTCTCGGACTGGAATTTCGAGCGCGTGCATACACAGGCGCGTGCCGCCTGGGCACAGCTGTTCGACCGCGTCGAAGTCAGCGGCGGCACGCCGAAGCAGCGCATGCTGTTCTATTCGACGCTGTACCACTCGTTTGCCAGCCCGTGGCTGGTTGCGCGCAAGGGCGAGCCTTTCACCGATGCCGCCGGCCATACCGAAGCGGCCGCCTACGACCACTACGGGCCGGTACCGTTCTGGGATACGGGTCGCAACCAGATCGCGCTGCTGATGCTGCTCGAACCGCAGGTCGTGCAGGACATCATGCGTTCCGAACTCGACATGGCCCGTGAACGCGGCTACATGAACACCTCCTTCCACGGCGACCATGCAGTGCTGCTCTACGACGGCGCAATGCGGCGCGGCATTCCCTTCGACTACGCCGCGGCGTATGCCTATCTGCGCAAGAATGCGCTTGATCCCAAGGGCCCGCGCGGCTACCTGGCCGAGTACATGCAGAACGGCTGGATCTCGGACATCATCCCGCCGGGCAATCCCAGCCCACCCTACGCGGGTGGCAAGGCCGGCGTCGCCAAGACGCTGGAATATGCCTGGGATGACTACGCGCTGTCCGACATGGCGCGCCGGCTCGGCAAGCTTGACGATGCGCAGATGTTCCTGCGCCGCGCCGCCAACTACCGGAACGTGTTCGATGCCTCGGTGGGATTCATGCGCGGCCGCACCGAGGACGGCAAGTGGATATCGCCCTTCGACCCGGGCGAGCCCTACTACAACTTCATGATGAAGGAAGCCTCGGGCTGGTCCACGCTGTGGCTGGTGCCGCAGGACGTGCACGGCTTGCTCGACCTGCTCGGCGGACGCGACGCCTTCAACGCCAAGCTCGACGCCTTCTTCTCCACGCCCTACACGCCCAAGGGCATCTGCCGCGACTGCACCGGCATGATCGGGCAATACGTGCAGGGCAACCAGCCGGACCAGCAGGCGGCCTACCTGTATGCGTGGAGCGGCCAGCCCTGGAAGACGCAGGCGCTGGTCCGCCGCATTCTCGACCAGCTGTACGGCAGCGATGCCAGCGGCTACGCCTACCCCGGCATGGACGACCAGGGCTCGACCTCGTCCTGGTATGTCATGAGCGCGATGGGCTTCTACCCGGTCGATCCTTCGACCGGCGACTACATCCTGGGCAGCCCGATCTTCGACCAGGTTCGCCTGCACCTGGGCAATGGCAAGGTGTTCGAGATCCTTGCGCGCAACAACTCGGCCCGCAACATCTACATCCAGTCCGCGACCTTCAACGGCAAGCCCTGGACCAGGCCGTGGTTCAGCCAGGCCGACATCGCGAGCGGCGGCACACTCGTGTTCACCATGGGACCGGAGCCGAACAAGGCCTGGGGCGCCGACCCGCGGCAGGCGCCGCCCTCGATGTCGGGGCGGCAGGAAGGGTCCTTGAAGGAGCAGTGATTCGGCGTTCAAATGCGTGAGCCGAGGTACGGCAGCTCACGCATTGATCGAATTAGCGTTCGACGTACAGCTTCTCGGTCGCCTTTTTTAACTCGGCATGAGGCAGGAACTGGTCCGCAAGAGTCAGGATGGCATGCAGGTTGTTTTTCAGTTTGTCCAGCTCGATCGTTCCCGGCATGATCGCAGTTTGCAACAAGTGGACAGCCATGTCGGCCAGGAGCAAACGCTGTTTTTCCATCCATTCGGCGGGAGCCTTCCTTGTGGCTGGATTGCACAGGTAAGCGTCTTCAACAGCCCCATGTATTTCCCAGCCCATTCGAGCGAGTTCGTTTCGCTTATTCTCATCCATACTGGTTCCTGAATATTCTACCGTCAGACCACAGCGGCGCTGAACGACTCGGGCCGCCGCGCAAGCAGATGGGACAGCCGTTGAAGACCCTCCTGCAAGCGTCCACGGTCCTTGATGCTGCCCAAGGAGATCCGGATTGCATTCACGGATCCGCTGCCGGTCGCGAATGCCTCCGCCGGCGTGACTGCGATGCCCTCTCTGTCGGCCGCACGCGCAAGCTGCGAGGAGTTCCAATACGCCGGCAGCTCGAGCCATACATGGAGGCCGTCACCAAAGCCGCTGTACCGTCCCGCCAGGATATCCCGAGCCATCCGGTGGCGCAGGCGCGCCTCCCTCCGTACGCCTTCCATCAATCCGTTGGCCGAACCGTCGACGATCCACTGAGTGGCCAGTGCGGCCGTCAGGGGAGCGACCATCAGCGCGAATGATCGTAGCGCGGCCAGGAAGCGTTCGCGTTCGTACGGGTCGCGTACGAGCACGAAGGCAACCCGCAAGCCCGGCGTCAGGCATTTCGACAGGGTCGAAATGTAGACCACCTGTTCCGGGGCAAACGCGGCAACAGGTGGTGGCGGGGCATCGGCAAGGAGCCAGTAGGGATCGTCCTCGACGACGCGTACATTGCAGCGCTTCGCGATGCCGGCGAGTTCCTTGCGCCGGCGTTCCGGCATGGTGATGGCGGTCGGGTTCTGTAGGGTCGGATTGAGATAGACCAGCCCGGGCTTGTGCTGGCGGCACGCTTCCTCCAGCATCTCGGGCACCATCCCGTGCTGGTCCGCTTCCACCGCGATGAGGTGCCGGCCGAACTGGGTCGCTGCGGCGCGCAAGCCGGGATAAGTCGTTGGCTCTGCCAGGATGACACCGCCAGGCTCCGTCAGCGCAAGGATCAATGCGGCGATCGCCGCTTGCGCACCCGGACAGACAACGAGCTGGCGAGAATCCAGATGTCCAAACATCGGTTCGAGCCATTTGGCGCCAGCCTTGCGGTCGGCATCGCTTCCCCCGCCCAGGTGGTAGGTCATCAACAATTCATTATCTGCCCTCATCAATACTTGAGACAAACCCTGTTTCAACATGTCGTCGAAGTCCACGCCATCCGGCGGTGGCGGGGTATTCATGCTCAGGTCGAGAATCGAGGTCAATTCGACTTTCGGCGCCGCGACATAAGTGCCTCGGGCGCCGCGACCCTCCAGCAAGTTGCGGCGCCTGGCTTCGTCGTAGGCGCGCGTGATCGTCGTCAGGTCGACGTCCAGCTGTGCCGCCAACTGGCGCTGCGGAGGCAGACGGTCGCCCGGTTTCAGCGATCCGTCCGCCACCGCCGCCTGCAAGGCATCCGCAATCTGCAGGAAACGTGGCCCCTTGTTCCCGGCCAGTCGCGGCAACCAGATTGGCAGATCCTCATCTTGTATGGTTCTCAACTGGGACATTTTGTCTCAATGTATGGAAATTGCTTTTAAGTAGAATGCCTCAGAACCTGCAGTAATACCATCCTTGCACGGCGGTCGCTGGCGTTTTCTCATCTCTCATCTCTCATCTCTCATCTGCATCGGCAAATCATGGACTGGATTCCAATCGTCTTCGTCATATTCAAGTTTCTCGTGCTCGCCACGGGCATGTTCTTCGCCATCAAGTGGCATTACGATCAGGGGAAGAAGGATAAGGACAAGAAGAAGGAGGCACGCGCAGTGCTGCGCGCAGGCGTCAAGGTGGCCGCCATCTTCCTGGTGTCGCTGCTGGGCCTGGGACTCGTCACCTTCGAGCTGATCAAGCTCCTCGGGATGTAAGCGCCCATAAAAAAACCGGAACACGGTTCCGGTTTTCGGTACAGCAGCCAGTTGGCAGATCAACGCTTGCGCGGTGGCGGCAGGTCGGTGCAGACGCCTTCGTAGGCTTCCGCCGCCATGCCGATCGACTCGCCCAGGGTCGGGTGCGGGTGGATGGTCTTGCCGATGTCCACGCCGTCCGCGCCCATCTCGATCGCCAGGGCGATCTCGCCGATCATGTCGCCGGCGTTGGTGCCGACGATTGTGCCGCCGACGATGCGGTGGGTCTCGGCGTCGAACAGCAGCTTGGTGAAGCCTTCCGAACGGCCGTTGGCCACGGCGCGGCCCGAGGCGGCCCACGGGAAGTGGCCCTTCTCGACCTTGATGCCCTTGGCCTTGGCTTCGTCTTCGGTCAGGCCGACCCATGCCACCTCCGGATCGGTGTAGGCCACCGACGGGATCACCTTGGCGTCGAAGAAGGCCTTCTCGCCGTGCGCGGCTTCGGCGGCCACATGCGCTTCATGCACGGCCTTGTGCGCCAGCATGGGCTGGCCCACCAGGTCGCCGATCGCGAAGATGTGCGGCACGTTGGTGCGCATCTGGCCGTCGACCGGGATGAAGCCGCGGTCGGTGACTGCCACGCCGGCAGCTTCGGCGCCGATCTTCTTGCCGTTCGGGCTGCGGCCCACGGCCACCAGCACCAGGTCGTAGACCTGGGCTTCCGGCGCCGGCTGGCCCGCTTCCGCTGCTTCGAAGCTCACCTTGATACCCTCCGGCAGCGCTTCCACGCCGACGGTCTTGGTCTTCAACATGATGTTGTCGAAGCGGTGGGCGTTGAACTTCTGCCAGACCTTGACGGCCTCGCGGTCCGCGCCCTGCATCAGGCCGTCCATCATCTCGACCACGTCGATGCGCGCACCCAGGGTCGAGTACACGGTTGCCATCTCGAGGCCGATGATGCCGCCGCCGATCACCAGCATGCGCTTCGGTACCTGGCGCAGCTCCAGCGCGCCGGTCGAATCGACGATGCGCGGATCTTCCGGCACGAAGGGCAGCTTCACGACCGCGGAACCGGCCGCGATGATCGCCTTCTGGAACTGGACCACCTTCTTGGCGCCGTCAGGACCGGTCACTTCGATGTGGTTCGGGCTCAGGAACTTGCCGACGCCCTGCACCACGTTGACCTTGCGCGCCTTGGCCATGCCGGCCAGGCCGCCGGTCATGGTCTTGATGACCTTGTCCTTGTAGGCGCGCAGCTTGTCGATGTCGACGCTGGGCGCGGCGAAGCTGACGCCGATGTCGGCCATGTGCGCGGTCTCGTCCATGATGTGGGCCACGTGCAGCAGCGCCTTGGACGGGATGCAGCCCACGTTCAGGCAGACGCCGCCCAGGGTCGCGTACTTCTCGACCAGCACGGTGTTCATGCCGAGGTCGGCGGAGCGGAAGGCGGCCGAGTAGCCGCCGGGGCCCGCGCCCAGCACCATCATTTCGCATTCGACGTCGACCTGGCCGCTGTAGCTGGCCGCGTTCGGGATCGGCGCGGCGGGCGCGGCCGGCTTCTGCTCGGCAGCCGGCGCGGCCGGGGCCGCAGGTGCGGCGGCGGCAGCCGGGGCCGGGGCCGCGGCCGGTGCAGCGCCTGCCCCGGCTTCTTCCGACACGGTCAGCAGCAGCGAACCTTCGTTCACCTTGTCGCCGACCTTGACCTTCAGTTCCTGCACGACGCCGGCGTGGGTCGACGGGATCTCCATGCTGGCCTTGTCGGACTCCACGGTCACCAGCGACTGGTCGACCTTGATGGTATCGCCCGGCTTGACCATCAGTTCGATGATCTCGACGTCCTTGAAATCGCCGATATTCGGGACTTTGACTTCAACGGTGCTCATCTTGTCGGCTCCTTACAGCAGCGTCTTGCGCAGGTCGGCCAGGACGTCGGCCAGGTAGGCGGCGAAGCGGGCCGCACCGGCGCCGTCGATCACGCGGTGATCGTAGGACAGCGCGATCGGCTGCATCAGGCGCGGCTGGAAGGCCGAACCGTCCCAGACCGGCTTCATGGCCGACTTGGACAGGCCCAGGATGGCCACTTCCGGTGCGTTGATGATCGGCGTGAAGTTGGTGCCGCCGATGCCGCCCAGCGACGAGATGGTGAAGGTCGCGCCCTGCATGTTGGCCGGCGACAGCTTGCCTTCGCGCGCCTGCGCGGACAGCTCGCCCATCTCGGTGGCGATCTGCGAGACCGATTTCTTGTCGGCGTCCTTGATCACCGGGACCACCAGCCCGTTCGGCGTGTCCGCCGCGAAGCCGATGTTGTAGTACTGCTTGAGGATCAGCGCGCCGTTCGGCTCGTCCAGCGAGGCGTTAAATGCCGGGAACTTCTTCAGCGCGGCGACCGACGCCTTGATCACGAAGGCCAGCATGGTCAGCTTGACCGGCGACTTGGCTTTCGCGTACGCGGCGTTGGAGTCGACGCGGAACTGTTCCAGGTCGGTCACGTCGGCTTCTTCGAAGTGCGTGACGTGCGGGATCATGACCCAGTTGCGGTGCAGGTTCGGGCCGGAGATCTTCTTGATGCGCGACAGCGGCTGGGTTTCGGTCGGGCCGAACTTGCTGAAGTCCAGCGACGGCCACGGCAGCAGGTTCATGCCTGCGCCACCGCCGGCTGCTGCCGGTGCGGCGGTCGGGCCCGCGGCCATCACGCCCTTCACGAAGCCCTGCACGTCCTGCTGGGTGATGCGGCCTTTCGGACCGCTGCCCTTGACCTTGCCCAGGTCGACGCCGAGTTCACGCGCGAACTTGCGCACGGACGGCGATGCGTGGGCGCTGGCGAAGCTCGGGGCCGGGCCTTCCGATGCTGCCGGTGCGGCGGCCGGTGCCGGTGCGGCGGCCGGAGCCGGGGCCGGGGCTGCCGGTGCGGGCGCGGCGG
>NZ_JBFRFV010000049.1:0-20917 GCF_052115005.1 Massilia sp. 2TAF26
TCGCCGGTGCGGCCGCAGGCGCGGCACCGCTCGCCGGCGCCGGTTCGATCGTGGATGAGCCGACGGCTGCGGGCCGGGATGCCGCCGGCGGCGCCGACTGGCCCGGCAGCGTGAAGCCGCTTGCGCCTTCGGCGGCCGGCGCCGAACCGAGCGGACCGGCGGCTTGCTGGCCGGCAGGCAGGCTCATCTGCGGTTGCGCCTGCCCTGCCCCGCCGCCGGCGGCCACCAGGCGGATGCTGGCGTCCTGCGGCGGATAGCACAGGCCCTTGTCGGCGCAGCCCTGGCCGGTGGCGGTCAGGGTGAACGGACCTTCTCCCTGCACCGGAATGCGGATCGCCACGCTGTGGTGGTAGGTCTCGACGTCCTTGTTGAAGGTTTCGTCGAACTTGACCTTGCCCGGCGGGACCTGCGGCTCGCCCAGTCTGGCGCCGGCGGCCGTGAACTTGAAGCGCTCGCGGTACATGTAGTAGCCGTCGGCGATCGCATAGCTGACCTCGGCCGTGTGCGGATCGACCATGCGAGCCGAGAACTTGAAGGCCTGTTCGGGCGGCAGGAAGTCGTCGTCCGCGTACGCGGGCGCGAGCAGGAAGGTGCAGGCGATCAGGGAAAGCAGGAATCGGAGCATGGGCACAGGGATTGGTTTAGCCAGCAGCATGGTACACCGGGTGTGCCGGCGATGCACGGGCGAAAAAAAACCAGGCACGAGGCCTGGTTTTTTCAAACGCTGACTGACGATTACTCGGCGGTCGGTGCGTTTTCGTCGACGCCGACTTCCGGACGGTCGGTCAGCTCGACGTAGGCCATCGGTGCATTGTCGCCAACGCGGAAGCCCATCTTCAGGATACGGGTGTAGCCGCCGTTGCGGTTCGCGAAGCGCGGGCCGATGTCGGCGAACAGCTTCTGAACGATTTCACGGTCGCGCAGGCGGGCGAATGCCAGACGCTTGTTTGCCAGGGTGTCTTTCTTGCCCAGGGTGATGATCGGCTCGACGACTTTGCGCAGTTCCTTGGCTTTCGGAACGGTGGTCTTGATCGCTTCGTGACGCAGCAGCGAAACGGTCATGTTGCGCAGCATGGCCAGGCGGTGGGACGAAGTACGGTTCAGCTTACGGAGGCCGTGACGGTGACGCATGGTAAATCCTTTCGAGTTTTATATTCCAGTTCTTCGATCGTTCAGGCAAATTGCAGGAACGCGGACCGGTTCAAAGTTTGAATAAAACGCCCGCGCCGAATTGCGCGGGCGGGTACTGCAAATTACTTTTCCAGACCTGCCGGCGGCCAGTTTTCCAGCTTCATGCCCAGGGTCAGGCCACGGGATGCCAGGACTTCCTTGATCTCGTTCAGCGACTTGCGGCCCAGGTTCGGGGTCTTCAGCAGTTCGTTTTCCGAACGCTGGATCAGGTCGCCGATGTAGTAGATGTTCTCGGCCTTCAGGCAGTTTGCCGAACGGACGGTCAGTTCCAGGTCGTCCACCGGACGCAGCAGGATCGGATCGACCAGCGGAGCGCGCGACGGGGCTTCCGCAGCGGCTTCGGTGCCTTCCAGGGCGGCGAACACATTCAGTTGGTCGACCAGCACGCGTGCCGACTGGCGGATCGCTTCTTCCGGGGTGATGACGCCGTTGGTCTCGATGTTGATGATCAGCTTGTCCAGGTCGGTACGCTGTTCGACACGAGCCGATTCCACGGCGTAGGACACGCGACGGACCGGCGAGAACGACGCGTCCAGGATGATGCGGCCGATGGTCTTGTTGGTGTCTTCCGACAGGCGGCGCACGTTACCCGGCACATAGCCGCGGCCTTTCTCGACCTTGATCTGCATGTCCAGCTTGCCGCCGGCGGTCAGGTGAGCGATCACGTGTTCCGGGTTGATCAGTTCGACGTCGTGCGGCAGGTCGATGTCCGATGCCAGGACGGGGCCTTCGCCTTCCTTCTTCAGGGTCAGCGTCACGGAGTCGCGGTTGTGGACCTTGAACACGACACCCTTCAGGTTCAGCAGCAGGTCGACCACGTCTTCCTGCACGCCATCCAGCGACGAGTACTCGTGCACGACGCCGGCGATCGTCACTTCGGTCGGCGCGTAGCCGATCATCGACGACAGCAGCACGCGGCGCAGCGCGTTGCCCAGCGTATGGCCATAACCACGTTCGAACGGCTCCATCACGACTTTGGCGTGACCGGCACCGAGCGCTTCGACATCGATGATACGTGGCTTCAACAGACTATTTTGCATGAAAGGTCCTTTATCAATACCCTCGGCTCGTTACACCGATAAGGCTGATGGCATCAGTAGAAACGCCCGCTGCGATGGCGGGCGGGTACAGCGAATTCTGTGTTTGACGGGACGGCGCCCGTCGTTCCCGCGGAGGCGGGAACCCAAGTTCGGGCTAACACTGCACAGCCAAACCTGGGTCCCCGCCGTCGCGGGGATGACAAATCGGCCGGCGCGCCGCCCGATTTGTCAATTAACGCGAGTACAGTTCGACGATCAGTGCTTCGTTGACGTCGGCAGCGATCTCGTTACGCTCCGGGAAGGAGCGGAAGGTGCCTTCCATCTTCTTCGAATCGACCGACACCCAGCTCGGCATGCCGACTTGTTCAGCCAGCGACAGCGCTTCGACGATACGGGTCTGCTTCTTGGCCTTTTCGCGGACAGCAACGACGTCGCCGGTCTTGACCTGGAACGAAGCGATGTTCACGACCTGGCCGTTCACGGTGAAGGCTTTGTGGCTGACCAGCTGGCGCGCTTCGGCGCGGGTCGAGCCGAAGCCCATGCGGTAAGCGACGTTGTCGAGACGGGCTTCCAGCAGCTTCAGCAGGGTTTCGCCGGTGTTGCCCTTGCGGCGCGACGCTTCGGCGAAGTAACGGCGGAACTGGCGCTCCAGGATGCCGTACATGCGCTTGACCTTCTGCTTTTCACGCAGCTGGTTGCCGTAGTCCGAGGTACGCTGGCCCGACTTGACGCCGTGCTGGCCCGGCTTGACGTCCAGTTTGCACTTGGAGTCGAGCGAGCGGCGTGCGCTCTTCAGGAACAGGTCGGTGCCTTCACGGCGCGACAGTTTTGCTTTTGGTCCAATATAACGTGCCACGTTAAACTTCCTTTGTTTGAATGATCACGCCCCGGATGCGATACGAATGAATGCGAACGCAACAGGCGCTAGTCCAGTTCTGCATGAGACTGGACGTGGCTTACAAAAACCCTGCATCGAGACGACGCAAGGCGACAATAGCCGGGCAGTATAACCCATTTCTGGATTCACTGCTCCGGCGATTCTTTGACGACGATCTCGTCGCGTATCAACAACAGGCGGGCGAACCCGCCAGTCGGATTAGATACGACGGCGCTTCGGCGGACGGCAGCCGTTGTGCGGCACCGGCGTCACGTCCTGGATCTCGGTGATCTTGATACCCAGGTTGTTCAGCGCGCGCACAGCCGATTCACGGCCCGGGCCCGGGCCCTTGATGCGCACTTCCAGGTTCTTCACGCCGTATTCCTGAGCGACCTTGCCGGCTGCTTCAGCTGCGACCTGAGCCGCGAACGGGGTCGATTTACGCGAACCCTTGAAGCCAGCACCGCCGGAAGTTGCCCACGACAGAGCATTGCCCTGACGATCGGTGATCGTGATGATGGTGTTGTTGAACGACGCGTGGACGTGTGCGATGCCTTCGGCGACGTTCTTCTTGACCTTCTTGCGGATGCGTGCTGCTGCCGCGCTGCTTTGTTGCTTAGCCATTGTCGGTTCCTAGATTATTTCTTCAGCGATTGAGCGGCCTTGCGCGGGCCCTTGCGGGTACGTGCATTGGTACGGGTACGCTGACCGCGGACCGGCAGGCCCTTACGGTGACGCATGCCGCGGTAGCAGCCCAGGTCCATCAGACGCTTGATGTTCATGGACAGTTCGCGGCGCAGATCGCCTTCGACCACGAACTTGCCAACCTGCTCACGCAGCTTTTCCAGTTCGTTGTCGTCCAGGTCCTTGACCTTCTTGTTGGTAGCAACGCCGGTCGCTGCGCAGATCTGCTGCGAACGGGTACGGCCAATGCCGTAGATCGCCGTCAGGCCGATGACGGTGTGCTGATGATTGGGGACGTTGACCCCTGCAATACGTGCCATTCGTTATTCCTCGTATTAACCTTGACGCTGCTTGTGACGCGGCTCGACGCAGATCACGCGGACCACGCCTTTACGCTTGATGATCTTGCAGTTGCGGCAGATCCGCTTGACTGAAGCGTTAACTTTCATTTTTGCACTCTCTTATCAATTCGAAATCAGTTTTTACTTGGTGCGGAACACGATGCGGGCCCGGGACAAGTCGTAAGGGGTCAATTCTACCGTTACCTTGTCGCCAGGTAAAATGCGAATGTAGTTCATCCGCATCTTGCCCGAGATATGTCCTAACACCACGTGCCCGTTTTCCAGCTTTACGCGAAAGGTCGCGTTCGGGAGATTCTCGAGAATCTCCCCTTGCATTTGGATGACGTCGTCTTTTGCCATTCGGTCTATTCCACTTCTGGGTATCACGCCGCTTAACGCGACGGGATCCCGCCCTTGAAATTCGCCTTGCGCAGCAGCGATTCGTATTGCTGCGACATGACGTAGTTCTGCACTTGTGCCATGAAGTCCATGGTCACCACCACTACGATCAGCAGTGAGGTGCCGCCGAAATACACTGGAACTTTCCAGTACGACGTCATGAACTCCGGCAGCAGGCACACCAGGGTGATGTAGACCGCACCGGCGAGGGTCAGGCGCATCAGGATCTTGTCGATGTAGCGCGCAGTTTGCTCGCCCGGACGGATGCCCGGAACGAATGCACCGCTCTTCTTCAAGTTGTCCGCCGTTTCCTTGCTGTTGAATACCAGCGCCGTATAGAAGAAGCAGAAGAACACGATCGCCACCGCATACAGCAACGCATGGATCGGTTCGCCCGGGCTCAGCGAGGCAGCCAGGTCCTTCAGGAACCCGACGAACGGGCTCGAGGAGTCCTTGCCACGCGTGAGCCAGTCGACGATCGTGGCCGGGAACAGGATGATCGACGAAGCGAAGATCGGCGGAATCACACCGGCCATGTTCAGCTTCAGCGGCAGGTGGCTGGTTTGGCCACCGTAGATCTTGTTACCGACCTGGCGTTTCGCGTAATTCACCAGGATCTTGCGCTGGCCGCGTTCCACGAACACGACTGCGTAGGTCACCAGGGCCACCAGGATCACGATGAAGATTGCGGAAATGCTGCTGATCGAACCTTGCGACACCAGGGTGAACAGATTACCCAGTGCGCTCGGCAGACCGGCCGCGATACCGGCAAAAATGATGATCGAGATACCGTTGCCAAGACCACGTTCCGTGATCTGCTCACCCAGCCACATGAGGAACATGGTGCCGGTCAGCAGGGTCACGACGGTCACGAAGCGGAAGCCCATGCCCGGATCGAGCACGAGGCCTTGCTGGGACTCCAGCCAGACCGCGATGCCGAACGCCTGGAACAACGCCAGTGCAACCGTGAAGTAACGGGTGTACTGGGTGATCTTGCGGCGGCCGGCTTCGCCCTCCTTCTTCAGCGCCTCCAACTGCGGCGAGACGATCGATGCCAGCTGCATGATGATCGAAGCCGAAATGTAAGGCGTGATACCGAGAGCGAACACGGCAAAGCGGGACAGCGCGCCGCCCGAGAACATGTTGAACATGCCCAGGATGCCGCGCTCGTTCTGCTTGAACAGGTTGGCCATAGCGGCGGGATCAATCCCGGGGACCGGGATGTGAGCGCCGATACGGTACACGACCAATGCCCCAAGCAGGAACCACAACCGGCCCCAGGGGAAACCGGATGCGGCACTTTTACCAAGTTGTGAATTAGTCGCCAATTTTTGCTCCGATCAGGCAGCGGCCGCGTTTAGGCGACCGAACCGCCAGCTGCTTCGATCGCTGCCTTCGCGCCAGCGGTGGCTTTGATGCCTTTCAGGTTCACCGCTTTGGTGATTTCACCCGACAGGATCACGCGCACATCGCGAGCGACGACCGGCAGCACACCGGCTTGCTTCAGCACCAGGATGTCGACATCGCCGACGGCCAGGTTGTTCAGGTCCGACAGACGGACTTCAGCCTTGAACGTAGCGTTCAGGGACTTGAAGCCGCGCTTCGGCAGACGACGCTGCAGAGGCATCTGGCCGCCTTCGAAACCGACTTTGTGGAAGCCGCCCGAACGCGATTTCTGACCTTTGTGACCACGGCCGGCAGTCTTGCCCAGGCCCGAGCCGATACCGCGACCGACGCGACGCTTAGCGTGCTTGGCGCCGTCAGCAGGTTGAATGGTATTGAGTTGCATTGTTTTCTCCGTTAACCAAGCCGCGGCTTAGTCGACAATTTTCACGAGGTAGTTGACCTTGTTGATCATGCCGCGGATCGCCGGGGTGTCCTGCAGCTCGGAAACCGAGTTGACACGACGCAGACCCAGACCGCGCACGGTGGCGCGGTGATCCTGACGGGTACCGATCAGGCCTTTGACCAGCTTGACTTTGATGGTGTTTGCCATGGTAATTCCCCTTAACCCAGGATCTCTTCGACCGACTTGCCGCGCTTGGCAGCGATGTCAGCCGGAGTGCTCATCTTCGCCAGACCGTCGAGGGTTGCGCGAACCAGGTTGTACGGGTTCGACGAACCGGTCGACTTGGCGACCACGTCGGTCACGCCCATCACCTCGAAGATTGCGCGCATTGCGCCACCGGCGATCACGCCGGTACCCGGCTTGGCCGGAGCCATCAGGACGCGCGAGGCGCCGTGACGACCGGTAACGGTGTGCTGCAGGGTACCGTTCTTCAGGGGCACCTTGATCAGGTTGCGGCGGGCTTCTTCCATTGCCTTCTGCACGCCGACCGGAACTTCCTTCGACTTGCCTTTACCCATGCCGATGCGGCCATCGCCGTCACCGACAACGGTCAGCGCTGCAAAACCCATGATACGACCACCCTTGACCACTTTGGTCACACGGTTGATCGCGATCATTTTCTCGCGCATGCCATCATCCGGCTTGTCGCTTGCCATTTTCGCTTGCATTTTTGCCATGACGATTCTTCCTTAGAACTTCAGACCGGCTTCACGCGCGGCTTCTGCCAGCGCCTTCACACGGCCGTGGTAACGGAAACCCGAACGGTCGAATGCGACTTCGGTGATCCCTGCTTTCAGTGCTTTCTCTGCGACGCGCTTGCCAACCAGTGCGGCTGCAGCAGCGTTGCCGCCGGCACCCGACTTGCCGCCCAGCTCGGCGCGCACTTCTGCTTCCAGCGTCGAAGCCGAAACCAGGACTTTCGCATCCGGGCTGATCAGGTTCGCATAGATGTGCAGGTTGGTGCGGTGCACCGACAGGCGGTTCACGCCCAGCTGCGCGATCTTGATGCGGGTTTGGCGTCCGCGACGCAGACGCGATTCTTTCTTGTCCATCGTCAGCTCCGATTATTTCTTCTTGGTTTCTTTAAGCTTCACCACTTCGTCCGCATAGCGGACACCCTTGCCCTTGTAAGGCTCAGGCGAGCGGTAAGCGCGCACTTCTGCGGCAACCTGGCCGACCTTTTGACGATCGATACCCTTGATCAGGATTTCGGTCGGGGTCGGGGTGGTTGCGGTGACGCCTTCCGGCATCGCGTGCAGAACCGGGTGCGAGAAACCCAGCGACAGGTTCAGGGCGTTGCCCTGCACTGCTGCCTTGTAACCCACGCCGACCAGGGTCAGCTTGCGCTCGAAGCCCTTGGTCACGCCGGTCACCATGTTGTTGACCAGAGCACGCAGGGTGCCCGACATTGCGTTCGATTCGCGGGAATCGTCGACGACGTCGAACGACAGCGAGCCGTTGTTGTTTTCCACTTTGACCAGGCCGTTCAGCGGCTGGGTCAGGGTGCCCAGCGGGCCCTTGACAGTGATCGACGACGCGTTGATCGCGACATCGGTACCGGCCGGGACGGCGATTGGCATCTTAGCTACTCGAGACATCGTCTACTCCTTAAGCCACGTAGCAAAGCACTTCGCCACCGACACCGGTTGCACGTGCTTTACGGTCGGTCATCACACCCTTCGGGGTCGAGACGATTGCGACGCCCAGGCCGTTCATGACCTGAGGGATCTCGTCTTTGCCCTTGTAGATGCGCAGGCCAGGACGGGACACGCGCTCGATGCGCTCGATAACCGGACGGCCAACATAATATTTCAAACCGATGTTCAGTTCCGACTTGCCACCTTCGGTGGACACGGCGAAATCTTCGATGTAACCCTCGTCCTTCAGGACGTTGGCGATCGCAACTTTCACTTTCGACGACGGCATCGACACGTTGGTCTTTTGCACGCCTTGTGCGTTGCGGATGCGGGTCAGCATATCGGCGATAGGATCGCTCATACTCATTGCATATTCTCCTATTACCAGCTAGCTTTGGTCATACCCGGGATTTCGCCTTTCATGGCGAATTCGCGGAGTTTGGTACGGGCCAGACCGAATTTACGGAAAGTGCCACGCGGACGGCCGGTCATGGCGCAGCGGTTACGCTGGCGGGTCGGGGCCGAGTTACGCGGCAGGGCCTGCAGTTTCAGGCGTGCTTCGTAACGCTCTTCTTCGGTCTTCGACTGGTCGTCGATGATTGCTTTCAGAGCGGCACGCTTTGCGGCGAATTTCTCCACCAGGTCTGCACGCTTCTGTTCGCGGTTGATCAGTGCAAGTTTTGCCATGCTCTTAGTTCCTGAACGGGAATTTGAAGGCGGCGAGCAGCGCTTTGGCTTCTTCGTCGGTCTTAGCGGTGGTGGTGATCGAGATGTTCATGCCACGCAGCGCATCGATCTTGTCGTAATCGATTTCCGGGAAGATGATCTGCTCTTTTACGCCGATGTTGTAGTTACCACGGCCGTCGAAGGACTTGCCGCTCACGCCGCGGAAGTCACGCACGCGCGGCAGGGCCACGGTGATGAAACGGTCCAGGAATTCGTACATGCGGGCGCCGCGCAGGGTCACCATCGTACCGATCGGGTAGCCTTCGCGGATCTTGAAACCTGCGATTGCCTTGCGAGCCTTGGTCACGACCGGCTTCTGGCCGGCGATCTTGGTCAGGTCGCCAGTTGCGTGCTCGATGATCTTCTTGTCGGCGACAGCTTCCGACAGACCCATGTTCAGGGTGATCTTGGTCAGGCGAGGCACTTCCATCACCGACTTGTAGCCGAATTTCTCGGTCAGTTCGGAGACGACTTTGTCTTTATACACTTGTTGCAGACGGGCCATTTCTTATTACCCCTTCACTACTTCGCCGTTCGACTTGAAGACGCGGACTTTTTTGCCATCCACTTCTTTGAAGCCAACGCGATCAGCCTTGCCGGACGCTGCATTGAACAGCGCGACATTCGACACGTGAATCGGCATGGTCTTGTCGACGATACCACCAGTTACGCCGGTCATCGGGTTCGGCTTGACGGCCTTCTTGGCCACGTTCACGCCTTCAACGATGACGTGCTCAGCATCTACACGCTGCTGAACGACACCGCGCTTGCCTTTGTCCTTACCGGCCAGAACGATGACTTCGTCGTTTTTACGAATCTTATCCATTACGACTCCCTTACAGAACTTCAGGTGCCAGGGACACGATCTTCATGAACTTTTCGGTACGCAGTTCGCGCGTCACCGGTCCGAAGATACGGGTGCCGATCGGCTCCAGCTTGGCGTTCAGCAGGACGGCAGCGTTGCCGTCGAACTTCACCAGGGAGCCGTCCTGACGGCGCACGCCCTTGGCGGTACGCACGACCACGGCATTGTAGATTTCACCTTTCTTGACGCGGCCGCGCGGAGCAGCCTGCTTCACGGTGACCTTGATCACGTCGCCAATGCTGGCGTAACGGCGCTTGGAGCCGCCCAATACCTTGATGCACAGAACTTCTTTTGCACCGGTATTGTCGGCCACTTCGAGCCGGCTTTCGGTTTGAATCATGATATTTTCTTTCCCAACTTAAGCCGTAGAAAATCCCACGGAAATCCGTGGGCCTGCGGTCAGTCTTGGTCCCGCCGCACCGCCCCTGCTGGAGCAATACGTTTGGGTGATTGGACTTTCCAATACTTCATTGCAGGCCGCAGACATCGCGGGGACAACTGCGGCAACACATGAACGAAGCCCGCTAGTATCCCAGATACCAGCGGGCCACGCAAGACAAATTTTCAGGCCTTACAGAACCTGTGCGACCTGTACAACTTTGGTCAGGGTCCAAGCTTTCGTCTTCGAGATCGGGCGACCTTCCTGGATCTCGACCGTGTCGCCGGTCTTGGCCTGGTTGGTCTCGTCGTGCGCGTGATACTTGTTCGAGCGCACGATGATCTTGCCGTACAGCGGGTGCTTGACGTGACGCTCGACCAGCACGGTTACCGTCTTGTCCATCTTGTCGGACACGACCTTGCCGACCAGCGTACGCTTCAGCGCCGTTTTAGTGGTGTCGTTCATTTGGCTTCCTTCTGGGTCATCACGGTTTTGACGCGGGCGATATCGCGGCGCACCTTCTTGAGCTGAGCGGTGTTGGTCAGCTGCTGCGTTGCGAGTTGCATGCGCAGGCCGAACTGTGCCTTCAGCAGCTCATTCAGCTCTTGCTGCAGAGCTGCCTGGTCTTTGCCGCGGAGTTCCGTTGCTTTCATTCTTAACTCCTGTTATTGGCCGACTTGGCGCACCACGAAAGTGGTTGCCAGCGGCAGTTTGGCAGCGGCCAGGCGGAATGCTTCGCGCGCCAGTTCTTCTGCGACGCCGTCCATCTCATACAGGACCTTGCCCGGCTGGATTTCAGCGACGTAGTACTCCGGGTTACCCTTACCGTTACCCATACGGACTTCGGCCGGCTTGTTCGAGATCGGCTTGTCCGGGAAGATACGGATCCAGATACGGCCGCCACGCTTGATGTGACGGGTCATGGCACGACGTGCCGCTTCGATCTGGCGAGCCGTGATACGGCCGCGGGCAACGGCCTTCAGGCCGAACTCACCGAACGACACAGCGGTGCCGCGGGTGTGCGAAATGCCGGTGTTACGGCCTTTCTGCTCTTTACGATACTTTCTGCGGGATGGCTGCAGCATGCTTATTCTCCTGCTTTCTCAGCAGCCGGCTTGGCAGCGCGGCGGCCTGCTGGTGCGGTACCTGGCTTGGCGCCCGGGCGGCCACGGCCAGCCGGTTTGCCGTCGTCACGACGCGGACCGCGCGGCTTTTTCTCGTCGGCCGGCACGTCGATCACCGGAGCTTCGCCCGTTGCCGAACGATCGCCCTTGTAGACCCAGACCTTGACACCGATGATGCCGTAGGTGGTCGAGGCTTCGCTGGTGCCGTAGTCGATATCGGCGCGCAGGGTGTGCAGGGGCACACGGCCTTCGCGGTACCATTCGGTACGTGCGATCTCGATGCCGTTCAGACGACCCGACGACATGATCTTGATGCCGACGGCGCCCAGACGCATTGCGTTCTGCATTGCGCGCTTCATGGCGCGGCGGAACATGATGCGCTTTTCGAGCTGCTGGGCGATCGAATCGGCGATCAGCTGCGAGTCGATTTCCGGCTTGCGGATCTCTTCGATATTGACGTGCACCGGCACGCCCATGATCTTGGTCAGCGACGACTTCAGAACTTCGATGTCTTCGCCTTTCTTACCGATGACCACGCCCGGACGCGACGAGTAGATCGTGAAACGGGCGTTCTTGGCCGGACGCTCGATGACGATGCGGCCGACGGAAGCGTTCTTCAGCTTCTTCTTCAGGAAAGCGCGAGCTTCCAGGTCTTCCTTCAGCATATCGGCGAAGTTGCCGTTGCCTGCGTACCAGCGCGACGCCCAGTTACGGGTGACCGCCAGGCGGAAGCCGGTTGGGTGGATTTTCTGACCCATCGTATGCTCCTTAGTTACCGACAGTCACGTAGACGTGACAGGATTGTTTCGAAATGCGATCACCGCGGCCTTTGGCGCGAGCCGTAAAGCGCTTCAGGATCGGACCCTTTTCGACGTAGATCTGAACGACCTTCAGTTCGTCGATGTCGGCACCATCGTTGTGCTCGGCGTTGGCGATTGCCGACTCCAGCACTTTCTTGATGATGGTCGCGCCTTTTTTCGGGCTGAACTGCAGGATGTTCAGCGCAGCGTCGACCTTCTTGCCGCGGATCAGGTCCGCAACCAGGCGGCCCTTCTGCTCGGACAGGCGAACGCCTTTGAGGATTGCTTTAGTTTCCATTATCGTTTCGCCTTCTTGTCAGCAGCGTGGCCCTTGAACGTACGGGTCAGCGCGAATTCGCCGAGCTTGTGGCCGACCATGTTCTCCGACACGTACACCGGCACGTGCACCTTGCCGTTGTGCACGGCAATGGTCAGACCGATGAAGTCCGGAGTGATCGTCGAGCGGCGCGACCAGGTTTTGACTGGCTTCTTGTCTTTGGCGGCTTGCGCAGCTTCGACTTTCTTCACCAGGTGGGCGTCGATGAACGGCCCTTTTTTCAATGAACGAGTCATGTTTTATCCCTTATTTCTTGCCGCGGCGCGAGACGATCATCGACGAAGTGCGCTTGTTCGAACGCGTCTTCTTGCCCTTGGTCTGCTGGCCCCATGGCGACACCGGATGACGACCGGCAGCCGTACGACCTTCACCACCACCGTGCGGGTGGTCGATCGGGTTCATGACGACACCGCGGACGGTCGGGCGGACACCGCGCCAACGCATCGCACCGGCTTTACCGATCTTGCGCAGGCTGTGCTCGGCGTTGCCGACTTCACCCACGGTGGCGCGGCACTCGATGTGCACGCGGCGCACTTCACCCGAGCGCAGGCGAACCTGAGCGTAGGTGCCTTCACGAGCCATCAGCACGACAGCGGCGCCGGCGGTGCGGGCCATCTGTGCGCCTTTACCCGGCAGCATTTCGACGCAGTGCATCACGGTACCAACCGGGATGTTGCGGATCGGCAGGCAGTTACCGGCCTTGATCGGGGCTTCCGCGCCGTTCATCAGCGTGTCGCCGACAGCAACGCCCTTCGGGGCGATGATGTAGGCACGTGCGCCGTCGGCGTAGCACAGCAGGGCGATGTGGGCGGTACGGTTCGGGTCGTATTCGATACGCTCGACCTTGGCCGGGATGCCATCCTTGCTGTTGCGCTTGAAGTCCACGACACGGTAGTGGTGCTTGTGACCACCGCCGATGTGACGGGTCGTGATGTGACCGTTGTTGTTACGGCCAGCGGTCTTCGATTTCTTCTCAACCAGGGCTGCGAACGGACGACCTTTGTACAGGTCGCTGTTCACAACCTTCACCATGCCGCGGCGGCCTGGGGAGGTTGGCTTCATCTTAACGAGTGCCATTATTTAGCCTCCTCGACAAAATTGATTTCCTGACCCGGCTTCAGGGCCACGAAAGCACGCTTGGTGTGGTTGCGGCGACCGATGAAACGACCCGAGCGCTTCTGCTTGCCTTCGCGGTTCACGGTCTGCACCGATTCCACTTCGACTTTGAACAGCAGCTCGACGGCGGCCTTGATTTCCGGCTTGGTTGCGTCCGGCAGAACCTTGAACACGATCTGTTCGTTCTTTTCAGCGACGAAGGTCGCCTTTTCGGAAATGACCGGAGCCAGCAGCACCTTCATCAGGCGCTCTTCGCTGAATTTGATTGCGGCGCTCATGCGTACATCTCCTCGATCTTGGCCAGAGCAGCTTTGGTGACCAGGACTTTCTTGTAGAACACCAGCGACATCGGGTCAGCGTGCTTCGGCTCGACAACCAGCACGTTCGGCAGGTTGCGCGATGCCAGCAGCAGGTTTTCGTCGATGGTGTCGGTGATCACCAGGACCGATTCCAGGCCCATGCCCTGCAGCTTTTGCGACAGCAGCTTGGTCTTCGGAGCTTCGATGGTCAGGTTCTCGACGACGTTCAGACGCTCTTCGCGGGCCAGCTGCGACAGGATCGAGCACATACCGGCGCGATACATCTTCTTGTTGACCTTGTGCGAGAAGTTCTCGTCCGGCGAGTTCGGGAAGATACGACCACCACCACGCCACAGCGGCGAGGACGACATACCGGCACGAGCGCGGCCCGTACCTTTTTGACGCCACGGCTTCTTGGTGGTGTGGCTGACTTCTTCACGATCCTTCTGCTTGCGGTTGCCCGAGCGCGCGTTGGCGGCGTAGGCGACCACGATCTGGTGGATCAGTGCTTCGTTGTAATCGCGACCGAAGACTTCGTCGGTGGCGCTCACGTTCGAGCCGGCTTGGCCTTGCTCATTCAGGAGCTTCAGTTCCATCGTTTAAGCTCCCTTCTTTGCTTTGACTTTGACAGCCGGCTTGACAACGACTTGGCCGTTCTTGGCGCCAGGAACGGCACCCTTCACCAGCAGCAGTTGACGATCGGCGTCGATACGGGCGATTTCCAGGTTCTGGGTGGTGACAGTGACATCACCCATGTGACCGGTCATGCGCTTACCCGGGAACACGCGACCCGGATCCTGTGCCATACCGATGGAACCCGGCACGTTGTGCGAACGCGAGTTACCGTGGGTAGCACGACCCGAGGAGAAGTTGTAACGCTTGATGGTACCGGCGTAGCCCTTACCGATCGAGGTGCCTTGCACGTCGATTTTCTGACCCACTTCGAACATCGAGACATTGACTGCGTCGCCAGCTTTGAAACCAGCGGCTTGAGCGGCGTCGATGCGGAATTCCTTCAGCAGCGTACCGGCTTCGACACCAGCTTTGGCGTAGTGACCCGCACTGGCCTTGTTCACGCGCGAGGCGCGACGTTGACCGAATACGACCTGAACAGCGGAGTAACCGTCAGTTTCAGGAGTTTTTACTTGCGCAACACGGTTGTTCGACACGTCCAGCACGGTGACGGGAATCGAATCGCCGTCGTCCGTGAAGATGCGCATCATGCCAACCTTGCGACCGAGGAGGCCCAGGCTCATTTTTTCTCCATTCCCACCTACGATTGGGCGGGGCTAATTGAACTACAAAAACGCATGGGCAAAAAAAGACTAGCCCATACCGAAGCCGGCTAGTATAGCGCGCGCGTCGAGTAGGCGCAACAGGAGAATGCGAGGAGTAACGCGCTCTGTTGCGTTTTACGCTTTTGGCATGGAGAAGAAAGGAATCCGTTCTTGTCGAACGGCACAGAAAAGGCTTACTTCACCTTTTCTCTGCAGGCTCGGGGCCTGCGATATGGAGGAATTCTGGTGGGCGGTGCAGGATTCGAACCTGCGACCCCTTGGATGTCGACCAAGTATTCTAACCAGCTGAACTAACCGCCCGGGGAGGCCGCATTATAAGGTCGTCTTTTGGTAAAGCGCAATACCCATCCGTGAAAACTTTTCTACGCCCCTCCCTCGGTACAATGGCAAAGCTCACGTGAGCCGATCTGGAAAGGATGTTGAATGGAAGTGATGTTCCTGAATAACTCGGTACTGACCTGGCTGACGGCGCTCGGCGTCGCTGTCGGGGTCGCGCTGGCGCTGCAGCTGACGAAAACCGTGGTGGTGCACCGGCTGGGCATCATCGCGGCGCGTACCGATACGAAGCTCGACGATATCGCCGTGGCCGCGCTGCACGCGACCAGGACGCTGGCGATCCTGATCATGGGCCTGTATGCGGGCAGCACGGTGCTGCTGCTGCCGGCGTCGGTGGACCAGTTCGCCACGCGCTTCGCCATCGTGGTCGGCCTGATCCAGGCGGCGATCTGGGGCAATACCGCACTGCGCGCGTGGCTGGCCGAGTACTACGGCGGCAGCAACGCCGACCCGGCGCGCGCCACCTCGGCCGCGGCGGTCGGCTTCATCGCCCGCATGGTGCTGTGGATCGTGATCCTCCTGATGATCCTGGATAACCTCGGCGTGAACATCACGACCCTGGTGGCCTCGCTGGGCATCGGCGGCATCGCGGTTGCCCTCGCGGTGCAGAACATCCTCGGCGACCTGTTCGCCTCGCTCTCCATCGTGCTGGACAAGCCCTTCGTGATCGGCGACTTCGTCATCGTCGACAAATACCTGGGCACGATCGAGCACGTGGGCCTGAAGACGACCAGGATCCGCAGCCTGGGCGGCGAGCAGCTGGTGTTCTCGAATGCCGACCTGCTCAAGAGCCGGCTGCAGAACATGACGCGCATGAGCCGGCGCCGCGTCGTGTTCGGCGTCAGCGTCACCTTCGACACGCCGACCGCCAGGCTGCGCGAGATTCCGCCGCTGCTCACCGAACTGGTCAAGGCACGCGAGCCGGTCACCTTCGACCGCGCCCACTTCAGCGGGATCGGACCGTCCTCCTATAACTTCGAGGTCGTGTACTGGGTCGAGGTGCCCGATTACGTGCGCTTCATGGACATCCAGCAGGAGATCTACCTGCAGCTGCTGGACCGCTTCGAGGAGATGGGCGTCGAACTGGCCCGCCCGGCGCAGACCCTGCACGTGCACGATGCGCGGGACGTCGCCGCGCAGGAAAAGGAGGGACTGGTGGCGGTCGAACGCGGCCCGGCGCCGCTGCCGCCGGCAGTGGGCTGAGGTCTCAGTACAAGGGGGCGGTAGAGGCGCGCACCACCAGCGCACTGTCGAGGGCGATGCTGCGCAGCGCCTCGCCGCCGCCGCGGATGCGTTCGATCAGCCGGCCGACCGCCAGCCGCGCCATCTCGCGCTTGGGCGGCGCGATGGTAGTCAGCGGCGGGGAGGCGTAGCAGGCCGCGCAGATGTCGTCGTAGCCCACCACCGACAGCTCGGCCGGCACGCGCACGCCGGCGCTGCTGGCGGCGCACAGCCCACCGATCGCCATCAGGTCGCTGGTGACGAACACGGCCGTCGGCCGCCTGGGCCGCGTCAGCAGGCTGGAGAAGGCGGCCAGACCGCCGGCGCTGTTGAATTCGCCGCGGATGATATCGTCGTCCGGCACCTCGATCCCGGCCTCGGCCATGGCGCGCAGGAAACCGCCGACCCGTTCGCAGCTGCGCGGCAGGTCGGCCGGCCCGGATACGCAGGCGATGGCGCGGTGGCCCAGCTCGATCAGGTGGCGCGTGGCCCGGTAAGCACCCTCTTCCTGCCCGGCCAGCACCAGGTCGGCATCCAGCCCCGGCAAGGCGCGGTCGAGCTGGATGATGGGCACGGATTCATGGCTGCGCAGCAGCAGTTCGTGCTCTTCGTCGGCGCCGCTCGCCACCAGCACCAGGCCGTCGATGCGCCTCTCCATCAGCAGGCGCAGATAGGCGCTCTGCTTCTGCGCGCCGCCGTGGGTATTGCAGAGGATGATGTGGTAGCCGAGCTCGAAGGCGGCGTCCTCGATCCAGCGGATCAGCTCGGCAAAATAGGGATTCGAACTGTTCGGCACCAGCACGCCGATGGTGTTGGTCTTGTCGTTCTTGAGGCTGCGGGCGACGGCGCTGGGCACGTAGCGCATCTCGTCGATGATATCCAGCACCCGCTTGCGCACATCGGCGCTGACGGCGCGCGTATTGTTGATCACATGCGACACCGTCGAGATCGAGACCCCGGCGCGCTCCGCTACCTGCTTCATTGTCGCCATCGCGTCCCCCTGAGGGGCGATTATCGCCGATGTGTTTCAACAATCACAACACATTCAGTGCAGGGACAGCGTCCGAACCAAGTCTTTCGGGTTGTCAATGTATAAAAAGATACAGAACAGTCCGCCGCGTTCGACGCCCAGGTGGCGCAGGCGGGCCTGACCCTCCTCTTTCAGGGTCAGAGCGGTGTTCGGCTTGTCGAAAGCAGAGGCCAAGACGCGCAGGGCGCAGCTGCGCTCGATGCCGTGGCGGCTTTGAACTAACAATAAAGTTTGCCACAAGGTCCTCTATGAGGCGGACCGATTCCGGCTGCTGTTCTTGCAAATAATGTTTGCCACAACAGCCCGGCGAACGGTCTTGCACCGTTCACTTGCAACAATAAAGTCTGCCACAGCCTAGACGGCACGTTGGGTGCGCGAGAGTCCGCTTACGACTGCGCATTCAACCGGTCGCCTACCGCCCACCAGCAGCCTTATAGCTCGATGAAATCCGCCAGTTCTGCATCGTAAAAGCGGGCGTCAAGCGATCTGCAAATTGACCTGATAGCTTTCATTTCGGTCTCGCCCCAAACTCCCGACACCGAAACAATGCGTGGATCTGCGCATTCATCTTCATTCTCAACGTTGATCGTGAGAGTAGAGGTTTCGCCTTGCGCCGTTTGGATGGCGGCGGACACAACCTGTTCGACAAAGCCGCGCGGCCCGAGCGGACATGGAACCCAGTCCACAGGCAAAGTGTGGAACGGGCTATCTGCTCTGAAGATCATTCCTATGCTGCTCATCGACTTCTGCCTCTCGAATTTAGGTCTCCGAAGCGTCTGCTCCTGGCCGTACTCGGCCGTTCTGTACGGCACGTTAGAGGCCAGTTAACGGGGGAAACGTCGACTGGTTCAATTTCCGACAAATTTAAAGCCTAAGGAAGCGAACAAGAGAATATAGAACAGAGCAGCGCACGCTTTTTGCCAAGGTCCCCAATCCGGTGATTCTTTTTTCAACGGGATATCTTGCACATTCATTCTGTAATTTACGGTTGCCAATGCGATACCGGACACGCTGAGCAGGAGAGCAACGGCGATGGTCGCGAGCGTGGTCGACGTCGGCGCCGTTGAAAAATTGTAAATAGCAAAAACAAAAGCGCCTAATGCGCAAACTTGTGACAACCGTACAACTAATTTTTTCATCTTACACTTAAGCCTTCATCGATAATGATCGCTTTAAGCCGTACTCGATTTGCCGAGCCAGCAAAGCATATTGCCTAGCCGACAAACTCTTCGACTGTCACGACAGGCAGCAGTCGACCCATTGCGGACATCCTTTATGGCCAGATTTACCTGCTTATTAGAACTTTTCGATTCCTTCTAAAACCGCTTCTCCTGTCTCGCTGTTGAGCAGGTTTTGTAGGTCAGAAACAAAGCGGTCAATCGCATTTGGCTCGACGCCCATGTCTACGTCGATTCGGTTCTTGCTTCCATGCCCGTAGGCCGGGAGGTAGTTCGACTCCAAACGCACTTGACAGGCGCAGCGTCCTGTCGCATCGAGGACTGAGAACGCGAGGCCAAGGTATCCGTAACCACCGGGGATTCCAAATTGGAACTCAAGGGATTTTGTGGGGCCTTCAGGAAAGAGTTCGAGTCGTGAGGACAGATCCTTGAGCGCGTCTGCAGTCGTGTAGACCTCTGATACTCCTCTGAACCCACGGCTGGCTACGTCGACAGCTGCAGTGAGCATGCCGTCATCGGCGTCAACCCCAACAATACGAATCACGATTCCAAATTCCATCGCTCCCCCTCAGGTCTGCGGCCAACAATCTTTGAAGGGCCGTACCGCTGGACTGCAAAGGCCGCTTGTGGCCGATAGCAGACGATCGGTATGGCTCAGTGTACGACCTTGTTGCCACCTCGACAAGTCGCGGGGCATCGGAGTACCGCTAGAGCCCTTGTGGCAGCTTTTATTGTTTTGTGGCGAACTTTATTAGGTTGTGGCGGACTTTATTAGTCCGTGACAGCGGCGCAGCCAGGCAGCGGGGGCGTCGGCCATGTGCGGGCGGCGTAGGCGGCGTAGGCGGCGCGGAAGCGCAAAGATCAGCGGACGCGGCCTTGCGCCTTCCACTCCTCGCGGCGCATGCGGTACAGGCAGTGCGGGCGCAGGCGATGGCCTGGCGCGACGTTCGGATGCTCGAAGATCTCGCCGTCGTGGCGCATGCCGATACGCCGCATGACGGCCCGCGAACGCAGATTCGGCAGGGCCGTGAAGGACACGATTTCGTCCAGGCCGAGCACCTCGAAGCCGTGGGCCAGGGCGGCGCTCGCCGCTTCCGACGCATAGCCTTTTCCCCAGTGCGGGGCGGCCAGGCGCCAGCCGATCTCGACGCAGGGTCCGATGGGCAGCTGCGTCACCGGCACGCGCAGGCCGGTGACGCCGGCAAAATGCCCCTCTCCTTCGCGCAGCTCGAGCGCCCAGAAACCCCAGCCGCGTTCCACGATCTCGGCGCGCAGGCGCTCGGCGAAGGCATCGCTGGCACTGCGGTCGAGCGGAGCCGGGAAATGTTCCATGACGCGCGGGTCGGCATTCATGGCGGCGAAGTGCGGGTAATCGCTGTCGCGCCACTGTCGCAGGCGCAGGCGGGGCGTATCGATGACGATGGATTCGTGCATGGAGCCTCCGGAAAAAAAACGGGGCCGGCCCGCAAAGCGGTGCCAGCCCCGTCTTCACCGGCAGACGAATCCGCCGGGTGACACGTGATTATTGCAGCTTGATTTCGACGTCGACGCCAGCCGGCAGGTCCAGCTTCATCAGTGCGTCAACGGTCTTGTCGGTCGGGTCCACGATGTCCATCAGACGCTGGTGCGTACGGATTTCGAACTGGTCGCGCGAGGTCTTGTTCACGTGCGGGGAACGCAGCACGTCGAAACGCTGGATGCGGGTCGGCAGCGGGACCGGGCCCTTGACGACGGCGCCGGTGCGCTTGGCGGTGTCGACGATTTCCAGAGCGGACTGGTCGATCAGTTTGTAGTCGAACGCTTTCAGGCGGATACGGATTTTCTGATTCGGAGCGGACATGCTATTTCCTTTAAAAGAACGTTCCGGCTTGCGCCGGCAATGTGTAAAAGGTGCTTCGGGTAATTCGGTACTGCTCAAGAGGCGGGAGTATATCACCGTTCTCACTTAAACAGATGGGGACAGACCGAAAAGTCCGTCCCCATCCGTTGTGCCGGTGGTACGCCAGCAAAGGCGCCCACCGGCGAATCACGCTAACCGAAATTAGGCGATGATCTTGGCAACCACGCCGGCGCCGACGGTACGGCCGCCTTCGCGGATTGCGAAGCGCAGACCTTCTTCCATCGCGATCGGGGCGATCAGCTTGACGGTGATCGACACGTTATCGCCCGGCATCACCATTTCTTTGTCGG
>NZ_JBFRFV010000050.1:0-19096 GCF_052115005.1 Massilia sp. 2TAF26
AGATCTCGGATGACTACACCATCGGCCGCGGCCTGGCGCAGGATCCCAATGATCTGCTCTTCGGTAAAACGTTTCTTCATCTAGCCTCCATGTATAAAAATAACATGAAGACTAACTTTCTGATTGGCTACAAGATTCCGATCAGGTCAGGAGGACGGTACCAGGGTTCAGCACAAACATTCCTGACTTTAGGAAGTTTGCGCCTGCGCTAAAAAAGAAAGATTCAGGCTGAGGAGAATGGCGATGGTTAGTGCTGCCTTTGACATTCACATAGGAGACCGTATGCCTGAACCATCGATCGACGTGAAAGAGCTTTCACTCACATTACGTAAAAATGCGAAAGCACATAGTCTTGGACGTTGTGCACATCACGTCCGGCTCGCTCTGGAAGCAGGCGGCGCGAAAACCAGCGGCCACCCGGCACATGTAAAAGACTGGGGTGGGGTATTGTTAAGGAATGGCTATCAAAAGATAGGAGTCATCAGCCTCCAGTCTTATTCGGCCCGCGCAGGTGATATCGCCGTCATCCAGCCGTACACGGGCGGCAGCATATCCGGACATATTCAGGTATGGGATGGACAGCATTGGATTTCGGACTTTGTTCAGCGGGACTTCTGGCCTGGCCAAGGATACCGCAGTGCAAAGCCCAGCTTCGCCATCTATCGCCGTTAATCCCCTCGACAGGAGCCATCATGTTCGGATCACGTCATTTTGCGTTATTCCTTTCCATCGCACTGTCATGTTTTTGTTCCGCTATCGCGACGGCAGCAAATCCAGCGGCGGGCGAACAACTCATCAACGGTCTGTACAAGGATTTCGGCTGTCCCGGCCCGTCGGTATCCGCGTCCAAGTGCGACTCTCCTGAAGCCGATCGGCGAAAAGCCGTGACCGAGCAAAGCCGTTCCGTCCTCGGAAAATATTTCGATGGCCCTCTGGTTTCTTTGCTGGTGAAGGAGCGACAGTGCGTAACCAAAACACAGGAAATCTGCAATCTCGACTTCGATATGCTGTATGCATCGCAGGATCCAGGTGCGGTCGATCTCAGCATCAAAGCCGCAACGACAAACAGGGTCATCGTCAGTTTCCGCTATCCGTCGAACGGAGAGCGGATCACGATTCAATACCTGCTCGCGCCGACACGCAGTGGGCCACGGATCACCGATGTCATCTATCCGGACGATACCTCCCTCAAGAAACTGCTGATGACGAAGCTGCCGTAGTCAGATGTGCTTGTAGTAGAAGGCCGTCTGACACAGCGCGCCATCCGGCATGTACGCATAATCCGGCACCGCGCCGACCCGCTGCCAGCCCAGGCGCTCGTACAGCCTTTCGGCGGTGCTGCTGGCCGTATCGAGCACCAGCACGCGCCTGCCCTGCCCGCGCGCCGTATCCTCCACCGCTTCCATCAGCTTCCGGCCGATGCCGGCGCCGCGGGCGCGCCGGTGCACCAGCAGCTTGGCGACGTCGGCGCGGTGCGGCTGGTTCTCCGGCATGTCCGTGATCAGCTGGACGGTGCCGGCGATGCCCTCGTCATCCTCGGCCACGAGCAGGGTGCGCTCGCCGCGGGCGACGCCGTCCGCCACCTTGCGCCAGAAATCCAGGGCCGTCTCGCGCGCCATCGGCAGCATGAAGCTGACCGAGGCGCCGCCTTCGACGCAATCGAGCAGCACGTCGGCCAGCTGGCCGATGCGGTGCACGACTTCATCGGCGCGCAGCTGGCGGATGCTCGGGTCCTTCGTCATGCTTCCCTCCGCGGTGGCTTGTGCGCCTGCGAGACCAGCGAGACCAGATAGCGCGCCGGTTTGCCGGTCGGGTTGTGGTAGGCGATCGGCTGGTCGAGGCGCATGGCGAGGCAGTCGCCCGCGTTCAGGGTCCAGGAGGTGCCGCCGACGCCGACTTCCATCGTGCCCTCGATGATCCAGACCTGCTGGTGGACGTCGACGTCGCGCGCGCTGGTTTCATAAGCGACGCGCTGGCCCGCCGGAAAGCTGATCTCGACCAGCTGGATCGGCGAATACATGGCCGGCGACAGGTTGCGCCGCACGTAGCCGGAGGCGGGATCGGTCCATACAGGCTGGTCCTCGGCGCGTGCTACCGGCGACGGCGCATCGTCGGCCGGCTTCTCGAACAGCGAGGCGACCGTGACGCCGAGGGCGGCGGACAGCTTGTCCAGCACGGTGGCGGTGGCGCTGCTCTCGCCGCGTTCGATCAGCGAGATATTGGATTTGCTGACGCCGCTGCGTTCGGCCAGCAGCGCGAGCGTCAGTCCACGGGCGTCGCGCAGTTCGCGCAGGCGTTGGGCGATGAGGTGGTTGATGTCCATGAAATCCAGTATATAGGATAAATAAATCCTGTAAACTGGATTTTTTATCGCCTCAGGATGTCAGCTGCGCGATGACGTCGTCGGTGCAGAGCACCTGCGCATACTCCCCATGCAGGTTCGCCAGCGCCATCAGATGCACCTCCTCGGCGCTGCGCCAGGTGCCGCCGAAGTCCTGCTTGTCGAAGGCGAAGCAGGCATCCGCCGCCACCACTGTCCCGAAGCCCAGGTTGCCGGCCGTGCGCGCGCTCGCCTCCACCGAATTATTGGTGCTGACGCCGGCGATCACCAGATGCCGGATAGCGCGCGCATGCAGCCAGCGTTCGAGACTGGTGTGGATGAAGGCATCCGGCACGTTCTTCTCGACCACGTGCTCGTGCGGCAGCGGCAGGAAGCGCTCCTGGAACTCGGCGCCGCTCTGGCCGGGCGCGAACACGGACGCCGGCGAGCGGCTGATGTGGCGCACGCTGATGACCGGCTGGCCGGATTCGCGCCAGGCGGCGTGCAGGCGGGCGATGTTGTCTTCGGCCTGGGGGTTGTTCCTGGGTGGCAGGGTCGGGCTGCGCATGCCCTTCTGCATGTCGATGATGATCAGTGCGGTTTGTTCGCTCATGGCTTTTGGTTCGGGATGCAAAAAAAACCGGCCCCTTGCGAGGGCCGGCAAAGCTTAAGAAACTTCTTTGTTTTCAGCTTAGAAGCTGTAGCGTGCGCCGAAGTAGAAACGACGCGGGTCGTTCCAGGCGTTCGCCTCGCCGAACTTGTAGACGCCGTTGCCGGCTGCCAGCGGCATCGCCGTGGTGGCCGACTGCTTGTTCAGCACGTTGAAGACGTCGAGGAAGAACTCGACCTTCTGGCTGCCGGCGAACCTGTACTGGTACTTCAGGCGCACGTCGAAGGTGTAGTACGACGGGCCGGTAAAGGCGCCGATCGAACCCGGCGTGATCCACGAATCGAGCACGCCGCCATTCACGTACGGATCGTCCATGACCGGCAGGTAGCGGCTGGAGACCAGCTGGGTCTTGCTGTACAGGACGCCGCTGTTCCAGTTGAACACACCGCTCAGCTCGAGCCCGTTGTTGAAGAAGTAGGTGCCGTAGCCCTTGAACTGGTGCTTGATGTTGCCCGGCTGCGGGCCGTAGGCGTTCGGTGCGCGCGGATCGAGTGCAATCCAGTCGCCCTGGAAGTCGGCGGTACTGTCGGAGTTGGTATTGCCCTTGGCGTCGTTGTAGGTGTACGAAACCTGGCCCATCCAGTTATCGCGCTTTGCCTTGTTCAGGCTGACTTCGATGCCCTGGTAGTCGCGCTTGCCGCCTGCCAGCGTGCCGATCACATAGTTCGTTTTCGGTGCCGCGGAGTAGCCGAAGTACGAGTACGGCAGGTAGTAAGCCGAACCCGGGTAGGCGGAACCTTCCGGCGCGGTGGCGGCGGTGAGGCTCGGATCCGAGTACAGCGCCAGGTCGTAGTCCTCGAGCAGGTCGCGGGTGCGGCGCTTGGTGTAGGTGACCGACAGCGTGTAATCCTTGCCCAGGTTGGTGGCATAGCCGAGCATGAACTCGTCGGTGTACGGGGTCTTGGTCGACGGTGCGATCGCGGCATCCGAACCGCCACGCTGGCGGAAGGTCAGCCACTGGTTGCCCAGGTAGACCTGTTCATCCAGGATCGGACCGGTCACGTTGCCGGCGAAGTCGGACATGTTGTTGCGGATCGGGTCGTAGTAACGGCCCAGGAATGCCCAGACCTTGCTGCGGCCGTCGCCGTTCAGGTCATACACGGTCGAGAGGCGCGGCGCCAGTTCCCACTTGAACTTGGCGGTCTGCTTGCCGGCCGAATCGCGGTGCACCCACTCTTCGGTGCGCACGCCGGCGTTGACCGTCAGCTTGTCCTTCGTCCACGTGTCCTGCAGGTAGAAGGCTTTGCCGGTCGCTTCCACGGTGTACGGCGCAACGCGCGAGTTGAAGATGCGATAGGCGTTCACCTGCCCGTTCGGATTACCGGCCGTGCTGGCGAACTTGTAGGCCCGGATCTCGGGGTCGGTGACGACGCCGTCGTGGTTCGTGTCGAGCAGGCCCAGGAAGTAGGTCTTGTTCGGGCTGGCGTTGATCGCATCGATGATACGCGGGATATCGCCGGCGGCCAGGCTCTTCGAACCCGTCCAGCCGGAACCGACGTGCTGGGCAAAGGTGACGCCGGTGTTGGCTGCCGCGATGGAGGTGTAGTTCGCGTTCTCCGGGCCGGTCCGGTAGGCATCCGAGGTGTAGGAGTCGGTGGAATTCACGAAGCCGGACTTGAAGGTGTGGGTACCCGCGGTGGCGGTTTCGAGGAAGTACTCGGCATTGAGGCCCCACTCCTTGCGGTTGCGCCACGAGACCGAGTTCGAACCGGCACCACCCAGGCTACGCTCGGCGATGGTCGGCGTCGTGGTCGGCCTGAAGAAGGCAACGTTGTTGAGGGTCGACTGGTCGGCCGCGAAAGTCGACAGCTGGCCCTTGTGCTTGAAGGCATAGGCGTTCACCCGCAGGTTGTCCATGTCGCGCGAGTATTCGACCTTGTTGTTGGTGCCGCCCTGCTCCTGACGCGTGTCGCGGTTGTTCAGCGTGGTCGCCGTGGTCGAACCGCTGATCCTGGTCGGGTCGTTGAAGAAGCTGTACGACAGGCGGTCGTTATCGGTCGGTTGCCAGGTCAGCTTGGCGAAGCCCAGCTTGTCGTCGCGCTTCACCTTGCGCATGAAGTCGCCGGTCGAGGCGTTGGTCACGTCGGTGTCGCGGCCCTTCTTCTGGTACGAGGTGAAGAACCACAGCTTGTCCTTGATGATCGGACCGCCGAGCGTGAAGGCCGTATCGTAGGTCGAGAAGCCGGAGTTGGTGTTGTGCTGGTTCTTCGACACCAGCCTGTCGTTCTGGAAGTAGTAGTTGACCGAGCCGTGGAACTCGTTACCACCCGACTTGGTGATCACCTTCGAGACCAGGCCCGAACCGCCTGCGTACTCGGCCGGGATGCCGCCGGTGAGGATCTGCTGTTCCTGGATGATCTCGGAGTTGATGTTCGAACCGAAGGTGCCGGTCAACGGGTCGGTGACGTCGACGCCGTCGAGGATGTAGACGTTGTCCGAGGAGGTGCCGGTGGCGCCGCCGATGTCCGCGTAGTTGACGCCGGATTTCGAGGACGGGTTGCCGCCGGCGGAAGGTTTCACGCCCGGCACCAGCTGCAGATAGCCCTGGTAGCTACGGGTGGTCGGGAGCGCTTCGACGACGGCGAGGTTCAGGATGGTGCCGACGGTGGCGGAGGTGGTGTCCACCTGGGCCAGGCGCGAACCGGTGACGACCACCTGTTGCGCACCGCCTGCGCCGCCGGCGTCGGCCAGGTTATAGCTCACGCTGGGGTTGGAGCCGCTGACCACCGCGACGCCGGTGGCATTGAAGGCCGAATAGCCGGGCGCTACCACTTCGATCTTGTAGTCGCTTGCCGGGTCCAGGCCCGCAACGCGGACCGAACCATCCGCCTCGGTCACGACAGTCTTGGTCACCAGGCTGCTTGGCGAGCTGATCTTCACCGTCGCGCCAGCGACAGGCTTGCCACCCGCTCCGGTAATCGAAATGCGCAGGCCGCCGGTTTCAGCAGCCCATGCGGCGCCGATGAAGCACATACCGACTGCCAGTGAAACTGCGGACCGGCGCAGCACGGACACTCTCGACACTTGTTTTTCTTTATGCAACATATCTCTCCCTATTATTAAGACAACTGGACAACAGATACATCAGCAAACGACAAGTCTTCCCGGCAGGTCTTCTTTACATAACTTTACACACGAAAGAACTTGTATCAGCTCTTGCAAAATATTTTCGTTACGAAAACTTCACGAGTATTAACATTTGGTAATGTTGTGTCAATGCAAATGTCTAGACAAGGTGGCGTATGCACAACATACGCATGGGATATGCACGGCGAATTGACATTTCCGATGGGCGAAAAAAAACGGCACCCGAAGGTGCCGTTCCTGGCTAGCCGGTGAACCGGCTAAAAGCTGAAGCGCAGTGGATTACTCGCCGTCGCCATGATGCTGCTCGATCGAAGCCGCAGCATTCTGCTGGTCTTCCATCGCCTGCAGCTCGGCAGCCATATTGGCCTTCTCCTGCTGCAGCAGCTGCTGGCGCTCTTCCGCTTCCCACGCCTCTTTTTCCTTGCGGGCGCGGTGGAAGGCCAGACCGGTACCGCCAGGGATCAGGCGGCCGACGATGACGTTTTCCTTCAGGCCGCGCAGACCGTCGCGCTTGCCCATGATCGCCGCTTCGGTCAGCACGCGGGTGGTTTCCTGGAACGATGCGGCCGAGATGAAGGAGTCGGTCGACAGCGATGCCTTGGTAATACCGAGCAGCACGTTTTCGTAAGTCGCCGGCAGCTTGCCCGCGGCTTCGATGCGGTCGTTCGCTTCCAGCAGTTCCGAACGCTCCACCTGCTCGCCGACGATGTAGTCGGTGTCGCCGGCTTCGACGATCTGGACACGGCGCAGCATCTGGCGAACGATCACCTCGATGTGCTTGTCGTTGATCTTCACGCCCTGCAGACGGTACACGTCCTGCACTTCGTCGACGATGTAGCGGGCCAGCGCTTCGATACCCAGCAGGCGCAGGATGTCCTGAGGATCGGCCGGGCCGTCCACGATCATCTCGCCCTTGTTCACCACCTGGCCGTCGTGCACCAGCACTTGCTTGTCCTTGGTGATCAGGAACTCGTGCTTGTTGCCGTCCATGTCGGTGATTTCCAGGCGCTGCTTGCCCTTGGTTTCCTTACCGAAGGCGACCGTACCGGTGACTTCCGCCAGCATGCCGGCGTCTTTCGGCGAACGGGCTTCGAACAGCTCGGCAACGCGCGGCAGACCACCGGTAATGTCACGGGTCTTCTGCGACTCGGTCGGGATACGTGCCAGCACTTCACCCACCGATGCCTGCTGGCCGTCCTTCACCATGATCAGCGCGCCGACCTGGAAGCCGATCGTCACGGCGTGCTCGGTGCCGGCGATCTTGACTTCCTGGCCTTCTTCGTTCAGCAGCTTGACCTGCGGACGCAGGGTCTTGCCCGAACCGCGGCGCTTCGGATCGATCGCGACCAGGGTCGACAGGCCAGTGACCTCATCGACCTGGCGCGCGACGGTGACGCCCTCTTCCACGTTTTCGAACTTGATCGTGCCGCCGTATTCCGTGATGATCGGACGGGTCAGCGGATCCCAGGTTGCCAGCGCCACGCCGGCCTTCACCACCATGCCGTCATGGACGGTCAGGGTCGCGCCGTACGGCACCTTGTGACGCTCGCGCTCACGGCCGTGGTCGTCGGTGATCAGCACTTCGCCCGAACGCGAGATGACGATCTGCGCGCCCTTGCCGTTGGTGACGTAACGCATGGTCGCGGTGAAGCGGACCGTGCCGTTCGACTTGGCTTCGACCGACGATGCCACCGCCGCACGCGATGCCGCACCACCGATGTGGAAAGTACGCATGGTCAGCTGGGTACCCGGCTCACCGATCGACTGCGCAGCGACCACACCGACCGCTTCGCCGCTGTTCACCAGCATGCCGCGGCCCAGGTCACGGCCGTAGCACTTCGCGCACAGGCCATAACGGGTGTCGCAGTTCAGCGGGGTGCGGACCTTGACTTCGTCGATACCGACGCGCTCGATCTCTTCGACCATGTCTTCGTCCAGCAGGGTGCCGGCTTCGAACAGGGTCTCCTGCGTTTCCGGATTGACGATGTCGGTGCCTGCGACGCGGCCGAGGATACGGTCGCGCAGCGGCTCGATGACTTCACCGCCTTCGACCATCGCCTTCATGTGCGTGCCGTTGGTGGTGCCGCAATCGTCCTCGATCACCACCAGGTCCTGGGTCACGTCGACCAGGCGGCGGGTCAGGTAACCCGAGTTCGCGGTCTTCAGCGCGGTGTCGGCCAGACCCTTACGGGCGCCGTGGGTCGAGATGAAGTACTGCAGAACGTTCAGGCCTTCGCGGAAGTTCGCGGTAATCGGCGTCTCGATAATCGAGCCGTCCGGCTTGGCCATCAGGCCTCGCATACCGGCCAGCTGGCGAATCTGGGCTGCCGAACCACGGGCGCCCGAGTCGGCCATCATGTAAATCGCGTTGAACGATTCCTGGGTGCCGTGGCTGCCGTCGCGCTTGACGACCGGTTCCACTTTCAGCTGGTCCATCATCGCCTTGCCGACTTCGTCCGAGGTCTTGCCCCAGATGTCGACGACCTTGTTGTAACGCTCGCCGGCGGTGACCAGACCCGAAGCGTACTGCTGCTCGATCTGCTTCACTTCCGCTTCGGCGGTCGCGATCATGGTCTTCTTGACGTCCGGGATCAGCATGTCGTCCACGGCGATCGAGATACCGGCGCGGGTCGCCAGGCGGAAGCCCGACTGCATCAGCTTGTCGGCAAACACGACGGTGGCACGCAGGCCGCACTTGCGGAACGAAGTGTTGATCAGCTTCGAGATTTCCTTCTTCTTCAGCGCGCGGTTCAGCACCGAGAACGGCAGGCCTTTCGGCAGGATCTCGGACAGGATCGCACGGCCGACCGTGGTCTCGTAGCGGGTCAGGGTCTGGTCGAAACCGCCCTGCTCGTTCTTCGGGAACTCGACGATACGCACGGTGATGCGGGTCGCCAGCTCGACTTCCTTGTTGTCGTACGCGCGGATGACTTCCGACACGTCCGGGAACATCATGCCTTCGCCCTTGGCGTTGATCGCCTCGCGGGTCGCGTAGTACAGACCCAGCACGATATCCTGGGACGGCACGATCGACGGTTCGCCGTTCGACGGGAACAGGATGTTGTTCGAGGCCAGCATCAGGGTGCGGGCTTCCATCTGCGCTTCGATCGACAGCGGGACGTGGACTGCCATCTGGTCACCGTCGAAGTCGGCGTTGAACGCCGCGCAGACCAGCGGGTGCAGCTGGATTGCCTTGCCTTCGATCAGCACCGGCTCGAACGCCTGGATACCCAGACGGTGCAGGGTCGGCGCACGGTTCAGCATGACCGGGTGTTCCTTGATGACTTCTTCGAGGATGTCCCACACGACTGGCTCTTGCTGCTCTACCAGCTTCTTCGCGGCCTTGATGGTCGTTGCCAGACCCATCAGTTCCAGCTTGTTGAAGATAAAAGGTTTAAACAGCTCGAGGGCCATCAGCTTCGGCAGGCCGCACTGGTGCAGTTTCAGCTGCGGACCCACCACGATGACCGAACGGCCCGAGTAGTCGACGCGCTTGCCCAGCAGGTTCTGACGGAAGCGGCCGCCCTTACCCTTGATCATTTCGGCCAGCGACTTCAGCGGACGCTTGTTGGCGCCGGTCATCGCCTTGCCGCGACGGCCGTTGTCCAGCAGCGAGTCCACTGCTTCCTGCAGCATGCGCTTCTCGTTACGCGTAATGATTTCCGGCGCGCGCAGTTCCATCAGGCGCTTCAGACGGTTGTTACGGTTGATGACGCGGCGGTACAGGTCGTTCAGGTCGGAGGTCGCGAAACGGCCGCCATCCAGCGGGACGAGCGGACGCAGCTCCGGCGGCAGAACCGGGAGCACTTCCATGATCATCCACTCGGGCTTGATGCCCGAGCGCTGGAATGCCTCGAGCACTTTCAGGCGCTTGGCGTATTTCTTGATCTTCGCTTCCGACTTCGACTCTTTCAGTTCGACGCGCAGCGCTTCGGCTTCGCGGTCGATGTCGATCGAGCGCAGCAGTTCACGGATGCCTTCGGCGCCCATGAATGCGGTGAAATCGTCGCCGTACTCTTCGTACTTGGCGGCGTAGTCGTCTTCCGACATGATCTGGCACTTCTTCAGCGGGGTCATGCCCGGATCGGTCACGACGTATGCTTCGAAGTACAGAACGCGTTCGATATCGCGCAGGGTCATGTCCAGGACCATGCCCAGACGCGACGGCAGCGATTTCAGGAACCAGATGTGGGCGACCGGCGAGGCCAGCTCGATGTGGCCCATGCGCTCACGGCGCACCTTGGCCAGCGTGACTTCGACGCCGCACTTCTCGCAGATSACGCCGCGGTGCTTCAGGCGCTTGTATTTGCCGCACAGGCACTCGTAGTCCTTGATCGGGCCAAAGATCTTGGCGCAGAACAGACCGTCACGCTCCGGCTTGAAGGTACGGTAGTTGATGGTTTCCGGCTTCTTGACTTCGCCGTACGACCACGAACGGATTTTCTCGGGCGACGCCAGRCCAATCTTGATGGCGTCGAAGCTCTCGTTTTGCTGAACTTGCTTGAATAGATCGAGCAGTGCTTTCATTTATCACTCCGGGTGATTGAATTCTTTACTTCCTACCACGCTACGCTTACTTCGTCGTCCCCGCGAAGGCGGGAACCCAAGTTCGTGGCATACCGCCAAACTTGGATCCCCGCCTTCGCGGGGACGACGGTACCGGCATAGCCGCGGTACCGTACTGCTGTCTTAGTTGCGTTCCAGATCGATATCGATACCCAGCGAACGAATCTCTTTCACCAGCACGTTGAACGATTCCGGCATACCTGCATCGATCACGTGGTCGCCCTTGACCAGGTTCTCGTACACCTTGGTACGGCCATTCACGTCGTCCGACTTCACGGTCAGCATTTCCTGCAGCACGTACGAGGCGCCGTACGCTTCCAGTGCCCACACCTCCATCTCACCGAAGCGCTGGCCACCGAACTGGGCTTTACCGCCCAGCGGCTGCTGGGTCACCAGCGAGTACGGGCCGGTCGAACGGGCGTGCATCTTGTCGTCGACCAGGTGGTGCAGCTTCAGCATGTGCATGAAGCCGACGGTGACCTTGCGCTCGAATGCTTCGCCGGTGCGGCCGTCGTACATCGTGACCTGGTTCTTCGACGGGGTCATGCCCAGGTGGGCCGCGATCTCGTCCGGGAAGGCCAGATCCAGCATGCGGCGGATTTCATCTTCGTGCGCACCGTCGAACACCGGGGTCGCGAACGGCACGCCGTTCTTGAGGTTGTTCGCCAGTTCGACGATTTCCTCGTCGCTGAAGCTGTCCAGGTCTTCCGACTTGCCGGTCTCGTTGTAGATCTTGCCCAGGAAAGCGCGCAGCTGCTCGGTCTGTGCCTTGGCCTTGATCATTTCGCCCAGACGCAGGCCCAGACCCTTCGCTGCCCAACCGAGGTGGGTTTCCAGGATCTGACCGACGTTCATACGCGATGGCACGCCCAGCGGGTTCAGCACGACGTCGGCCGGGGTACCGTCAGCCATGAACGGCATGTCTTCCACCGGAACGATACGCGAGACCACACCCTTGTTACCGTGACGGCCTGCCATCTTGTCGCCCGACTGCAGGCGGCGCTTGACGGCCAGGTAGACCTTGACCATCTTCTGCACGCCCGGCTGCAGCTCGTCGCCCTGGGTCAGCTTCTTGCGCTTCTCTTCGAAGGCCAGGTCGAACTGGTGACGCTTCTCGTTGATCGACTCCTTCATCGCCTCCAGTGCGTTGGCGGTTTCGTCGTCGCTCGGCCTGATGTCGAACCAGTGGAACTTGTCGAGGTCAGCCAGGTATTCCTTGCTGATCACGGCGCCCTTGGCCAGCTTCTTCGGACCGCCGTTGACGGTCTTGCCGACCAGCAGACGTTCCAGACGCTGGAAGGCGTCGCCTTCGACAATACGCAGCTGGTCGTTCAGGTCCAGGCGGAAGCGCTTCAGCTCGTCGTCGATGATCTGCTGGGCGCGCTTGTCGCGGACGATGCCTTCACGGGTGAAGACTTGCACGTCGATCACGGTACCGACCATGCCCGACGGCACGCGCAGCGAGGTGTCCTTCACGTCGGACGCTTTTTCGCCGAAGATCGCGCGCAGCAGCTTCTCTTCCGGGGTCAGCTGGGTTTCGCCTTTCGGGGTCACCTTACCGACCAGCACGTCGCCGGCCTGCACTTCGGCACCGATATAGACGATGCCGGATTCATCCAGACGCGCCAGCTGGTTCTCAGCCAGGTTCGAGATGTCGCGGGTGATTTCTTCAGGACCCAGCTTGGTGTCGCGGGCAACCACCGACAGTTCCTCGATGTGGATCGAGGTGTAGCGGTCGTCCTTGACGACATTCTCCGAGATGAGGATCGAGTCCTCGAAGTTCAGGCCGTTCCACGGCATGAAGGCCACCAGCATGTTCTGGCCCAGTGCCAGTTCGCCCAGGTCGGTCGAGGCGCCGTCGGCGATGACGTCGCCGCGTGCCACGCGATCGCCCACTTTCACGATCGGACGCTGGTTGATGTTGGTGTTCTGGTTCGAACGGGTGTACTTGATCAGGTTGTAGATGTCCACACCGACTTCGCCGGCTTGCGCCTCGTCGTCGTTCACGCGGATCACCACACGGCCGGCGTCGACGTAGTCGACCAGGCCGCCACGGGTGGCCTGCACGGTGGTGCCCGAGTCGACCGCCACGGTGCGCTCGATGCCGGTACCGACGAAGGCTTTTTCCGGACGCAGGCAAGGCACGGCCTGGCGCTGCATGTTAGCGCCCATCAGTGCACGGTTCGCGTCATCGTGCTCGAGGAACGGAATCAGCGAAGCTGCCACCGACACGACCTGGCCCGGGGCCACGTCCATGTACTGGATGCGTTCCGGCGAGACCAGGATGGTTTCGCCTGCTTCACGTGCCGACACCAGTTCGTCGACCAGCTGGCCTTCCGCGTTGATCGCGGCGTTCGCCTGGGCGATGATGTAGCGGCCTTCTTCGATCGCCGACAGGTATTCGATCTTGTCGGTGACTTTCGAACCTTCGACCTTGCGGTACGGGGTTTCCAGGAAGCCGTATTCGTTCAGGCGGGCATACAGTGCCAGCGAGTTGATCAGGCCGATGTTCGGGCCTTCAGGCGTTTCGATCGGGCACACGCGGCCGTAGTGGGTCGGGTGCACGTCGCGCACTTCGAAGCCGGCGCGTTCGCGGGTCAGGCCGCCCGGGCCCAGTGCGGAAACGCGGCGCTTGTGCGTGATTTCCGACAGCGGGTTGGTCTGGTCCATGAACTGCGACAGCTGCGACGAACCGAAGAATTCGCGGATCGCGGCCGAGATCGGCTTGCTGTTGATCAGGTCGTGCGGCATCAGGTTGTCGGCTTCGGCCTGGCCCAGACGCTCCTTGACGGCGCGCTCGACGCGCACGAGACCGGCGCGGAACTGGTTCTCGGCCAGTTCGCCCACGCAACGCACGCGGCGGTTACCCAGGTGGTCGATGTCGTCGACTTCGCCGCGGCCATTGCGCAGCTCGACCAGGATCTTGATCACGGCCAGGATGTCTTCGTTCGACAGGGTCATGTCGCCGACCAGTTCGTCACGGCCGATACGGCGGTTGAACTTCATGCGGCCGACGGCCGACAGGTCGTAACGTTCCGGGCTGTAGAACAGGCCGTTGAACAGGGCTTCCACCGACTCTTCGGTCGGCGGTTCGCCAGGACGCATCATGCGGTAGATCGCCACGCGTGCGGCGGTCTGGTCGGCGGTGTCGTCGGTGCGCAGGGTCTGCGAGATGTAGGCGCCCTGGTCCAGGTCGTTGGTGTACAGGGTCTGGATGGACGCGATGTTGGCGTCGCGCAGCTTGCCCAGCAGCTCGTCGGTCAGCTCGTCGTTGGCGTTGGCGATGATCTCGCCGGTTTCGCCGTCGACCACGTTATTGGCCAGCACGCGGCCGACCAGGTAGTCTTCGGGCACCGAGATATAGGTGATGCCGGCGGCTTCGATGTCGCGCACGTGCTTGGCGTTGATGCGCTTGTCTTTTTGCACCAGGGTCTTGCCGGTCTTCGGATCGACGATGTCGAAGCGCGCGACTTCGCCGCGCAGGCGCTCGGCCACGAATTCCAGTTCCGCGCCTTCCGAGCGCAGATTGAAGTTGTCGAACACGAAGAAGTTGGCGAGGATCTGCTCCGGCGTCATGCCGATGGCTTTCAGCAGGATCGTCACCGGCATCTTGCGGCGGCGGTCGACGCGGAAGAACAGGATGTCCTTCGGGTCGAATTCGAAGTCCAGCCAGGAGCCGCGGTAGGGAATGATACGTGCCGAGAACAGCAGCTTGCCCGACGAGTGGGTCTTGCCGCGGTCGTGCTCGAAGAACACGCCCGGCGAGCGGTGCAGCTGCGAGACGATCACGCGTTCGGTGCCGTTGATGACGAACGAGCCGTTGGCGGTCATGAGCGGCAGTTCGCCCATGTACACTTCCTGTTCCTTCATCTCTTTCACGACCGGCTTGGTCGGCGATTCCTTGTCCAGGATCACCAGACGCACCTTGGCGCGCAGCGGCGACGCGAAGGTCAGACCGCGTTGTTGGCATTCCTTGACATCGAAAGCGGGGTCACCCAGCACGTATGAGAGGAACTCGAGGCGCGCAAAACCGTTGTGCGACACGATCGGGAAAATGGAGCTGAAAGCCGACTGCAGGCCTTCGTTCTTGCGTGCGGAGGGACCTGCGTCCGCCTGCAGGAAATTCTCGTAAGACTCCAGCTGTGTAGCCAGGAGATAGGGAACGTTGTGAACGTTGGCGCGCTTCGCGAACGACTTGCGAATGCGTTTCTTCTCAGTAAATGAGTAGTGCATGGACACTCCGTGAGTGACAGAAAGGGATGAGACTTCAGGAATTGCCAGTGGTCGACGCACCACATGCAAGGCCTCAAAACTCGTCGCGTTCCGCCAGGTATTAAGGGACAGCCGGTACTGCTGTGATACGATTACTGCTGATTACTGCTGTGCTGCCGGGGTAGTACAAGTGCTGCAGGGACGACAAAAGAGCCAAAGCCGCATACCCCACCTTCCGGCGGGGGTCTGCAAGCTTTGACTCCGGCTCGGGGCGCCTTTGCCAGCGCCCTTTGCATATGTATTACTTGAGCTCGGCCTTGGCGCCAGCTTCTTCCAGCTTCTTCTTGGCGGCTTCAGCGTCAGCTTTCGGCAGGGCTTCCTTGACGGTCTTCGGTGCGCCGTCGACCAGGTCCTTGGCTTCTTTCAGGCCCAGACCGGTGATTTCGCGGACGGCCTTGATGACGCCGACCTTGTTCGCGCCGACTTCAGCCAGCACGACGTTGAATTCGGTCTGCTCTTCAGCAGCGGCTGCGCCGGCGCCAGCGGCACCGCCAGCTGCCGGGGCTGCCATTGCAGCTGCCGACACGCCGAACTTCTCTTCGAAAGCCTTGACCAGGTCGTTCAGTTCCATGACCGACATTGCGCCAACTGCGTCCAGGAACTCTTCTTTGCTAATTGCCATTTGAAACTCCAAATATTTAGTGTGTGATTAGTACTTGAGCAAAAAAGCCAGGGCTTATTCAGCCGCTGCCGGTTCCGCTTCGGCTTCTGCCGGAGCTGCGGAACCTTCGCCTTTTTGTGCTGCCACGGCAGCCAGAACTCGTGCAAAGCCGGAAACCGGAGCCTGCATGACGCCCAGCAGCTGGGCGATGAGGACTTCACGGCTCGGGATGCTTGCCAGCGCGGTGACGCCAGCGACATCCAGGTTCTTACCAGCGTAGTTACCGCCCTTCACCACCAGCTTGTCGTTGGTTTTGGAGAAGTCAGCGATCACTTTAGCTGCGGCAACGGCGTCATCCGAGATCGAGTAGATCAGCGGACCAACCATGGTCTCAGCCAGCGGTGCGAACTGGGTGCCTTCCACAGCGCGACGTGCCAGCGTGTTCTTCAGAACACGCAGGTACACACCCTGCGAACGAGCATTTGCACGGAGTTTCGTCAGAGCACTAACCTGGATGCCACGGTACTCGGCGACGACGATGGTTTGCGCGGTTGCTACTTTTGCGCTAACTTCTTCGACGACGACCTTTTTGTCATTCAGATTAAGACCCACGGTCAATCTCCTTAAATGATGTGAGGGACATCCCCCGCATCGGTTCGAACACGGCGTCCGAAGTTAAGAAGTACGACAAAAGCATCGACTACAAAACTTGTTCGGGTTCGCCATCTGCGTTGGGTTTGTCTATTAACCTCCGGCCAGTGCTAAAACTCGCTCTGCTTTCGGCCCAACGGTCTTTGATTGCCTGGCGGGTTGCCCCACCAGCCCAAAGATCTGCCCCGCGTAACAACTACAGGGTCTAAAACTTGGATCCCCGCCTTCGCGGGGACGACGAAGCCAGTTAACCTGGCTTCGTCGAAGAAGCCAGTCAACCCGGCTTCGTCGAAGAGCGCTAACGCTCCGTTATTTCTTAGGCAGCCAGGGTGCCCTGGTCGACGCGGACGCCAGCGCCCATGGTCGACGACAGAGCGACCTTGCGCAGGTACACGCCTTTCGACGATGCCGGCTTGGCCTTGTTCAGGGCGTCGATCAGTGCGACCAGGTTGGTCTTCAGCTGTTCGTCCGAGAACGACTTGCGGCCGATGGTGGCGTGAACGATACCAGCCTTGTCGGTACGGTACTGAACCTGACCGGCCTTGGCGTTCTTGACGGCGGTAGCGACGTCCGGGGTCACGGTGCCGACCTTCGGGTTCGGCATCAGGCCGCGCGGGCCCAGGATCTGACCCAGGGTACCGACGATACGCATGGTGTCCGGCGAAGCGATCACGATGTCGAACGGCATGTCGCCGGCCTTCACGCGCTCTGCCAGGTCTTCCATACCGACGATGTCGGCGCCGGCGGCTTTAGCCTGCTCGGCCTTGTCGCCCTGTGCGAACACAGCGACGCGGACGGTCTTGCCGGTACCTGCCGGCAGAACGACGGAACCGCGAACGACCTGGTCCGACTTCTTCGGGTCCACGCCCAGCTGGACGGCGACGTCGATCGACTCGTTGAACTTGGCGGTAGCGAATTCTTTGACGATTGCGACTGCGTTGTCGAAAGCGTAGACCTTGTTACGATCCACTTTGGCTTTCATTTCTTTGACGCGCTTGGACAGCTTAGCCATTTAGATACCCTCCACCGTGATGCCCATCGAACGTGCCGAGCCGGCGATGACGCGCACAGCGGCGTCCAGGTCGGCAGCGGTCAGGTCCGGCTGTTTGGTTTTTGCGATTTCTTCAGCCTGGGCGCGGGTCAGGGTGCCGACCTTGTCGGTGTGCGGCTTGGCCGAACCCTTGGTGACGCCCGACAGCTTCTTGATCAGGTAGGTCGCCGGCGGGGTCTTCATCTCGAAGGTGAAGGACTTGTCCGCGAAGGCGGTGATCACCACCGGAATCGGCATGCCCGGTTCCATGCCTTGGGTCTTGGCATTGAAGGCCTTGCAGAATTCCATGATGTTCAGACCGCGCTGGCCCAGGGCCGGACCGATCGGGGGGGAGGGGTTTGCTTTACCAGCCGGCACTTGCAGCTTGATAAAACCGATGATTTTCTTTGCCATGATGGCTCCTAATCTCTCGATTGAGTGGTAGCGCTCCACCTGTACCACTTATCAGGCGGAGCTCCTCTTACCGGATTCCGCCTTGCTGCTGCGACGCTCCGATTCAGCGCTTTTAGACTTTCTCTACCTGCCCGAACTCCAGTTCCACCGGAGTTGCGCGGCCGAAGATGGTGACAGTGACACGCACCTTCGATTTTTCGTAGTTGACTTCCTCGACGTTGCCGTTGAAGTCGGTGAACGGGCCTTCCTTGATACGCACCTGTTCGCCCACTTCGTACAGCACTTTGGGCCTCGGCTTTTCGACGCCTTCCTGGACCTGCTGCATGATCTTGTCGATTTCGCGGGCCGGGATCGGGGTCGGCTTGTTGCTCTTGCCGCCGATGAAGCCGGTGACTTTCGGCGTGTTCTTCACGAGGTGCCAGGACTCATCGGTCATTTCCATCTCGACCAGCACATAACCCGGGAAGAAGCGGCGCTCGGACACCGATTTGCTGCCGTTCTTGACCTCGACCACTTCTTCGGTCGGGACCAGGATGCGGCCGAATTGTTCTTGCATGCCGCCGCGCTCGATGCGTTCGGTCAGGCCGCGCATCACGCTCTTTTCCATGCCGGAATAGACATGCACGACGTACCAGCGCTTGTTGCTGACCGGAGTACTCAGCGGCGCACCAGCGTCTTGTGCCGGGGCGTCGCCCGGCACGTTATCTTGCACGTTTTCGCTCATTATTGTTTCCACCCCAGGATCACGTCGTACATCAGGAATTCGAGAATCTTATCCGTGCCCCACAGGAAAATCGCCATCACGAGGACGAAACCGAAAACCACCATGGTGATCTGGGTCGCTTCCTTGCGAGTGGGCCAAACAACCTTCTTCGTCTCGCGCACGGCCTCTTTGGCGAAGCCCAGGAAGTCGCGCCCGGTAGCGGAAGTCCACAACAGCAGGACGGCAACGACCAAACCAGCCACGAGTGCGCCTGCGCACACCAGAGCTGGTTTGTTCTGGCCTTTCAGAATGAAAAAGCCAACCACGCCTGCAATCGTAGCAATCGCTGCCAGCGCAACCTTGAACTTGTCGTTCGAGGTGCTGACGGTTTGCACGGATTGATTAGACATACTTAATTTACTTTCGGGTGCTGAGCACCGAATTCGGTGGCAGGGGAGGAGGGAATCGAACCCGCGACCTTCGGTTTTGGAGACCGACGCTCTGCCAATTGAGCTACTCCCCTACATAAACTTCTAGCTGAATCGAGCATTATACGCGGTGCGGACGCACCGCGCAACACTCTGTTGTTGGGAGGAACAGGAACGTCCCTCCCGGTGTGAAGCTATTTACTGCTTAGGCGATGATCTTGGCAACCACGCCGGCGCCGACGGTACGGCCGCCTTCGCGGATTGCGAAGCGCAGACCTTCTTCCATCGCGATCGGGGCGATCAGCTTGACGGTGATCGACACGTTATCGCCCGGCATCACCATTTCTTTGTCGG
>NZ_JBFRFV010000051.1:0-17454 GCF_052115005.1 Massilia sp. 2TAF26
ACGTCCAGCACCGCTCCGTTGCGCACCATCCAGCGCGCCTCCAACCTGGCCCTGCCGGGCGACACGGTTCACGTCGCACCGGGCACCTATTCCGAAACCATCACCTCGTCCGTCAACGGCACCGCGAGCGCACGGATCCGCTTCGTGTCCGATACCAAGTACGGCGCCATCCTCGTGCCGGCCAGCAGCGCCTACACGATGTGGACCGTCAAGGGCGGCTACACCGATATCGACGGCTTCCAGATCAACGGCAAGGGCAGCACCACCGTGCGTGCCGGTATCTATATGAACGGCGGTAACTCGTCGGTCTCGAACAGCTGGGTCCATGACGTCGCCACCGCTTCCGGCTGCGACARTCGCGGCGGCGCCGGCATCGTCGTCGACCAGAGCCGCGGCAAGGCCTACGGCAACTACGACATCGTCGGCAACAARGTGCACAACGTCGGCGGCGGTTGCGGCTATATCCAGGGTATCTACCATTCGTCGTCGGGCCGGATCGTCAACAACGTCGTGTACGCGACCAGCCAGGGCATCAACATGGGCCATGACGACCACAACATCCTCGTCATGAACAACACCTTGTTCGGCAACTCCGGCTACGGCGTCTATTTCGGCGGCTGCAAGGAAGCCTATAACAATGGTTGCCCGACCCGCGGCATCATCATCAACAACAACATCATCTACGCGAACGCCGGCGGCATCCAGGGCCCGATCACGTCCGAAGACGTCGGCAACAGCGTGGCCAACAACCTGGTGTACGGTAACCGCAACAACTTCGACCTGGCCAGCCCGAGCGCCTCGACCAAGACCGGCATCATCAGCGCCGATCCGCAGTTCGTGAATTACATCGGCACCGGTGGTGGCGACTATCGCCTGAAGACCACGTCCCCTGCGATCAGCAAGGGCTTGACCAACTACGCTCCCACCACCGATATCAATGGCGTCCGCCGCGGCGCAAAGATCGACCTGGGCGCATACGAAACCAACCTCAACTAACGCAGTACCAGGGCCGGCCGCCAGGCCGGCCTATTGCGATAACGATAAGATCGCAGGCTTGCCCTGTCGAGTACGTCCCTGAGAACCTCGCATGTCCTGGCCATTTCCTCCTCCGTCAGGGTAGGATGGACCAGGAAGGCGATACTGGTCTCTCCTAACTCCCGCGCCACCTCCAGCCTCGCACGCGGCCGCATCCCGGTGTCGGCGAAGGCCTGTTCCATATACACCTCGGGGCAAGTCCCCACCAGGCAGGGCACGCCCGCCGCCTGGATTTCGTCCACGATGCGATCCCGTGTCCATCCTTCCCGCAAATGGTCAGGCTCCACGAACGCATAGAACCTGTAGTAAGCATGGTCGACCTCCGCGGGCACGACCGGGACCCTGACAGCGGCGAAATCCCTGCATACGGTGTCGAGCCGCTGTGCATTGGCACGCCGTCGTGCGCTCCAGCCTTGCATCCTGCGTAACTGGATGCGGCCGATCGCGGCTTGCATTTCCATCATGCGCCAATTGGTCCCGAACGACTCGTGTACCCAGCGGAATCCCGGCGGGTGCTCGCGCACGTACACGGCCTGCCACGATTTGCCGTGGTCCTTGAACGACCACATGATCGACCACAGCCGCTCGTCGTTGGTCGTCACCATGCCGCCTTCGCCGCCGGTGGTAATGATCTTGTCCTGGCAAAAAGACCATGCACCGACGTGCCCGATACTGCCGACCATGCGTCCCTTGTAGCGCGCGCCATGTGCTTGTGCACAGTCCTCGATCACGTAGAGTCCATGTTCCTTGGCCAGCGCCATGATCGGGTCCATGTCGCATGGCCAGCCAGCCAGGTGCACGCAGATGATCGCCTTCGTGCGATGCGTCAGCACCGGCGCGATCGTTGCAGCACTGATGTTCTGGCTGTCACGGTCGACATCGGCGAATACAGGCGTAGCGCCGGCGGTGACGATGCAGGAGGCCGATGCAAAAAAAGTGCGTGGCGTGACGACCACTTCGTCGCCCGGCCGGATGCCGATCGCCTTGAGCGCCACGTCCAGCGCCAGGGTACCGTTCGCCAGCGCCACTGCGTGCGAGGTCGTGGCCCAGTCGGCAAACTCCCTTTCGAACGCGCGGCATTCCTCGCCCGTCCAGTAATTGACCCTGTTCGACAGGATGACATTTGCGACCTTTGCCGCCTCTTCATCGGTAAAGCTCGGCCAGGGGGAAAATTTCGTGTTTAACATGGCATCAACCCAAGATGGTCTTGAAGATGTATACGAGGTCGCGCAGCAGCGAGTAGTTAACGAAATACTCCCTGTTGATCCTCACCTTGTCCGGCCAGATCACGTGGTCGTTGAACCAGACGGGATCCTCGGCCGTCGACAACAATGTTTCCTCGTCCTTGTACTTGATCGAGGCCGGGCCGGTGATCCCGGGACGTAACAGCAAAATCACGCGGTCCTGCCCCTCGATCCGGTCGGCGTAACCGGCGACGTCGGGCCGTGGGCCGACAAAGCTCATGCTCCCCATCAGCACATTGAATAGCTGCGGCAACTCGTCGAGCTTATATTTGCGAAACAGCCTCCCCGACCTGGTGATGGCGGCCAGGTTCTGCGCGGTGATCGGGCTGCGCGCCGCACTGGATGGCCGCATCGTCTTTATCTTGCAGACACGTATCCGTTTTCCCCGCCGTCCCACCCTCTCATGAACGAAGAAACCGTTGCTTCTGGTCTCGAGCGCGGCGACGGTCCAGCATACGGCGATCAATGGCAGCAGGAACGCCAGCCCAATGATGGAGAAGACGATGTCGAACAATCGCTTCCAGAAGAAATCGAAGGTGGTCATGGTCATGTTTCGCCGATTCATGGCATGCCACAGGCGGCCAGGAAGCGCTTCCCCAGCACCGGGTAGGTCAGATTCTCGAGCACGAAGGCCTTGCCGCGCTGCCCCATCGCCCGCCGTTCGTTGGCGTCCAGGGCCAGTAGCCTGCTTATGCCCTCGACGACGGCCTGCGGGCTTTCCGGCTCGACGGTCAGTCCGCAGCCGGCTTCGCTGACCGGGTCGTTGCCGGCCGCCACCGCATGCAGCACCGGGCGAGCCGCCATCATGTAATCCATCAGCTTGTTCGGTGCGATGCCGAAACGATACAAAGGCTGGCGATGCCAGCCGATGTAAGCAATGTCGAAGGATCGCAACAACGATGGAATGGCACGTTTGGAAACCGGTTCGAGGAACCAGATATTGCTGAGGTTTTCGAGAGCGGCACGCTGCTGCAGGCGCGTCTTTTCCGGTCCTGAACCGACCAGCACGAACGCAATGGGCTCGCCACGCACCAGCCGGGCCGCATCGAGCAGGTTGTCCAGGGCGTTCGAGACGCCGTGGTTGCCCGCATAGCCGACAACGGCCATGCCCTGGGCGCGTAGTCTTGCCAGCAAGTTGCCGGCCTCCTCCGGCAGCTCACACACCGTGTCATGCCACTCGGCCGGATCGATGCCGTTGGTCACGAGATGCAGCTTGTCCGGCGCCAATCCGCGCGATTCCATGTACTCGCGCACCTTGGGCAGGATCGATACGACGCTGTCGGCGTTGCGATATGCGAAGTCTTCAGCTTGCTGCACGAGCATGATGAAGGGGTGCCATTTCGACATCCCGCCCAGTTCCATCGGCGAAAGAGGCCATAAGTCGTGCACTTCGAACAGTAGCCTGGCACCAGCGAGCCGCGCAATGCGGTGTGCCGGCCAGATGTCCATCGGATAGGTACTGGAAGCGATGACCACATCCGGCCGGAAATCGCGTGCCAGCCGGCTGGCGTCGCGATACAGATTCATGACGAAGGAGGCCATGTTCCTGACACGGCCAATGCCGTTGCCCCGGTAGGCTGGCGTCCGCAGCCAGCTGTATTCGATGCCGTCGATGGTTTCGTCCAGGCGCGGCGCTCCGGCCAGATCCGGTTGATGGGTGCGGATGTGTGAATTATCCGACGCCATGATGCGGACCCGGTGCCCGGCGCGCACCCACTCGCGCGCCAGATAGTAAGGGCGGTATTCCATGCCATGCCGGGGAGAGCCGGCATAGTGATTGATCAGCAGGATGTCCATCCGGTCCTCCAGGCTGAGTGACGAATTGAAGGGCTAGCGCGGATAGAGCTGGTGCTTGCGCAATCGGTTGACGCCATTACGCAACCATTGCACGGGCTCGTAGAGGTTGCGGTAGTCCCGGAACGACTTGATCGGTGTGCGCATGATGTGCTCGAACTGCTCGTGCGACAGGCGCAGTTTTTTCACGACGTAAGCCAGATCCTGCTGCTGCAGCTCTTCGGCGTAAGGGGGCTTCTGCATCTCGGCCAGCGCCTGCGCCCGGGTGATCTGCCCGGCATTGATCAGGTCGGACAAGTGGCCATATCGCTTGTCGACGCCAAACTTGCGTGGCAGGACATAGCCTTGGTAGAAGCGCGTGTAGATCGATTCATGGTGCTTGCCGCCGTAATCCTTCCAACCCAGCTGGTTGCGCAGCAATTCCATCGCCTCCCCCTTGTCGTAGTCGACGTAATTGAGAATGGAGACGATGCGAATGCCGCGCAGGACGTTGACGTAGATGAGGTACGGCAAGCTGAAGTGCGGATAGGTCGTCAGCTTGACGCTGCCGAAACGGCGGTGCACGTCCCTGATATAGCGCCAGTCGGAATGTCCGTAAGACCAGTCGGGGACGCTGATCGATTCGGTGGCGAAATTCATCCCCGAGATGATGTACTTGATGCCGCGAGCCGCCGCTTCTTTCCACAACAAGGCACCGATCGCGTGATCGGTCGGGATCTCCCCATCCGGCGTCGAGGCCTCGAGGAAGGCGCGCTGCAGGTCGCGGAACTCTTCCCAGTCGACGACATGGGTGTGCAGATCGATGCCGATGTTGCGCAACACGCGTTCAATGTTCTTTGTCGCGAGTTCGGAATTCCAGCCATTGTCGAAGTGCACGGCAAGCGGACGCAGGCCCTGCTGCTTGACCAGCCAGGCCACGTAGGTACTGTCGACCCCGCCGCTGACGCCGATGATGCAGTCATACTCACGTCCCCGTCCGGCGGCACTGATGCGCTCGACCAGGGTACGCAAGGCCTCGCGTCCGCGAATGCCGCGCAGCCGGCGCGCATTGACCAGTCCGTCATAGCGGAGGCAGTGGCAGCACAGGCCCTGTTCGTCGAACGTGATGCTGCGATCGGCCACGGTATCCATGATGCAGCGGGTACAGGCCCGATAAGTCTGCCCGGAAGTGGTCGGGTAGGTGAGGTTTTGCGTAAGGGACGTCATTTGAATAGCCTTTCGAGTTCTTCATACTCGGGATACGTGATAAGCACGGCATTGTGCTTCCCATGGAAAACGAACATGCTGCCGGCCGCCAGCCCGGACGCGCCGGCGCCCGCCCCCGCACGGAGATCGGGCAAGCCGGCCGCGCCGCCGGCGGCCACCACCGGAATCGACACCGCTTTGCAGAGCCGTCCCACCAGTTCCAGGTCGTAGCCTTCCATCGTGCCGTCGCGGTCGATCGCATTCAGCAGGATCTCTCCGGCGCCAAGCCCTTCCATCGCGCGCGCGTACTCGACCGGCTCGCGCTTCAGGTCGCGTGTGCCGCCGGCCACGCAGACCGTGTACTTGCCCATCCAGTTGCGGCGTACGTCGATCGACACGATCACCCCCGAGCGGCCAGCCAGCGCAGCCGCTTCCTCGACCAGCTGCGGCTGGTCGGCGGCGGCAGTGTTGAGCACCACCTTTTCGACCCCGAGCGCGTAGAGGCGCTTGATGTGGTCGATACTGGTGATCCCGCCGCCATAGGCGAACGGCATGAAGGCTTCGCTCGCGATGTCGGCCAGGAGTTCGAAATCGGGAGCGCCGCGTCCGCCGGCGATACCGATGTCGAGGAAGACCAGTTCATCGACTTCCTTCTCGTTAAAGATGCGTACCGCATTCACCGGGTCGCCGATGTAGCGGGGGTTCTTGAACTTCACCGTCTTTACCAGCCCGCGGTTTCGCATCAGCAGGCAGGGAATCACTCGAGCGTGCAACATCACATCTCCGTAAAGTTATGCAGCAATTCCATACCGAAGCGATGGCTCTTTTCCGGGTGAAACTGAACCCCATATACATTGTCGCGTTGGACCATCGCTACGAATTCGCCGCCGTAACCGGCCCCGGCCAGCACATCGGCGCCGTCGCGGCAAACCAGGTGATACGAGTGGCAGAAATAGAATCGGGACCGGATCTCCAGCGCACGCAACAACGCGCTATCGCGCCGCGGCAATAGCGGACTCCAGCCCATATGAGGCACCTTGAAGCCGCTGTCGGCGCTGAAGCGGAAGCGCTGCGCTTCGGCGTCGAGCAGGCCCAGCCCATCAAGCCTGCCTTCCTCGCTGCGCCTGCCCAGCATCTGCATGCCCAGGCAAACGCCCAGCAAAGGCACCTTGTCGCGCAGGGCCTTCCGGCGCAGCGGTTCCACGAGGCCGCGCTCGGTGAGCGCGGCGATGCCGTTGTCGAACGCGCCTACGCCAGGCAGGATGATCTTCTCGGCCCGGTCGATGTCGCTGGCGGTCGATGCCAGCTGTGCCTGCGCGCCGACCTTGCGCAGCATGTTGAGCATCGAGCCCAGGTTGCAGACGCCGTAATCAATGACAGAGATCATGCTTCGCCTCCCATGGCTGTTTCGCCGTGCCTTGAAAAGAACGCAAGCCGAGCGTATCGAGATAGAGTGCTTCGAGCGTCTTCTCCTGTCCTTCCCAGCAAAATTCGCCGGCGGTTCGCGTCAGCGCTGCCTGCAAGGCATGCGGGTCGCGCCCCAGCAAGGACAAGACGCCTTCGCGGATCGCCGCCGGCGAGATGCCGCTCGCCACTTCGCCGATCGCATGCCTGCGCACGAATTCACTTTGCTCCCTGGTGGGTGAAACCAATACCGGTTTGCCTGCCATCACGTACTCGAACAACTTGTTGGGCATGCAGTATTCATAGCTGAGCGACGTGGGTTCGATCACGGACAATCCGAAGTCGGCTGCAGCGGTGTAATCGAGCAGCCGTTCCGGCGCCACCGCCGGGTGGTAATGGATGCCTGGAAGGTGTTGCGCTTCTTTGGCGACCCAGTCGGCCAAGGGTCCGTAGCCCATCACGACCAGCGCCGCGCGCCCGGCCAGTGCGGAAAATGCCTCGACCAGGATGCGTATTCCCCGGCCTTCGCCGATATACCCCTGGTACAGAAAGATTGGCGTGCCGGGCTCGATCGAAAACACGGTACGGAAATGGTCCGATGGTTTTACCTGGCGGCGCGACGGACAGTTGTACAACACCGTCGTGTTGTGCAGCCCATACTCGCGGACATACCACTGCTCGATCGCACTTCCCACGAAAATGCAATGGTCTGCGTGCCCGATCAGCCTGCGCTCGACCTGCCTGGTCAGCAACTTGCGCATGCCGGACAAGTTATTGGTTTCCGTCTCGAGCTCATGGGCGTCATACACGAGCTTGGCCTTTGTCTTGCGCTTGAGCATGACCCCGAGCGGCAAGGTTGCGACGCTGTGGCAGTTCACGCATCCGAGTTCTTCCTTGCGGTAAAGATGGTAGACCGCACGGCTCCAACTGGCGGTGCGTGCCAGCTTGCCCACCAGACCGCTGCCTTTGCGTTGACCAGGGCGCACGATGCAAATGCCGTCCTGCAGCTTCTCGACGGGCGCCAAGCCCTCCTCTCCCACACCCACGAGGTCGATCCGGTCGAAAAGCGCCAGCTGCGACAGCGAGCCAGCCTCGCGCAAGATCCGGCTCTCGTTCAGGAATGCTGACGGATACAGATGAATATTGATCATGGTCCGTTTCCTTTTCGTTTATCCGGCACCTGCGCTTGCCGTGTCCTGTTGCAATAGTTCGCGTAGGCGCCCATCGCAGCGCCGGCGAGCATGTCATCGAAGGTCTTGGCTGTCATCAGCAGGAACAGCGACATGCAGATCAGGTTCCAGGCCAGCAGGCATTGGCCGGACCGGGTTCGGCCCAGCCAGCCGCGGACGAACAGCCTGAACGTGGTAAGCGCCAGCATCAGCAACAGGTAGGCGAAGCCGAAAAAGCCGAGGTCGACCCAGGCCGACAGGATGTTGTGCGAGTACCCGCCCGGGGGATAGCTGGCGTAATCGCCCAGCAAGGGGTGGTTTGCGATCGTCGACAGAGCGTGCCGCGTGAGGTCATGCCTGGCATTCGCGGAGTCGGAGTGGGACAGATCGAACAATTCCCACACCCGGCTGTCGGGCGCGTTTTCCATCAACGTCTGTGGACTGATACTGAACAGGGCAACACCCAGCACCAGGATGCAAAGGACGTGTAGCCAGTTTTTCGCCCGATACAGCTCGACAAGCGGCAGCACGAACAGGACGGCGACCAATTCGCTACGCGAACCGTTCAGGAACAGAGCCGCAACCGCCATGCAGTAAAGTGCCAGGCGTGCCACGAGCAGCCGGACAAAACAGATGACCGCGACGAAGGTCAGTACGTAGGAGCGGGCGAATCCCTGGTAGGTCGCCACGCTTTCCGGGTTGGTGGGGTCGCCAAGCTCTCCGGGCTGGAAACTGCCGTCCGTCGAAAACACGAAGATGGTCGCGGACATGATCAACAAGGAAACCAGCATCAACATCGCCGTCTTCCGGTTGGAAAAATCGACGTTCTTGAAGATGAGGTAGATGTTGATGAAATAGAGAATCGACAGCACGTGGGTCTGCACGATGATGGTGTCGGCACCGAAGGCGGCGTTGATCACGACAATCACCAGGAAGTAGGCCAGGAAAAAGCCGAATTGCACGTCGGTCGGCGCTATCCGGTACCTGGCGGCCTTTACCGCACGCAAGTAGGCATAGGCAAGCGGCCCTGCCAGCACGATGGACACGATTGCGAAATACCCGCCCAGAAAAGCCCGCATGACCCCCATGCCGATCAGCGTCTGGTAGAAAAAGAAGCCGGGAAAAAGGAGCAGAAAGGCGACCTGCTCCGCTCCGGAAGGGTTGACCGCGCTGGTCCTGGCTGCGAGGGCGTATGTGGCATCCATGGGATCCCCGCTAGTTGATCAGCTCGCAATACATCGCCCTGTCGGCCTCGTCCGACAAGGACGAGTTGTGCCAGAGCAGGGTGAAATTGCCATCGAAGCGGCGGCAGACCTGCTTGTAGTGCTCCATGGCGGCGAGCGCACGAGCTCCGTGCCCCAGCCCCATGTTTTCCTCGTCGATGACCGAATTTTCCATGACCACCAGCGGCCGTTGCTTCAGTCCGAGTGGCCGGCGCTCGGCGAGGTCATACATTGTGTATTCTTGACAGGTTCCGGTACGAAAACCGGCGACGGTCGGGTAGGACAAGGTGCTGTCGTAGGCCAACGCGTTCTGGTCCCACAAGCGGGCAGTCTCTGCCACGTCCCAGCGCAGGTAGTGCTGGCGTCCGCCCAGTTCTTCCTGGACGATGCCTTCCTGCTCCATCGCGCGGCGCAGGGTTGCGACGGAGTGGGCGAACACGGTCGGGTGGCGGTAGGTGTTATAGCCTGGATGGATACCGACCAGGTGTCCGCGCGCATGGACCATCCTCAGCAGTCCTCGCATACGGGGATCGTCGAGGCTGGGGGCCAGATCCATGCTGCTGTCGGTCGGGGCGGGAATGAAATTGAAGGTAACCTGGTTGCCGGCCTTTTCGTTGACATCCATGATCCAGGACAGCGCATGCCAGTAAGGATCGCGCGTCTGGTTGCCGCGCCTCACCTCCCAGTAATTGTCTAGGGTGGGGATCAGCGCGCCGAGCGAACGTTGCCGGTATGCGTGCCCCAACAGTCTCTTCCCAAGGCGGAACATCGATGCGCAGGCGGGATCGAAGGGCAAGTCGACGTCGCAGCTGACCAGCGTGCGCGCCACACGCCGTTTGCGTTCGAGTCCGGGCCACAAGCGCGACATCGTCGCCCACAGGATTTCCACGTACTCGTCGACGACCGGGCGGCACAGGAAATCGAGGCGTGCGGCCAGCGACGCGGCGGCCGGGAAGCGGTCATGCCGGTCGCGCGTGCTGCTTGTCAACTCCTCCTGGCGCGCAAGCATGAAGAATGCCGATCCGAACACGTCGAGCATCAAGCTCGCACGTACGCCATCGAATGTGACGCCGGGCTCGCCGAACAGGATGGGAATGTTCGGCTCGGATAACCGGACCTCGAGGCCGCTCTCGGCAAGGTCCCAGTATCGAGGGATGTCCGCGCCCTTCATGCCGGCCGCGAAGAAGGCATCCGACAAGTCCAGTGTCTTGCCCGCTGAGCTCATGCGCACCGTCTCCCCAGGGTTGAATGTGAGCGTGTACTCCAGCCCCAGAAATTGACCGAGGACGACGTCCGCAATCCAGCGGCGCTCGGGGATCCAGCTTGCAGGGAGAGCAAGGTGCAACATTATTTTTTCCCGATGAGTGACAGCATGGTCTGGCGAACCATGAGGAGGCGCGACGGCGTTTTGCTGATGTGAAAATACGGCGTGGGCGTACCTCCAAACGAGCGCATGAAGGCTGCGACCGGTTCGATCATCGAACCGCAAAAGTTGTACTCGCGAGTGACGCCGGCCGCGTGCAGGATGGTCGCCCACAGGCAGAGGCTGTTCGCGCCGCTCTGGCGGTAGGCCGGATCCATCCCTGCAATCAAGCCGTAGGCACTGTGCTGATCCCAGACGAAGTAGTAACCGGCGTGCGGTACGCCAGCCTCATCCATCACAATGATCACCTTGCAGCAGCCGCGTTTTTGGCATGCGGCATCCAGCCTGTAGGCCAGTTCGTCTGCAAACGATGACGCCAGTCCTTGGCGTTCAAACGTTTTGTGGTTCAGCTCGAGAAGTACGTCGATAGGCAAGTCATCGCGCACCTGTAAACGATTTTCCCTTTCCAGCTTGCTGAGCAAGCGACGCACTTTGCCGTCCAGTCCCGTCCATAGTTTTTCCCTGTCGGACAAGTCAGGCAGGATGAAAGAATAGTATGTCGTTTGCCTGAAGCCATTCCAGAAAAAAGGCTGCCAGTTCCAGAGGCGGGAATCCCAGGTTTGCGCGAAGTGATCGAAAGGCGGCAATTGATCGATCAGCGCCTGCATGAGTTCTCTTTCGTTGCTGAATTGAACCGACGGCTTGCCTTCGAGCTGGTGGAGCCAGGGTCCAAGGATCGGTGTCAACGCCGGCTGGGTGAAGATCTGCATGCCCAGCCGCCGGCGCAGCACATAGGGCATGGCAGCGACAACCACCCCGTTCTTCTTCACGAGCGCGACATCCCATCCCTCGGGTCCGACCGCCGCGTCCAGCCACCAGTCACGGGCGAACATGTGCAATGAAGCTTCCTGCTGGCAGAATGCGCGATACTCGTCCTTGGGCGAGCCTGCACTCTCCCGCGGCTGTGCCTCCTCGGTCAGTTGTGACTGCTCCACCTCTAATAGTGCTTCCTTGGTCGCTGCAGTTGTCATGCACCCTCCAGAAACTAAAAACGGTTCAGTGTCCGCTTGCCAAGGCCGACCTCAGGCCCTGTCGCAAACGCAACAGCCGCGATGGTGTTTTGCTGATCGTGAATATGGGCGTCTGTTCGGTTGCGAAGCTGCGTACATAAGGCTCGATGGACGGATTCATGTTTCCGAGAAAATCGTATTTCGGCGCCACCGTCGCGCAGAACTTTATAGTTTCCCATTGGCAGAAACTCGGTGCGCCCGTGTGCCACAGCTTGGGATCGGATCCTTTTATTAACGCATATGCGCAATGGCTGTCCCAGACCGTGTATGTGCCGGCCACATGCCTTCCTGTCTCGTCGACGGCGATATTGATCCTGCGGCAGTTGTGCTCGACACAGGCAGCATCGATCCGGCGCAGGCAATCGTCGGAAAATGACTGCGAAATGCCTCGATTGGCGAGCGTCATTTTATGCAGGGCCAGGAAAGCGTCCAACGGCAGGTCGCTGCGAATATGTAAGTTGTAGCGATCAATTGCTTGCTTGCAGTGCTTTCGTCGCGAGCCCTCGAACTGTTTCCAGAGGTCGCGCAGGTCATGCAGGGCGGGGATCACATAGGTGTATTCCGTGGTCTGGCTAAAGCCATTCCAGTAAAACGGCAGCCAGTTCGACAAGTTCTTGTTCCAGGTCTGCCTGAAATGGTCGAAACGTGGCAACTGCTCGATCAGTGCATGCATGATCTTTTGTTCATTGTTAAGCCTGGTCCTGGTGCTCATTCCTATCTTCGGTATCCATGGACCAAGCATTGGCGTCAGGGGCGGTTGCTGGATGACCTCCATGCCGACGCGGCGGACGATGGCAAACGGCATTGCACCGATGATCTGTTCGTTCCTCTTGACCAGCACCACGTCCCAATTGGCCGGCCCCACCGCGGCATCGAGCCACCAGTCGGTGGAAAATATCGGGATCGACGACTCCTTTTCACATAGCCTGCGATACTCGGTTTTGCGGGATAGCGCACCGGCGCGGCTCGGTGGGCTTTCCGCTTGCGTGTCGACGAAATTTCTCACGATTGCATCCATTGCTCGCTCCGGTCATGGAAAGTTCATTAGTCATTGCAGCTGTTCAACCCGGCCGACTGCCCGATGCCGCGAATCGCCGGCGCACGCGAACCTGTAACTGGCAACGAGGTTCACGAGGTCGAATGTGCAGTAGATGGCCACGAAGGCGGCCACATAGGTTTTTTCATCGAGCGGGACGACATAGTGCGAGCCCGCCGCGAGCACGAGAAAGACCAATAGGCCGACCTGCCACAGGAATTCAAAACGGTTTCGCTGCGCAACGATTGCCACCAGGCTCAGGGGGTTACTGATGAAGCGCAGGTAGAACATCGGGCACATGAGTTGCGCGTATTCCCCGGCTATACGCCACCGTTCTCCGAATACGATCGCAAACAGTGCGGGAGCGCAAAACAGCAAGACCAGGAACGGCGGCGTCGCAATCGCCGTCAATTTCCTCAGCGTGGACAGGAATTGGCTCCGGCAATTCTCGCCCGCATGGAAGCGCTCGGCGATTTCCTGTCGAAAAACGTCACCGACCGAGGTGGATATCAGCGAAAGAGGCAGCGCGACCACCCTTTCCGCAAGCATGAAAAATCCTGCAGCAGACAAGCCGAACGTCATGTTGATGAAAATCGCCGGCAGTTGTATCGAAAGCGCTCCCAGCGCATGTGCCGGAACCAGAAGCTGCGGGCAGCTCTTGTAACGTTTCGCCAACGCCCACATTCTCCCGGCATCGATGGCGCGCCAATAACGCGGGCTATGGCGGCGCATCATGTTCGCCATCAATCCTATCGCCAGCGTCTGCCCGGAAATAAGACCGATTACCAGTCCACCGGCGCCGGCACGCATCAGTCCAAGGCCGAGCTGCACCGTCGCCGTTCCGCCGCTATGCAGCACGCGCCGGTGCGCCATCATGAAGTACAGTTTGTGCCGGTTGCTCCAGTAATTGAGATTCGTATAGATACCGTTCAACAGGACCGCAAGCGGTACCAGATACAGCCAGGTCGACATCGCCTGGTTTCCCAGTGCACTGGCAATCGGCCGATTGAACGCGCACATGCACGCAAACAGGACGGCACTCACAAGCAGACTGATCACCACCGACAAGGCCGCGAGGTTGGTGGCATCCCCGTCTTTCCGCGGCAGCATGATCGCCAATTCATAGCGGCCGGTCGACATTACCGAAAGCGGCGATACGACTGCGACAAACAGCGCGAGCACGCCGAACTGCTCTGGCGTATAAATGCGCGCCAGCACCGGCATGACCGCGAGTGGTATGAGCTGTGCCAGTCCCGTGCCGGTCATCAGCGTCAGTACATTCCGGTTGAATTCGGCGCCAAGAAAAGCTCTGACGGTATTTAACATGGATAAACCCATTCTCCCCACCCTTTCTGCCGGCGGACGCGTCTCGACATGAACGGCCGATCGTCGAATCGACCGCCAATACACTTCCGAACACAATCCCCATGCCCGGAAGCCATCGAATCAATGCCTAAATTGCCGCTGAACGCGGATAGGAACCATAAGTGCCCAAACGCGGCGCCATGTCGTTCAGCAGCACGCCTTCGAGCGGAATACCAGCGCGATTCAAATGATTGATCGACTCGTTGATTTCGCTTTCTTTGGTGCGGCTGAAACGCGCGACCATGAACACCGCACCAGCCTGTGCCCCGATGATCAGCGCATCGGCACCTGCCAGCAGTGGAGGCGAATCGAGCAGAACCAGGTCGTATCGGCTGCTGGCTTGCTTCAGCAGGTGTCCGAAATTAGGGTGGAGCAGGAACTCGGGATCGTTCGGCGGGAGCTCACCGGTCGGAATGAAATCGAGCTTGTCGACCAGTCCATGGTGGATGACTTCATCGATGCTTGCCTTCCCGAGAATCGCGGATGACAGTCCCCGTTCGCGGTTCACACCCAGGTAATTGCACAGGTTGCCGCTGCGCATGTCGGTATCGACCAGCAGCACGCTCCTGCCGCTCGCCGCGATCACCGCGGCAAGATTGGCGGTGACGAAGGATTTGCCGACGCCATGCGTGGGCCCGGTGAACATCACAATATTATTCTTGAAATGAGGCAGCGAAAACAGCAGGGCGGCGCGGAAACTGCGCAGGCTTTCGACGGCCGGATCCTCGGGCATGACCGTCGCCAGTATCGGCGATACGCTGCCGCCGCCCTGTGCCTTGTGCATCAGTTTGTCCTGGTTGTTACTATGCGGAATCAGTGCATAAACAGCGCGTGCACGCAGCATGCGTTCGATCTTTTGCTCGTCATCGATCCCACCCTTGATCGCCTTGCGCGCGAAGGCCGCCACGCTCCCAAGGAATAAACCGGTGACGGCAGCCAGGGCCACGATGAGAGGACGGTTCGGCTTGATCGGCTGTTCGGGCGGGATGGGCATGTCCACCATCCGCACGTTGCTGACCTGCCCGACCGTGGCCAGACGTAGCTGCTGAGCGCTGTTCGACAATGCGACGTAGAGTTCGGTGTTGACCTTGATCTCGCGTGTCAGCCTGGCCTCGTCCTGCTCCAGGACGGGCATGCCCTTGATGCGGGCCTCGGCTCTCGCGAGCTCGGCGTCGACTTCCTTGCGCTGGAGGTCGATCGCCTCGACCTGGGGGTGATTCTCGGTGAGGCGCGCCAACAGTTCGGCTTTCTTTTGTATCAGGTCGGTACGGCGCGCGCGCGCTGCTGCGACTTGCGCCAGGTTCACGCGCGCTTCTTCGTTGAGGTCCACCGTACTGTGTGCGTTGCGGAAGCGGGTATAGCGGTCTTCCGCCTGCTCCAGCTGGTTCTTCAGGATGGGCAGTTGCTCATTCAGGAAAGCCAGCGACTTTTCTGCTGCCTCGGCCTTGCGTGCCAGGTTCTGGCGCATGTATTCGCGGCCGATCTCGCTCAGCACGAGATAGGTTCGCCGCGCACTATCGCCCTGCAGCTTCACTTCGATGACCCCGGATTGCTTGCCGTGCTCGGCGACCACGAGTGCGTTCTGGATGGCCGCGGTCGTCGACAGAAGCGACGTGCGACGCAGCACGAACATCGCTCCCGGCCTGGCGGACATGCGGTCCACCTTCAATTCGATCATGCCCTGGGGAGTGGGCACTTGATACCGCTGGCCGACCGTACCGTCGAACACGGTGCGTTGGCCGCCGCCGGAAAATCGGTAGCGTTGGCCGTCAAGCGCCGTGAGCGTGAACTGGCGGCCGTGCCAGGCTTCCGGCACCTCGAACAGCGACACGTCGGCCTTCTCCTTGCCCCAGACATAGCCGCCGTAGCCGAACAGGCCGGGATTCGACAGGTCATTGCCCAGCTTGTTTGCAATCCAGGCGCCCACGAGCGGGAAGTACTTTGGCTCGACGTCGATATAGAGCTTCAGGTTGTCGACAGCACGTGAGACGACCATGCGCGAGCGCAGCAACTCCATCTCGGCAATTGGCGCCTTCTTGGTCTCGAAAAGCGAAGACGCTTCGCTCAGCATGTTCTTCGACGCGTTCGGACTCTCCTCCTCGACGTATAGTGTCATGTCTGCCTCGAACACCGGCTTGATGGTCAAGGTATATAACATTGCCGACAAAGTAACGATGGCGGTGATCCAGACGATCAGCCAGCGGCCGCTGTACAGAGCGGACAACCCACTCTTGAGGTCGAAAGGGGATTCCCACTGTGCCCCTTCGGCCGCGGCATCGAAGGGCTCGCCGAGTATCGGCGAACGGGGATTAACTTGGATCAAGGCACGATGTTCTCTTACGGTGCTCATTATCTTGCTCCTGCACGAATGACCTTACCGCATCATTGCCGGTTGGTGACAAAGACCGCAGAGGTTGATGAGCCTGGAATAAGAAGGCTCGGTTTGCGGTCCCGGCTTGTCAGCGTGATCTCGCTTGCCTTGCGCAGAATGCGCCGCCCGTGGTTGCCAGCCTGCTGCAGACCGCCAGTGCGGTTCAAGGATTTTGCGCAGGGCCATCGGGACCGCAATCTGCTGGTTGCGATGGTCCCGTGGTCGCAGCGTGTCACGGGGATGGGCCAGAAACTTGGCCAGATTGCGCGGCATTAGCAGATGAGGCTGCTCGTCGCCCGGTTCTTGCATGCGGAGCATTTCGGCGAACGGAATCGACAGCAAGGAACGGCAAGCGATGTCGATGTCGATGTCGATGTCGATCGTGGCGGACAAAGCCAGCCTCAGTAAGCTAGATTGAGTTTTCTCAAGGAATTGTTTGTGCCAGATCTTCATGCTGCCTCTCAGACGAGCTACTAAATTCGCACCTGAGGGGTCAGAGTAGAACTAGTTCCCTATTTGAGTTTGGTTTAGATCAAACGTCACCACATCATTTCGTATGGGTTTTCGCAACACTGCTGAGACCTTGCCGTGATGAATCGCATTTAGTTCGCAGAGGAACTTGAAGTCAGTCCAAGGGCGAGTCGCACGATACCTCGCAGTTCTGCTTGAACGACTGCCACCGGCCTGTCATGCATGAACTAAGTACTTGGCCAGAAATAAATATTTATGGGTAAGTACTTAGGGATCACGGCGCTGGTGCTGTCGCTCTTTGGGCGCATGGCTTGGGCTGGCCAGGTCGAAGTTGTTGCGGTTACCGTACACCCGGTTGTTGGCCACGCTGTTGCCGACGTCTTCGGACGCGATCGGGCCCTGGATGCCGCCGGCGTTCGCGTAGATGATGTTGTTGTTGATGGCGATGCCTCGGGTCGGGCAACCATTGTTATAGGCTTCCTTGCAGCCGCCGAAATAGACGCCGTAGCCGGAGTTGCCGAACAAGGTGTTGCGCATGACGAGGATGTTGTGGGCGTCATGCCCCATGTTGATGCCCTGGCTGGTCGCATACACGACGTTGTTGACGATCCGGCCCGACGACGAATGGTAGATACCCTGGATATAGCCGCAACCGCCGCCGACGTTGTGCACTTTGTTGCCGACGATGTCGTAGTTGCCGTAGGCCTTGCCGCGGCTCTGGTCG
>NZ_JBFRFV010000052.1:0-14225 GCF_052115005.1 Massilia sp. 2TAF26
TCGGTAGTACCACCCCTTCCCATCCCGAACAGGACCGTGAAACGACTTTGCGCCGATGATAGTGCTGCAACCAGTGTGAAAGTAGGTTATCGTCAGGCTAATTATTCGCAGAAGCCCGCTCAGTCAAACTGAGCGGGCTTTTTGCTTTTCTGGCGCGCCTGAAACCGCTTTCAATCGCGCCCCAATTCAAGCGCAAACGCAGCCGCGAGCCGGGCAAATTTCAGCGCATGCAGTGCTTGTCCACCCGAGTTCGCTTGACGCCGACGATTAGGCCGCCCGCAGGCTGCGGCCGAACGGCAGCCTGTCCCACATGCGGTCGTGCAGCGGCATCAGGATCACATTGCAAACCGGTTCCAGCACCGCCGCCAGACCGCCGAGCGCGGTCGACCCGGTTGCGTAATACAGCACCCCGAAGGCGACACCCATGTGCATGACGCCCAGGCTGAACTTCTCGGCCGTGAGCAGCAGGTAGCGCCGCTGACCGCCGACGCCACGCAGGCAGCGATGCCAGGCTTTTTCATGGAAGGGCACCAGTAGAACGTTCAGCAGCGGTTCGATCAGCACGGCGAGTCCGCCCAGGGCCATCGAACCCGTTACCGCATAGGCGATCGCGAAACCGATCGCCAGGTGGGTAATGACTTGACTGCCTTTGCGTGCCACTGCCATGGGAAACTCCTGTCGTTCTCTACCGTGCAGGGAATGATAGCGATTCTCATTTAATCAGTAAAATCGATATATTTTAGCGATATGATAGAAGGAGTCTATCAAGCAAGGGGGCAGCCGCATCCGCGATCCGGTCCAGGCTGGCTTCGCGCAGGGCTGCGGCGTCGACGGCGTGTTCGCTGTGCAGTCCGGCCCAGCGCAGCAGGGTGGCGCAGGCGGCGGGATGGTCGAACATCCCGTGCAGATAGCTGCCCATGACCTGGCCGTCGTTCGAACATGCGCCTTCGCCGCGGCCGTCGATTTCGAAGGCCGGCCGCGCCAGTGCGGCGCCGCTCGACACGCCCATGTGGATTTCGTAGCCTTCCACCGCGGCGCCCGCTGCCGCCGGATCGAAGACGCAGCGGCCGCTCACCCTGGCCAGGCGTTTGTCGCGCGTGAGCACGGTGCCCACGTCGAGCAGGCCGAGCGCGTCGGATCGGCCCGCCGTGCCTTCGACGCCGTCCGGATCGTCGACGCTGCGCCCCAGCATCTGGAAGCCGCCGCAAATGCCGATCACCTTGCCGCCATAGCGCAGGTGACGCTGGATGGCTTGCTGCCAGCCCTGCCGCTGCAGCCAGGCGAGGTCGGCGCGCGTGTTCTTGCTGCCGGGGAGGACGATCAGGTCGGCGCCCGGAATCGCCTGGCCCTCGCGCACGAAGCGCAGGTCGACGTCGGGGTGGGCGCGCAGCGGATCGAAGTCGGTGTGGTTGCTCATCCGCGGCGTACTCGGTACCACCACGCGGAATTTACCTTCGCGCCGGGTCACGCCCTGGACCGCGTCTTCCGCATCCAGGTAGAGCCCGTGCAGATAGGGCAGGACCGCCAGCACCGGCTTGCCGGTCTGCTGCTCGAGCCATTCGAGGCCCGGCTCGAGCAGCGCGATGTCGCCGCGGAAGCGGTTGATCACGAAGCCGGCGATGCGATTGCGCTCGCTCTCGGACAGGCAAGCCAGGGTGCCGACGATGTGGGCGAACACGCCGCCGCGGTCGATGTCGGCCACCAGCACCACCGGGCAGTCGACGACTTCGGCAAAGCCCATGTTGGCGATGTCGCGGTCGCGCAGGTTGATCTCGGCCGGGCTGCCGGCGCCCTCGACGATGATGCTTTCGTACTGGGACAGCAGCCTCGCATGCGATTCCAGCACCGCCCCCATCGCCACCGTCTTGTACTGGTGGTAGTCGCGCGCGTTCATCTCGGCACGCACGCGGCCGTGGATGATGACCTGGGCGCCGATGTCGCTGGAGGGCTTCAGCAGCACCGGATTGAAATCCGTGTGCGGCTCGACGCCGGCGGCGATCGCCTGCAGGGCCTGGGCGCGTCCGATCTCGCCGCCGTCTTTCGTGACTGCGCTGTTGAGCGCCATGTTCTGCGGCTTGAACGGCGCCACCTTCACGCCGGATCGTTTCAAGAGCCGGCACAGGGCGGCCACCACGGTGCTCTTGCCGGCATCGGAGGTCGTCCCCTGGATCATCAGGGTCCGGTAGGGAAAGGGCTTCATTTGGTCCGGTGCTGGCGCGCGAGTTCGAGCTTCTCGCACAGCATCGCGGCCCCTGGAATCATGCGCGGGCCGGAGCGGTTCAGCAGGTTGCCGTCGATGGTGAACAGGTTATCGTTGCGTACCGCCAGCAGGGTGCCATAAGGCTTCCACATGTTCACGCCGCCGTAGTTCTTTTCGGCCGTGGCGAAGATCGCTTCCGGATTCTCCTGCAGGACGCCTTCCACGCTGACCACCGGCGCCGTCACCGGGAGCTTGGCGAAGATGTTTTCGCCGCCGCACAGGCGCAGCGCATCGCTGACGATGTGCTTGCCGCTGAGGGTGTAGAGCGGCTTGTCCCAGACCTGGTAGAAGGTCCGCACCGTCGGGCGGCTGGCATAGCGGCTGCGCAGGCTGGCCAGCTGCTGGCGCAGCTCGGCGGCGGCCGGGTTGGCCACTTTCTCGGTGCCCATCAGCTGGCCGAGCCTGGCCAGGCTTTCCGGAATGTCCTCGAGCTTGATTGGTTCGCTGTGGTAGAGCGGCACGCCGAGCTTGCGCACCATATCGATCTGGCGCTCGGAGCTGCCGTGGCGCCAGACCACGATCAGGTCGGGCTTGAGCGCCATGATGCGTTCCAGGTCGACCTCGCGGTTGGAGCCGATCTGCGGGATCTTCTTCGCTTCTTCCGGGAAGTCGCTGTAAGAGACCACCCCGACCACATGGCTGCCGCCGCCGGCCGCGAACAGCAGTTCGGTGACGTGCGGGGCCAGCGAGATCACGCGCTGGGCCGGCTTCTGCAGGGTGACGGTATTGCCGTCGTCGTCCTTGACGGTGACGGCGGCCTGGACCTGGCCAGCCGCCAGGGCGGCCAGCAAGATCAGTGCTTTCGAAGTGTTCATCGGTGCTTCCATTCTTGAAGTGCGTGTTCGATACGGTGCCAGTCCGGTTCCCGGGCCGGCAGGCCGAGGCGGATGCCGCGCGCCGCCTGGCGGAACAGGCGCACCCAGATCGCGTGGCGCGCCATATGTTCATGAAATTCCTCGGGGCGTCGTTCCGCCCACCAGTGAAACAGCGGCGTGCCGGACGCCTTGATGCCGTAGGCCGCGAGCAGTCCGCGCAGCCGGGCGCCATCGCGCGCCAGGCGCTCCTGCGTCGCCTGCCGCCACGCCGCGTCGCCCAGCGCCGCCAGCGCAACCTGCTGGGCAGGGCCGCTGACCGTCCAGGGCCCGAGCAGGTCCGCCAGCGCCGCCAGCAGCGGCGCCTCGGCCGCCACGAAACCCAGCCGCAGTCCGGCCAGGCCGAAGAACTTGCCGACCGAGCGCAGCACCACCAGTCCCGGTCGGCCGGCATGCGCGGCCACGCTCAGTGCCGGCGCCGTGTCGCCGAAGGCTTCGTCGACCACCAGCCAGCCGCCGCGCGCGCCCAGCTCCGCGGCCCAGCGCAGCAGCGTGTCCGGCGGGACCACATCGCCGGTCGGATTGTTCGGGTTGCAGACCACGACCACGTCGCTGTTGCCCACCGCGGCGTCGAGCATCGGGTAGCCGGTCAGGCGCAAGGTGTGGCCGTGCTGTGCCCAGTGATGGGCATGCTCCGCATACGAGGGCGCGGCCACCGTCACCCGCGACGGCGGGCGCAGGCGCGGCACGGCCTGGATCGCGGCCTGGGTGCCGGCCACCGGCAGCAGCGTATGGGTGCCGTACCAGGCGCAGGCGGCATCGACGAGCGCCGGATCCGGTTCCGGCAGGCGCTGCCAGGCGTCGGGCGGCAACGCCGGCGCCGGATAGCCGGCCGGGTTGATGCCGGTGGAAAGGTCGATCCAGTCCTCGCCACCATAGCGCCGCCGGGCTTCGCGCAGATTGCCGCCGTGTTCAAGCATGGGGCGCTCCGATCTGGTAGAGGACGGCGCCGAGGCCGAGTGCGGCGACGGTCCACAGCAGGGTGGTATGGAAGACCAGGCGCCAGGCGCGCCGAATATCGCCGGCGGCGGCGGCCGGGCCGCTGCCCAGCACCGGCCGCTGCTCGACCTGTCCGTCATAGACCGCGGCGCCGCCCAGGCTGATGCCGAGGGCACCGGCGCCGCTGGCCATCACCGGGCCCGCGTTCGGGCTGCTCCATGCGGGCGCCTGGGTGCGCCAGCAGCGCAGCGCGCGCAGGCGGCCGGCGGCGGGCGCCAGCAGCGCATACGACAGCGCGGTCAGGCGCGCCGGCACATAGTTCAGGGCGTCGTCGAGGCGCGCGGCCACGCGGCCGAACCGATTGAAACGCGTATTCCGGTAACCCCACATCGCGTCCAGTGTGTTCGCCAGGCGGAACAGCAGGGCGCCGGCGCCGCCACCGACCAGGAACCAGAACAGGGTGCCGAACACGGCGTCGTTGCCGTTTTCAAGCAGCGATTCGGCGCCGGCCTTGGCCAGCTCGGCTTCGCCCGCATCCGAGGTGTCGCGGCTGACGATGCGCGAGGTCAGCCAGCGTGCGCGCGCCAGGTCGCCGCTCGTCAGCGCCTCGTGGATCGGCAGCGTGTGGTCGCGCAGGCTGCGCAGGCCGAGGCAGAGGTAAAGCAGAATCGCGTGACAGGCCAGGCCGGCCGCGCCCTCGGCAGCGCACAGCCAGGCGGCAATGCAGCTAGGGGGCAGCACCGCCAGCGCCCAGCCCAGCGTTCCGCGGGCGATGCGCCGGCCGCCGTTGTTCATGCGCCGTTCCAGCCACTGCGCCAGGCGGCCGAAGCCGACCAGCGGATGCCAGCGCCGCGCTTCGCCCAGCAGCAGGTCGAGCGCGACCCCGGCCGCCAGCAGCAGTGCGAGCGTGAGCGGCGCCACTCCGCTCAGCACGGCGATCCCTTCAGGGCCAGCGGCAGGCCGGCGGCGACGAACAGCACGCGCTCGCAGCGCGCCGCCACTTCCTGGTTCAGGCGCCCGGCTTCGTCGACGAAGCTGCGCGACACCGCACCGACCGGCACGATGCCCATGCCGACTTCGTTCGAGACGAAGATGACTTCACCGGCGGGCGCTTCGTCCAGCCAGGCCAGCAGGTCGGAACGCTCCCAGGTGAACAGGGGCGGCAGCTCGACCTTGCCGACCTCCGGAAATTCCTGCTGCGTCGAAAACATCAGGTTGCTGAGCCACAGGGTCAGGCAGTCGACCAGCACGATGCGGTCCGGCGCGCACAGCCGGCGCAGGGCCCGGGCCAGCGCGGCCGGCTCCTCCACCGTCTGCCAGGCTTCGGGGCGGCGTTCGCGATGGTGGGCGATGCGCGCCGCCATCTCGGCGTCGCCGGCATGCGAGGTCGCCAGGTAGACCACTTCCTTGCCGGATTCGCGCGCCAGGCGCTCGGCCAGAGCGCTTTTGCCGGAACGGGCGCCGCCGAAGACGAGGGTGCGGCTCATGGTGTCTCCTGCGTGAACAGGCCGGCCGCCGCCAGGGGATTGGAGGCGAAAAAGCCGTGGAAGTAGGAAGCCGTCAGCGAACCGTGCCGGTACACCGCTTCGCCGCGCAGGCCCGATGGCTGCTTGACCGTGTACGCGACCGGTTCAAGGTCGGTGTCCATGGTCGAGTAATGGAAGGTGTGGCCGCGCAGCTCGCCGGCGGCGGTCGGCATTCCCTGCGACCCGAGCCCGGCCAGGCGCTGCTGCATGACGACCCGGCCGGGCAGCAGGGCCGGCATGGCCCAGCACTGGCCGTCCTTGTCGGTGATCGATTCCGCGACCGCCATCATGCCGCCGCACTCCGCCAGGATCGGCAGGCCGGCGGCGTGGATGGCGCGGATCGAGTCGCGCCAAGGCGCCGCCCGGGACAGGGCTTCCGTATGCAGCTCCGGATAACCACCGGGCAGCCAGACGGCGTCCGTCCCCGGCGGTACGGGCTCGCCGGCAAGCGGCGAGAAAAAGCGGAGTTGTGCGCCGAGGCTGCGCAGCACGTCCAGGTTGGCGGGATAGATGAAGCAGAAGGCGGCGTCGCGCGCGATCGCCACCGTCTTCCCGGCCAGCAGCGGCGGAATCGCTTGTTCCGGATCGGAGTGTTCCGGCAGGCGCGGCGTCAGCGCCTGCCAGGCCTCGGTGTCGAGGTGCAGCTGGTCGGCCAGCTCGTCGAGGATGGCGTCGATGTCGTCGACTTCGCCAGGCAGCACCAGGCCCAGGTGACGCTCGGGCAGGCGGCGCGCCTGTTTCGGCAAGGTCGCCAGCAGCGGAATGCCGCGCAGCGAAGCCGCCACCATCTGGCGGTGGCCTTCGCTGGCCACGCGGTTGGCGACCACGCCGGCCATCTGCACCGGACCGTAGTCGCGCAGGCCCTGCACCACGGCGCCGGCGGTCTGCGCCATGCTGGAAGCGTCGATCACGGCCAGCACCGGAATGTCGAAGGCGCGCGAGAGGTCGGCGGCCGACGGGTTGCCGTCGTACAGGCCCATCACGCCTTCGATCAGCACCACGTCGGCCTCGCGCGCGGCTGCCGCCAGGCGGCGCCGGCACTCCTGCAGGCCGACCATCCACAAATCGAGGGTGTGCACGGTCGCACCGCAGGCGCGCTCGAGCAGCATCGGGTCGATGAAATCGGGACCGCACTTGAAGACGCGTACGCGCTGGCCCTGGCGAACCAGGCCGCGCGCGAGGGCGGCGGTGACGGTGGTCTTGCCCTGGCCGGAAGCGGTGGCCGCCACCAGCAGCATGCGTGCGCCGGGATGATCCATCACCACTCCGTGCCGGCCTGCGCCGCGATGCCCGCCTTGAAGGCGTGCTTGACCACGTTCATCTCGGTGACGGTATCGGCCACTTCGATCAGTTCGGGCGGCGCCGCACGGCCGGTCACCACCACGTGCTGCATGGCGGGGCGGTCGAGCAGGTCGGCGATCACCGTGTGCACGTCCAGGTAGCGGTATTTGAGGGCGATGTTCAGCTCGTCCAGCACCACCAGGCCGACCTCCGGATCGGCCAGGAAGCGTTTCGCCTGCTGCCATGCTTCCTCGGCCTTGGCGATGTCGCGTTCGCGGTTCTGGGTTTCCCAGGTATAGCCTTCGCCCATCGCGTGGAAGCTGACTTCGTCGGGAAAGCGGCGGAGAAAACGTTCTTCGCCGGTCGACATCGCGCCCTTGATGAACTGGACCACGCCCACCTTCATGCCGTGGCCCAGCGCGCGCATCGCCATTCCGAAGGCGCTCGAGCTCTTGCCCTTGCCGTTGCCGGTATTGACGATGATGATGCCGATCTTCTTGTCGGCGGCCGCGATCTTGGCGTCGATGACGGCCTTCTTGCGCTCCATGCGCTGGCGGTGGCGCTCGTTCAGCGCCGTAGTAGCGGAAGCAGTGTCTTCAGGGGTCATGTCGTTCATGGTGGTCTTCGAAAGGAATGAAGATGCGGCGGCCGCCGTGTTCGATCATCTCGATCGGGTGGCCGAGGTAGTCGCCCAGCAGGGCCGGCTGCATCACCTGCGCGACCGGTCCGGCCAGCCAGCCGCCGTCGCCGCGCAGCAGCAGGGCGTGGGTGGAGATGCCGTAGGCCAGGTTGAGGTCGTGGCCGATCATGACGACCGTCTTGCGCTCGCGCCGGCACAGCCGCGCGAGCAGGCCGGTCACGCTCACCTGGTGGGCCAGGTCGAGCGCATTGGCCGGCTCGTCCAGCAGTAGCAGGGGCGTGTCCTGGGCCAGCAGGGCGGCGATCGCGACGCGCTGGCGCTCGCCGCCGGACAGGGTGCGCACGTCGCGCCGGGCCAGGTGCTCGACTTCCATCGCCGCCAGGGCCCGCAGGGCGGCCTGATGGTCGTCGCTGCCTTCCCAGTAGCGGTTCGCATGGTAGGGGTGGCGCGCCGACAGCACGGTGTCGATCGCGCTGTAGGCGAAGGCGTCGGTGCGCGACTGCGCCAGGTAGGCGCGCTGGCGCGCCAGCTCTTCCAGCGGCCAGTCGTCCAGCATGCGGCCGTCGAGTCTTACCGTGCCCTGGTTCGCGCCGCGCAGCCCGGCCACGGTGCGCAGCAGGGTACTCTTGCCGGCGCCGTTGCGGCCGATGATGCTCCAGCATTCGCCGGCCTGCACGGCCCAGTCGAGGTCCCGCACCAGCGTGCGGTCGGCCACCTCCAGCGTGAGTCCTTCGGTAGTAATCATCTTATTTGCGCAGTTGGTGCAGTTGGTACAGGAAGACCGGCGCGCCGATCAGGGCCGTGATGGCGCCCACCGGCAGCTGGGTCGGGGCGATCACGGTGCGCGCCAGGGTGTCGCACAACACCAGGAAGCTGCCGCCCAGCAGCACGGCCGAGGGAATCAGCACCCGGTGGTCCGGGCCGAAGGCGAAGCGGCAGGCATGCGGCACGATCAGGCCGACGAAGCCGATCGAACCCGCGTTCGTCACCGCGCTGGCGGTCAGCACGCCGGAGACGAAGAACAGGCCCTTACGCAGCCGGCCGACTTCGATGCCGAGCGTGCGCGCGGTATCGGCATGCAGGGCCAGCACGTTCATCGCGCGCGCATTGCGGAGGGCAAAAGCGAGGCCGCCGGCCAGCACGACCCAGGGCAGCACGCGCAGCGGCGTGCCGGCCAGGTCGCCGATCATCCAGAACACCATGTTGCGCAGGGCGCCTTCGGGCGCGATCGACAGCATCAGCGTCACCAGGGCCATGCACGCCGACATCAGGATGACGCCGGTCAGCAGCAGGGTCGAGGTGCCGCCTTCGGCCGCCACGCCGCCGCGCATGTCGCGGCGCGCCAATATATACAGCAACATCGACACCGCCACCGCACCGAGCAGGGCGGCACCGTCGACCACCACCGCCGCGCACATCATCAGGAGCGCGAACAGGGCGCCGACCGAGGCCCCGGCCGAGATCCCCAGTACATAAGGATCGGCCAGCGGGTTGCGCAGCAGGGCCTGCATCATGATGCCCGCCAGCGCCAGCGCGCCGCCGGTGACGAAGGCCGTCAGCGCACGGCCGGCGCGCAGCGCCAGCAGCGAAGCCGCCAGCGTGTCCTGGCGGCCGTGAAGCACCTGGTTCACCGCGTCCGGCAGTTCCGCCAGCCCGACCGTGACCGAACCCGTGGTGCCGGAGAACAGCAGGCAGGCAAGGGCGGCAAGCAGGAGCGAGCCGACGATCATGGTGGTGCGCCGGCGCGCGGCGGAATGATGGAGTGGATGCATGCTGGCTTGATGAGTGAATTAACGGATCCCGTAGCGCAGCGCGGCGAACCAGCTGCGTCCGGCCGTGCCGTAGTTGCGCGCCAGGTCGTAGCGCTTGTCCGCCGCATTGTCGAGGCGCAGCAGCACCGACCAGTCGCGCGTGAACCGCCACGTAGTGTACAGGTTCAGCAGGCCGTAGCCACCCAGGCGATTGAGGTTGGCAGCGTCGTCGAAGCGGCGGCCGGAGGCCTGCAGCTCGGCGCCAAGGTCGAACTGGTCGAGCGCGTAGCCGGCCGTCAGGCTGGCGTGGCGGCGCGAACGGCGCGCCAGCTGCTTGCCGGTGGTTTCGTCGCGCGGATCCTGGAGGTCGACGCTGGCGCGCAGGTCGAGGCTGTGCAGGCGAGTCTCGGCCGACATCGTCAGGCCTTCGAGCAGGGCGTGGTTGACATTGTAGGCGCAGCTGCCGGTGCGGCTCGGGCAGGGGTTGACCGTCACGATCATGTCGGTCAGGCGGTTGCGGTAGTAGTTCGCCTGCAGCTCGGCGCCGGCAACCTGCCAGCGCAGGCCCACTTCCGCATTGCGGCCCTGTTCCGGCTTGTTGGTCGGCAGGCCGTAACCCGGGTAGTACAGCTCGTTGTAGGTCGGCGCGCGGAAGCTGGTGCCGACGCTGGCGGTGGCGCGCAAGTCCTTGCTGAACTCGTAGCCATAGCCGGCCGCGCCGGTGGTCTTGCCGCCGTAGACGGAATGGTCGTTGCGCAGGCTGAGATCGAGCAGGTGGCTGCCGTGGTGCATATCGTAGGCGGCGGCGACCGAGTTGGTGATGCGCGAACGGTTCAGGGCCGTACTGGAGCTGGACAGCACCTCTTCCTTGCGGTGGCCGAACAGGACCTGCAGGGTATCGCCGTCGAGGTCGAAGGTATTCTGCCAGGTGTATTCGTCCTGGCGCGTGTCGATCTGGCTGGCGCCGCTGGCGGCCGCGCTGGTGAAGCTGCCCAGCCTGTCGTTCGAGCGGGCGGCCTGCAGGCTGCTGCGCCAGTTCGGCAGGATGCGGTCGTTCAGGAACACGGCATAGCTGTCGATGTCCTGCTCGCTGTGGGTGTCGTAGCTGGAGGCGCCGCTGTCGTACTGCGCGCGCAGGCGGCTCTTCAGGAATTGCGCGCCCACTTCATGCCCCGGCGCGAGCTGCACGGCCAGGCGGCCGTTCACGCTGTTGCGGGTGTAGCCGTCGTCGTCCTTGTTGTAGCTCGACGAGCCGGGGCGGGTGCTCGAAAAGCCGTCCGAATCCTCGCGCGCGCTGCTCAGGGCGTAGCTGACGCTGTGGTCTCCGCCGGTGGAGCCGTGCACGCTGGCGTCGACCTGGCTGGTGCCGTAGGTGCCGCCGCCGGCGCTGGCGCTGAAGGCGGGCGTGCCCGCGCTCTTCTTCGTGAAGATCTGCACCACGCCGCCGATCGCGTCGGCACCGTACAGGGAGCTGAGCGGGCCGTAGACGATCTCGATGTGGTCGATGGAGGACAGCGGGATCGCATTCCAGCTGGCGGCGCCGGTGGTCGAGGAGCCGATGCGCACGCCGTCGATCAGGACCACGACCTGGTTGCTGTTGGCGCCGCGCAGATAGACGCTGGTGCTGGCGCCCGGGCCGCCGTTGCGCACGATCTCGATGCCGCGCTGGCGGCGCAGCAGGTCGGCGACCGAACCGGCGCCGGCGCGGGCGACTTCGTCGCTGGAGATGACGGTGACGTCGGGTATCACCTCGTCGGCACGCTGGGGCGTGCGGGCGGCGGTGACGACGACGGTCTCGAGCGATGGATCGGCGAGGGCGGAAATCGAAGGTAGGGCAAGGGTGAGGGCGAGCAGGGGCGCGGCCGCCTGCCGTGAAACGGGAAAGCTCATGACGATGTTTTCTTTCGTGGACAACCGGCCGACGTCCCCGTAGGCCAGATTGAACAGAAGCGCCGGCAAGCCGGCCGCTTCCACCTTTTGGCCGGTATCCGGGCTGGCAAGTGTGGCCGTCTGACCTTCCCATGCTTGCGCACAGTGGTATGAGAAGACGGTTGCCGCATCAGCTTTCGCATCACGCGGCACTTGCTTACCGTTGCGGGGGCAGCACACGTCGGCTCGTTCGAAGAGCTTCGTGTTTCCCGTTTAACTGCGCCTGAGAACACAGGCGCGAGCACCAAAACGCCGACATTATACGGCGAATAGCCCGCCGTGTTGTCAAACTTCCAGCGTGACGACTTCGCCGTAAGCGATGCGGTGCGGCTTGCGGGCGGCGTTCAATGCGGCTTCGTCGAGGCTCCCGGCGCCTTGCATGGCGCTCAGGAGACGGATGGTGCCGGCATGGCAGACCAGCAGCGCTTCGGCATCGCCGGCCTGGCGCAGGTCGTCGCTGAAGGCGGCCACGCGGCGGGCGACATCGAGAACGCATTCGGCGCCGCCGGGGCGGTAGAGGAGCAGGTCGGCGGCCCAGGCATCGACTTCTTCGCGCGGGATCGCGTCCCAGGGCTGCAGCTCCCAGCGGCCGAAATCCATTTCGGCCAGGCGCGCATCGAAGCGCAGGCTGTGCGGCTGCAAGCGCCGCGCCAGCTCGGCGCAGCGCCGCAGCGGACTGGCAATCACCGGCAGCTGCCCGGGCAGGCCGGCCATGCGCAGGCTGGCGTGCACGCGCGCGAGCTCGGCTTGCGTGACCGCGACGTCGCTGGCGCCGTAGCACAGGCCCTGGCCGACCTCCGGCTGCGGATGGCGGACCAGGTGCAGCTTCACGGCTCAGGTCCAGGCGCCATGGCCGAGGGTGGCCAGCACGCCCACATAGATCAGCGCTTCGGCCAGTTGCTGCACTGCGCCCAGGCAGTCGCCGGTATAGCCGCCGAGGCGGATGTGCAGCTTGCGGCCCAGCCACAAGGCGGCAAGCAGGGCCGCCAGCAAGGCCGCCAGCACGGCCGACGATGCGATCCAGCCGCTCGCCAGCAGGACCGGCACCGGCAGCAGGGCGGCGATCGTCGCGATCGCGAATTCTGTGCTGCTCATCTGCTGGGCCAGCGGCTTGGCCTTGCCTTCGCCGCGCACATAGTCCAGCTTCCAGATCAGCGAGGCGGCGGCCAGGCGCGACAGGGGGTGAGCCAGGAACAGGGCGCCGACCGCCACGCGCGGCGGCAGCATCGCCAGCGCCGTCAGCTTGACGGCCAACATGCAGACGATGCCGATCGCACCGTAGGCGCCGACCCGCGAATCCTTCATGATCTCGAGCACGCGCTCGCGCGTCATGCCGCCGCCCAGGCCGTCGCAGGTATCGGCGAAGCCGTCCTCATGGAAGGCGCCGGTCAGGTAGATCGAGGCAGCGGTCGACAGTACGGCCGCTACCGGCGCCGGCAGCACGAGGGCGGCGGCGAAGTAGACGCCGGCCGCTATGGCCGCGACCACGCAGCCGACCAGCGGGAAGTAGCGCGAGGCGTGCTGCAACCAGCTGGCTTCGAAGCCGACCCAGGATGGAATCGGCAGCCGCGTGAAGAACTGCAGCGCGATGAAGAAGAGGCGGACCTGCTGCATCTTGGTGTCTTTATTCGGTGGCGGATTTTTCGCTGACGCTGGCCGACGAGAAGGTCGCCATCTCGTTCAGGAAGTTGGCGGCCGCGTGCAGCAGCGGCAGCGCGAGCGCGGCGCCGGTACCTTCGCCCAGGCGCATCCCCAGCTGCAGCAGCGGACGGGCGCCCAGCTGCTCCAGCATGCGGCGGTGGCCGGCTTCGTCGGAGCAGTGCGCGAACACGCAGTAGTCGAGGATGGCGGGCGCCATGCGGCTGGCGGCGAGCAGGGCGGAGCTGACGATGAAGCCGTCGATCAGCAGGGTTTTGCGCATGGATGCCGCCTGCAGCATGGCGCCGGCCATCATCGCGATTTCGAAGCCGCCGAAAGTGGCCAGCACGCCGAGCGGATCGCTCACGCCGGCATGGCGCTCGACGGCCGCTTCGATCACATGCTGCTTGCGCAGCACGCCCTGCGAGGACAGGCCGGTGCCGGCGCCGACGCAATCCGCGACCGCTACGCCGGCCAGCTTGTGCATCAGCGCGGCGGCGGCGGTCGTGTTCCCGATGCCCATCTCGCCAAAGCCGACCACATTGCCCGGCAGCTCAGCCACCAGGGCCGCGCCATGTTCCATCGCCGTCGCACATTGTTCGGCCGTCATCGCGGGTTCGAGCGCGAAGTTGCGGGTGCCATGGGCGACTTTGCGGTCGAGGAGACCGGGGCGCGGGCCGAAGTCGTGATTCACACCCGCGTCGACGATATATAAGGCGGCGCCATTCTGGCGCGCGAACACATTGATGGCGGCGCCGTCGGCGAGGAAGTTCTCGACCATCTGCCAGGTCACGTCCTGCGGGTAGGCCGAGATGCCTTCGGCGACCACGCCGTGGTCACCCGCGAACACGATGACGGCCGGCCGGTCGACCGATACCGCGACGGTCTGCTGGATCAGGCCGAGCTGCTTTGCCAGACTTTCCAGTGCGCCGAGGCTGCCGAGCGGCTTGGTCTTGTTATTGATCGCATCGTCGAGCCGGCTGGCGAGTTCGGGATGTGCGGTAGTGGTAATGGAAGGCAGGCGCATGCGGGCGGGGGAGTGATAAAAGCGGCAAAGATAGCATACGGGCAAGCGTTGCAGACTGCAGGCGGCTTTGCTATAGTTCGCGTCCTGCTTCTGCAGCGCACGTCGAGATTCAACACCGAGTGCACACTGCAGAAAAGGATGAGTTGACGAACACTGCGAAACACTGCATAATCTCGCTTCTCTGCTGCTGACGAACAAAACGATTCGCCGGATGCAGCAAGGCAGTACCGAATACGATCTTTAACAATCAACAGTCGATAAGTGTGGGCGTTTGATGAAGTGCCAGCATCCTTCGGGGTGCTGAATGCTTAAATTATCAAATGTTCACAAAAAGTATAACGTTGCTCAGCAATGAGTAACGG
>NZ_JBFRFV010000053.1:0-10294 GCF_052115005.1 Massilia sp. 2TAF26
GGTGGCCGAAGCGGGCAAGGAGATTTCGACCCGTCCGTTCCAGCTGGTCACCGGCCGCGTCTGGAAAGGCTCGGCCTTCGGCGGCGCCCGCGGCCGCACCGACGTGCCCCGCATCGTCGACTGGTACATGGAAAACAAGATCAACATCGATGACCTGATTACCCATACCTTGCCCCTCGAGCGCATCAACGAAGGATTCGAGTTGATGAAGAGCGGGCAATCGATCCGTTCGGTAGTGCTGTACTAAGTCCAACGACAAGAGGAGACATGATCATGAACAGTGCAGTCCATATTCACCCGGCCGTCGATGAGGGCATCCCGCCGGAGGCGCCGGACTTTGCAGGCGGGACCCTGACCTGCCTGTGCGCCACCGACCCGGTGACGGTCGAGATCAAGGGGCAGGTGGCGCACAACCACGTATGCGGCTGCACCAAATGCTGGAAGCCGGCAGGGTCGCTGTTCTCCCAGGTTGCGGTGGTGCCGCGCGAGAACCTGCAGGTGGTCGCCAACGGCGACAAGCTGCAGCCGGTCGATGCCACCGCCACCATCGTGCGGCATGCCTGCCGCGAGTGCGGCGTGCACATGCTCGGGCGCATCGAAAACACTGCGCATCCTTTCTATGGCCTGGACTTCGTGCACACCGAGCGCTCGAACCAGCGCGGCTGGGCGGCGCCCACCTTCGCGGCCTTCGTCTCGTCCATCATCGAATCCGGCGCACGTCCCGAAAACATGGGGACCGTGCGTGCGCGCCTGAACGAGATCGGCTTGCCACCCTACGACTGCCTGTCGCCGCCGCTGATGGACGCCATCTCGACCCACGTCGCCAAAGCCAAGGGCATCCTATGAAGCTCTTGCGCGTGCTGTTGCTGGCATCGCTGGCGGCGCCCGCCGCCGCGCAGCCCAACGAATTCCCGACCAGTGGGCGGGTGGAGTACGTGCTGGAGTGTATGCAAAAGCACGACGGCAAGTACGAATTCCTCTACAAGTGCTCGTGCGTCATCGACCGCATCGCCGAGGCGATGCCTTACGAGGACTTCGTGGCGATGTCGACCGCCTTGCGCGACCAGGCCCTGGCAGGGGAACGCGGCGGCGTGTTTCGTGATGCACCTACGGTCAAGGTCATGGCCGACAAGTACAGAACCATTCAGGCCAATGCGAACAAGGCCTGCCATGTGCAGCAGCGCTGAACCACAAGAAAACATTAGGAGACCAACATGTCATTGCAAACAAGACTGATCCGCTGGTGGCCCTGCCTTGTATTCGCCGCCTCGCCGGCCTTCGCGGCCGACACCGACCTCGCACAGCTGAGCAAGGACCCGAAGAACTGGACCATGCAGGCCGGCGACCTGAGCAACCAGCGTTACAGCGAACTCAAGCAGATCAACAGCAAGAACGCCAAGAGCCTGCAGGTGGCCTGGACCTTCTCGACCGGCGTGCTGCGCGGCCACGAAGGCGGGCCGCTGATCATCGGCGACACGCTGTACCTGCACAGTCCCTTCCCGAACAAGGTGTTCGCGATCTCGCTGGAAGACCAGAGCATCCGCTGGAAGTACGAACCGAAGCAGGATCCGACCGTGATTCCGGTGATGTGCTGCGACACGGTCAACCGCGGCCTGGCCTATTCGAACGGCAAGATCTTCCTGCAGCAGGCCGATACCACGCTGGTGGCGCTGGATGCCAAGACCGGCGCCGAACTGTGGAAGACCAAGGTCGGCGATCCGAAGATCGGCGAAACCACCACCAATGCACCGCACATCTTCAAGGACAAGCTGCTGACCGGCATCAGCGGCGGCGAGTTCGGCGTGCGCGGCCGCATCGCGGCCTACGATCCGAACACCGGCAAGCTGCTGTGGAAGGCCTTCAGCACCGGGCCGGACCAGGACATGCTGATCGACCCGGCCAAGACCATGACCTGGACCGACGGCAAGATGGCGCCGGTCGGCCCCGACTCTTCGCTGAAGAGCTGGCAGGGCGACCAGTGGAAGCTGGGCGGCGGCACCACCTGGGGCTGGTACAGCTACGACCCGCAACTGAACCTGGTGTACTACGGCAGCGGCAACCCCAGCACCTGGAACCCGCGCCAGCGCCCGGGCGACAACAAGTGGTCGATGACGATCTTTGCCCGCGACCTCGACACCGGCATGGCGAAATGGGTCTACCAGATGACGCCGCACGACGAGTGGGACTATGACGGCGTCAACGAAATGATCCTGGCGGACATGAAGGTCAAGGGCCAGCCGCGCAAGGCACTGGTGCACTTCGACCGCAACGGCTTTGCCTACACGATGGACCGGCAGAGCGGCGAATTGCTGGTCGCCGAAAAATACGATCCGGCGGTCAACTGGGCCAGCCACATCGACATGAAGAGCGGACGTCCGGTCGTGGTGGCGAAGTACAGCACCGACAAGAACGGTCCGGACGTCAACTCGAAGGGCATCTGTCCTTCGGCCCTCGGCACCAAGGACCAGCAGCCCGCCACCTACTCGCACAAGACCGGCCTGTTCTATGTGCCGACCAACCACGTGTGCATGGACTACGAGCCCTTCCAGATCGAGTATACGGCCGGTCAACCCTACGTCGGCTCGACCCTGTCGATGTATGCGGCGCCGAACAGCCATGGCGGCCTGGGTAATTTCATCGCCTGGGATGCCGGCACCGGCAAGATCGTCTGGTCCAAGCCCGAGAAGTTCTCGGTGTGGAGCGGCGCATTGTCGACCGCCGGCGACGTGGTGTTCTACGGAACCCTGGAAGGCTATATCAAGGCGGTCGACCACAACGGCAAGGAACTATGGAAGTTCAAGACCCCGTCCGGCATCATCGGCAACGTCACGACCTGGGAATACAAGGGCAAGCAGTATGTCGGCGTGCTGTCGGGCATCGGCGGCTGGGCCGGCATCGGCCTGGCGGCCGGCCTGACCAAGGGCACCGAAGGACTGGGCGCCGTGGGCGGCTACAAGGACCTGGCCAAATATACCGAACTCGGTGGCGTGCTGACCGTGTTCGCGCTGCCGGATCGCTGATCCGCAGGATCCGTATCGAGCGGCCGCCGGCATGTCGCAGGCCGGTGGCCGTACCCTGTCATTACCGGAAATCGCCATGAACAAATTCGTAACCCTGATGTTGAGCGCGGCCTTTTGCATGGCCGCCGTACCCGCCGTGGCCGACGAGACTGCCGCGCCCGCCGGTGCCGCACCCTACAAGGTAGCCGACGGCAACAAGGTGGATGCCCAGACACTGAGCGGCTGGAAAACCTGGCGTGCACTGGCCTGCGAGCGCTGCCACGGCGCGGCGCAGGAAGGCATGGTCGGCCCTTCGCTGATCGACAGCCTGAAAGTGCTCACCAAAGAGCAGTTCAAGCAGACCGTCCTGCACGGCAGGATCGACAAGGGCATGCCCAACTTCGACGGCAGCAAGATGGTGGTCGAGAACATCGACAACCTGTATTCCTATCTGAAAGGACGCTCGGATGGCGCGATCCAGCCGGGCCGCCTGCAGGAGATCGGCAAATGAGGTGGCCCGGCAGCCTGGGCAGGCTGGCGGGGGCAGCGTTGGCGCTGCTCTGCCTGGCCGGACCGATCGCCGCCCAACAGGCCATGAATAACGCAGGTCCGGGCCAGGACAAGGTATTGCGTGTTTGCCAGGATCCGAACAACCTGCCGTTCTCGAACCGCGATCAGGCCGGTTTCGAGAACAGGATCGCGGCCCTGTTCGCCCAGGAGCTGGGATGGAAGCTGGAACACACATGGTTCCCGCAGCGTATCGGCTTCATCCGCAATACCCTGCGCGCCAAGCTGGAGAATTCTGACCGTTTCAAGTGCGACCTGGTGACCGGCGTGCCGGCCGGGTTCGACATGGCGGCCACCACCCGCCCTTACTACCACTCGAGCTATGCACTGGTGTACGTGAAGGGCAGGGGGCTGGACGGTGTGCGCGGCCTGGACGATCTGGCGGCCTTGAAGCCTGAGCAGCGCGGCAAGCTGCGCTTCGGCGCCTTCACGTCCTCGCCCGTCACCGACTGGCTGATGCAGAACAGGCTCATGGAGCAGGTCGACTGGTACCAGAACCAGACCGGCGACGCTGAGCAGTACCCGGGCCAGATCATCGAGCGCGACCTCGCCAGCGGCAAGATCGACGTGGCCTTCGTCTGGGGACCGATCGCCGGCTACTTCGCACGCAATACGCACGCGGCGCCGATCGTGGCCGTGCCGCTTGCGTCGCGCCCGGGCATGAAGCTCGATTTCGAGATCGCGATGGCGGTGCGTCATGGCGACAAGGAATTCAGGCAGCGCATCGACCAGTTGATCGATGCCAACCGCGGCAAGATCGCCGCCATCCTCGACGAGTACGGCGTACCGCAGCTCGACCAGCAGGGCCGGGTGCTCGCTTCTCAACGCCCGGGGAAACCATGATGTGCCGGCTCGCAGTGTTCGCGATGCTGGCCGCGCTTGCCGTGGGGCCGGCGGCCGCCCAGCAGATCTCGTCCGCCGAAACCCTGTTGTTCGAGACCGACCACCTGGCGCGCCTGAAGGCGCCGGCGACGCTGGTCTATGCCTTTCGCAAGGACAGCAACGTCGAGCCCGGCTTCAGCGACGAAGTGCGGCTCGACCTTGCCGAGGTCAAGGGCAAGCTGAGTGCGACCCTGCATTTCCTGTCGGGCGAGCACAGGCAGGACATTCCGGCGCTCGAGGAAGCCCATGGCAACCCGGTCCTGCTCGGCTTCCTCGAGCACGACATCGCCGAGATGAAGCGGCTGACCGGCGGCTCGACCAGTTATTTCCGCAAGCGGATCCGGATGGCGCTGGCGGAAAGCGCCCAGGTGGGCCGGCAGCAGATCGTCTACCAGGGCCGGACCCTCGATGCGCAGGTGGTTCGCATCCAGCCTTACCTGAACGACCCCATGCATGCACGCTTCGAGAAATACGTGCACAAGATGTACACCTTCGTCCTGAGCGAACAGGTGCCTGGAGGCCTGTATCAGTTGCGTACTTCGGTCGGCAAGCCCGAGCCGGTACGGACCGCCGCCAGCATGCCGGGCGTGCCGGCGCCTGTGCCCATGATCGATGAAACCCTGACCCTGATCAGCGTCACGCCCAAGCAGCCCTGAGTCGCATGGGACGTCAGCAGGAGACACGCGATGGCGCCGTTGAAAGTATTCGCATTCGATTACGCGACCGCCGGCGGGCCGCTGCCGCGGCGACTGCCGCAGTCGCTCCGCCGCCAGAGCGACATGCTGCTGCAGGCCTTGCAGGCTGACCTGCGCGCCGTGCCCGGCATCGAGTTGACGACGATAGCGCCTGTGCAGGACGCATCCGGGGCCCGGCCGGCTTTCAGCGAGCGCTTCCAGGCTGGCATGGAAGCGGCCGATGCGGTATGGCCCCTGGCGATCGAATCGGAAGGCTTGCTGGAACGCTTGTCGCGCGAGATCCTGGGCGCCAACCGGATCCTGCTGGGTAGTGCACCCGGCGCCGTGCAGGTGGCAAGCAGCAAGCTCAAAGTGGCGCGCGCGCTGGCAGACGGCGGCGTTCCGGTTGCCGCAACCTACAGTCCGCACGCCGTTTTGCCCGACGAGCGGGGCGCCTGGGTGGTCAAGCCCGACGGCGGCGCCGGCTGCTTCAACATCCGCCTGTTCAGCGATCGTGCGGCGGCGCTGGCATGGATCCGTGTCGCGGCGGCGGAGGGCTATGTGCTGCAGCCCTTCATTGCCGGCAAACTGGGCAGCCTGTCCCTGCTGTGCTGCGATGGCGTGGCACGGGTGCTGAGCTGCAACCTGGAGCGGGTGGCCATGCGCAACAACCGCTTTCACTTCCTTGGCAGCACCGTCGGCGGGCTGGAAGATCGCGATGGCGCTCTCGGTCGCCTGGCCCAGAAAGTGGCGGCGGCAATTCCCAGCCTGTGGGGGTATGTCGGCGTCGACTTCGCCCTCACGAGCGATGGCCCTGTGGTGCTGGATGTGAATCCGCGGCTTACCGCCGCCTATGTCGGCCTGCACGTCGCGATCGGGCATAACCCGGCAGGCATGGTCATCGAGCTGTTGAAGGGGCCGGCGGCCATGCCCGGTCCCTTGCAGGCCCGCCGTGCCGTCAGCGTGGATCTTGGCAACGGAGCGGATTGAGGACTACCTGATCGCGACGCCCCAGGGGAGTTTGCCGACCGGGATGTCGCGCAGCTTGGTCCGGCTGGCGGTGTCGATCACCGACACGCTGTTCGAACGGCCGTTCGCCACGTAGAGCTTCTTGCCGTCCGGTGTCAGCGCCATGTTCCATGGGCGCTGACCTACCGGAATCGTCGCCACGACCTGGTTGCTGTCGGTATCGATGACCGACACGCTGCCATCGCCGCCGTTCGACACATAGACCTGCTTGCCGCCCGGATGGACGGCGATGCCGTTCGCACGCAGCCCGGCCTTGATGCGGGCAACGATGGCAAAGTTCCTGGTGTCGATGACGAAGACTTCGTTGGCATTTTCCGTCGCCACGTAGGCGCGGCTGCTGTCGGGCAGGAAACCGATGCCGCGTGGGCGCGCCCCGACCGCGACCTGGCCTACCTGCTTGCGCGCGTCGAAATCGATGATGTCGACGGCGTCGCCTTCCTCCGCGCTGACGAAGAGCAGGTGCCCGTCCGGGCTGAACACCGCGTGTTCGGGGTTCTTGCCGTGGACCTTGATCGCGAACGCCAGCGCATTGCTGCGTGTGTCGACCACTGCGATATCGTTCTTGCCCTCGACCGCCGCCACCACCCAGCGCCCATCCGGAGAAATCGAGACACCTTCCGGCGACTCGCCCAGCGCGATCGCTGCACCCAATTTGCGGGCAGCGACGTCGACCACTTGCAGGCTATTGTTCGGCTGGTCGCTGACGTACAGCCAGTGCCTGTCGAGGCCGACAACCAGGCCGCGCGGCTTGCTGCCGCCGGGCAGGGAGGCGACTACCTGGTCGGTGGCGGTATCGATGACGGACACCGTGCCGGCGCCCTCGTTGGGGACGTATGCGAACGGTTCGGCATGCAGGAAGGACGGCAGCGCCGTCAGCAGCGCGAGGGTGGTCGAAACGAGGTGCTTCGGGCTGATGATCATCGGTTCTCCAAGGGAAGGCCGGCATGGCGGCGGATGCGCCGCACGGCACGGCGTGGCCACATGCGCCACAACAGGCCGTCGCGATCGATCAGCATGTGCTTGCCGACCGCAAGCACATGCAAGCCGACGAACAGCGCGAGCAGCAGCGCGGCGATATGGTGGGTCTGGTTGAAGAGGACATACAGCGCCCTGTCGTCGGGGCCCCAGGGCGGCAGGCGCACCAGGTTGAAGAACTTGATGCCATGCTTGCTGAAATTCGATGCAAGATAGCCGGATAGCGGCAGGATCAGCATGCAAAGATACAGGACTGCATGGCTGAGCCTGGCCACGTGCCGCTGCCAGGGCGGCATGCTGTCGGGCAGTGGCGGTGGCGCATGCATCAGGCGCCAGGCGAGACGCAGCACGATCAGCAGGCCGATCAGGATGCCGCTGCTCTTGTGCAGGTTGACATACATGCCGCGTTCCGGCGTGCCGCGCGGAATATCGTCCAGCATCAGGCCAAACACGAATTGGCCGAGCAGCAGCAGGGCGATCAGCCAGTGCAGGACGATGGCCGTGCTTGTGTAGCGGTCGCGTTCGGGCTTGTGCATGGGCTCCGTTCAGTGAACCAGCGATTTCTCGGGCGGCTTGATGTTGAGCCGCTGTAGCTTGCGGTACAGGGTATTGCGGCTGATGCCCAGTTCCCGCGCAACGCCGCTCAGGTTCCACTCGTGACGCTGGAGTTCCTGCAGCAGCGCGCGCCGTTCGGCGCTTTCGAGCGTGTTCAGGCTGGACCCGGTCATGGCCACCGCTTCCATCCCGGCACAGGTCGACGGCACCGCCTCGGCAGTACTATCCCGGTATTCGGGCGGCAGGTCGCGCACGGTCAGGCAGTCTGTGTCCCGCAGGGCGATCATGCTGCGCAACAGGTGACGCAACTGGCGTACATTGCCGGGCCAGCGCTGCTGTTCGAGCAAGGACAAGAGGCGAGTATCGAGTTCGACCGGGCTGCCCTCGTCGCTTTCCTCCGTCGCCAGGTGCCGGATCAAGGCTGCGCGGTCGACGCGCTCGCGCAATGGCGGCAGAGTGAGCGTCACGCCTTGCAAGCGGTAATACAAGTCTTCGCGGAAGGCGCCGAGTTCGATCTTCTTTTGCAGGTCGCAATGGGTGGCGCTGATGAGGCGGATGTCGAGCTTGACCGGGGTCTCGCTCCCGAGCGGGACCACCTCGCGTTCCTCGAGTACCCGCAACAGCCGGGCCTGCAGGGCGACCGGCATGTCGCCTATCTCATCGAGGAAGAGCGTGCCCGAATTGGCCTGCAGGAGCTTGCCGCGCTGCCCCTCCTTGCTGGCGCCTGTAAAGGCGCCGGAGCGATAGCCGAACAGTTCGCTTTCGATCAGCGATTCCGGTATCGATGCGCAATTGATCGCTATAAAAGGCCAGCTGGCCCGGCTGCCGGACGCGTGGATGGCACGCGCGAACATCTCCTTGCCTGTACCGGTCTCGCCCAGCAGCATGATCGCGACGTTGCGCTCGAGAACGCGTTTGGCTTTCTCGACATTGGCAGCCATGACGGGATCGCCGAACTGCAATTTGTCGAGCGGGCTGTCGGGCTGGATGGAGAATTCTTCCTTGGCGCCGATCCCGGGCAGGAGTCCGATCGCTGACGCATGGCGCGGACCGGAGGTCGACAGAGGCTGGTACATCACGCCGAAAAAACGGGCGCCGTTGCGGATTTCAAAGATCGGTACCGGGTGAAAGGCTTTCCTGACCGTGCTGTCGATCAGGCCGGAAAAGGTAATGTTGAACAGCTCGGTGATGTCGCGGCCGACGATCTCGGTGCGGTCGTTGAATCCGAGCTGGAACAGGGCACAGCGCGTCGCGGCCAACACCTTGCCGGTGACACTCAAGGCGATCGCACCTTCGCTCAAGGTGCCGACGAATTCCGGACGGTTATGAAAACGCAGGATGAAATCATGGCGGAACTGGTGCAGGAACACCCGGTTTTCGATCATCTGTACCGACATGCTGACCAGCGCGAGTGTGTGTTGCTGGGCCAGGCGCGACTCGCCGGAGGCGTCGAGCACACCGACCAGTTCGCCTTCGTGATCGAAGATCGGCGCCGCAGCGCAGGAGAGGCCGGTATTCCTGGACAGGTAGTGTTCGTCCTGGTGCACGGTCACGGGGCGCCGTTCGAACAGGCAGGTGCCCATGCCGTTGGTTCCCTGCGCACGTTCGCTCCATACCGCGCCCGGCATCAGGCCGGTCTTCGATGCCGCATGCGTGAAAGCGGGGTCGCCAAAATAATTGAGCAGCACTCCCTCGCGGTCGGTCAGCATGATTGCGTAACCGGATCCCGCCAGTTGCTGGTACAGGTTGGCCATCTCGACCTTGGCGACCGCCTGGACATCGGCCAGGCGTTCCTGGCGTTCCTGTAATTCGGCGACTGGGACGACTTCGGGTTCGGCGCAGGTGCCGGGGTCGAGCCGGTATTCGTCGAGGCACCGTATCCAGGACTGGGTGATGCGGTTTGCGCTTCCAGGACGTCCAGGTCCGTTTCGGCTTTGAACGACCGAGCGGACACGGTTGACGTGTTCCACGGCAAAGTTTGGCATGCTGTCTCCTGCGTCCTCACTCATGTGCCGGGCAAGGCGCCGGCCATGGCTTGTTATCGTATGGACTGTTATTGAGTTGCAACCACAGCATCAGATACTACTCTTGGCAGCAAATAGTTCAAGTGTTCACAATATTTTTAACCAATAGCGTTGTCGGAAGAGCCCGATTTCTTGGAGTCCAGACGGGTATCAGGGCTAATTGAATCAGTGTGAACTGTTCGCTCGTAACGAGGTCTGGTGTTCAGATGCGTTGTCGGCGCAACAGGGCTTGTGTGGTGCCGCCTTGTTTTGCTATAGTTCGCGTCCTGCTTCTGCAGCGCACGAAAAGTTTAATAGAATCAACGGATTAAACTTGTATAAACGGCCATGCCGAGTGCAATGAAGAAAAAGATGGAGTTGACGAGTTAAGCGAAACACTGCATAATCTCATTCCTCTGCTGCTGACGAACAAAACGATTCGCCGGATGCAGCAAGGCAGTRCCGAATACGATCTTTAACAATCAACAGTCGATAAGTGTGGGCGTTTGATGAAGTGCCAGCATCCTTCGGGATGCTGAATGCTTAAATTATCAAATGTTCACAAAAAGTATAACGTTGCTCAGCAATGAGTRACGGTCAGTATTTTGAG
>NZ_JBFRFV010000054.1:0-9735 GCF_052115005.1 Massilia sp. 2TAF26
TCGGTACCACCCCTTCCCATCCCGAACAGGACCGTGAAACGACTTTGCGCCGATGATAGTGCTGCAACCAGTGTGAAAGTAGGTTATCGTCAGGCTAATTATTCGCAGAAGCCCGCTCAATTCGATTGAGCGGGCTTTTTGCTTTTCTGGCGTGCCTGAAACCGCTTTCTGGTCCTCCAATCCGTCGGCCTGTAGCGATTTGCGGCACAATGCAGCTGTTGTCTAACCATCAAGGCAAACAGCATGAAAGAACAGGTTGCGAGGAAGGTCACCCTGGTCCGCGCCATCGAGACCGCGGATATCAAACACGAAGTCCTGAGCGACGACGACCGCATGTACGCCAGCCGCAGCGCGCGCGAACTCGCCCAGTGGTCCGCGGCCGACAGCAAGTCGGAACTCACGCTCGACCATTTCCTGGAGCAGCGCTCCGAGCAGATCCTCAAGCGTCTCGCCGAGCGCACCCCCGCTTTCCGCACTTTCCTGAACCGGCGCCCTTTGCTGCCCATGCTGTCGGTGCTGCTGCCCCTGTTCGCATTGATTGCCGGCGCCGCCATCGACCATATCGCCGATCCGCATCGCGTCGACCTGCTGTCGGCGCCGCTTCTCCTGATCATCGGCTGGAACCTGCTGGTGTATGTGATCCTGCTGGCCTGGCTCCTGATTCCATCGAAGCGCACCGGATGGGTCGGGCCCGAGTGGATGCGCAGGCTCAGCGTCGGCAAAGCGAAATTGCCGCGCAAGCTGCCGGCGCCGCTCACGGCGGCCCTCGGCGCGTACACGGTCGACTGGACCCAGCTCTCCTGGAAGCTGAACCACGCGCGCCTGAGCCGCACGGTCCACCTGTCGGCCGCCGCCTTCGCACTCGGCGCCATCATCTCGCTGTATGCGCGCGGCCTGCTGACGCAGTACGCGGCCGGCTGGGAGAGCACCTTCCTCGACGCCAATCAGGTGCATACGCTGCTGTCCTGGCTGTTCGCGCCGGCCTTGTTCCTGTTCCCGATCGAAGGCTTCAGCGTCGCCGACATCCAGGCCCTGCGCTTCGTACAGGAGCCATCAAGCGCCGGCGGCGCGCGCTGGGTCCACCTGTATGCCGCGACCCTGCTGCTGCTGGTGATCCTGCCGCGCCTGGTCCTGTCCCTGTTCGCCGGCTGGCGTGCGTCCCGCCTCGCGCGGCGCTTTCCGCTCGACCTGCAGCAGCCCTACTACCTGAAACTCGCCGACCACATCGGCGCCGGCCGCGGTCCCGTAACCCTGCGCGTGCTCCCGTACAGCTTCACGCTCGACGAACGCCGCGACCGCGGCCTGTCCGCAATCGCAGCTGCCATGTTCGGCGAGCAGACCCGTGTCATGCTGCGGCCCTCGCTGCCCTACGGCGAGGATCCGAAAGGCGTCCTGCAGGAGCTGCGGCCCGATACCGGTGATGCGACCGTGACCGCGGTCCTGTTCAGCCTGGCCGCGACGCCCGAGCAGGAAAACCACGGCGCGCTGCTGTCCGCGATTGCGCGCCAGCTGCCCGGCGGCGTGAGTGCGCTGGTCGACGAATCGGCGTTGACCGAGCGCGCCATGAGCCAGGATGGCGTCGATGCGCGCCTGGCCGAGCGCATCGCCCTGTGGCGGCAGTTCTGCACCTATCACCAGGTACCGGTGACCATCGTGAACCTGCTGCAGCCTGAAAAATACGCGGCTGGCAGTAATGGCCAGGCCGCCGCGACGGGGGTACGATGAGCGAGGGAGTCAAGGTCCAGTTCGCGCTCGTTTCGCACACCAATAACGGCAAGACCACGCTCGCGCGCACCCTGGTCGGGATGGACGTCGGCGAGGTGCGCGACGCCGCCCACGTCACGACCTTCTCGGAAGCCCACGTGCTGCAGACCACGGAGCAGGGCGACAGCCTGCTGCTGTGGGATACGCCAGGCTTCGGCGACTCGGTACGCCTGCTCAAGCGGCTGGCGATGTCGGGAAATCCGATCGGCTGGTTCCTGCGCGAAGTCTTCGACCGCTACCGCGACCGTCCGTTCTGGCTCAGCCAGCAAGCCTTGCGCGCCGCGCGCGACGAGGCCGACGTCGTGCTCTACCTGGTGAATTCGAGCGAGCACCCGCGCGATGCCGGCTACCTGCCGCCCGAGATGCGCATCCTGGAGTGGCTCGGCAAACCGGTCGTGGTCCTGCTCAACCAGCTCGGGCCGCCGCGGCCGTCGGCCGAGGAACAGGCCGAGCAGGCGCTATGGAAGCAGCACCTCGACCAGTACACTATCGTGCGCGAAGTGCTGGCCCTCGACGCCTTCGCACGCTGCTGGGTGCACGAACACGTGTTCTACGAAGCCGTCGGCAAACTGGTCCCGGAGCCCAAGCGCGCCGGCTACGGCCGCCTGCGCGCGGCCTGGGAAGCGAACAATCTGGCGCGCTACCACGACTCGCTGCGCATCACCGCCGAGCAACTGGCGGCGGGCGCGCGCGACAGCGAAGCCATTCCCGAGGAAGGCGGCGGCCTGCTGCAGTCGGCGCTGAAGGCGGTCCGTCTCGGTAAATCCGATGCGCGCCGCCAGGAAGCGGCGATGGCGCGGCTGGTCGAGCGGCTGGAAGAGAGGATCGCCCAGTCGACCACGCGCCTGCTGACCCTGCACCGCCTCGACCCCGGCCAGGCGGCCCGCATCAATGCCCGCGTGCGCGACAACTTCAAGGTCCGTGCGCCGCTCGACAAGACCCAGGCCGGCCTGCTCGGCGCGGTCGTCTCGGGCGCGGCGACGGGACTGTCGGCCGACCTGATGGCCGGCGGCCTGACCTTGGGCGGTGGCGCGCTGCTGGGTGCGATCGTCGGTGCGCTGACGATGGCCGGCGCGGCCTGGGGCTTCAATACGACCACCGACCGCAATCGCCCGACGGTGCAGTTCGCGCCGCCCTTCCTGCGCACGCTGATGGTCGGCAGCATCCTGCGCTACCTGGCGGTCGCCCACTTCGGACGCGGGCGCGGGAATTTCGTCGAAGGGGAGGCGCCGCCGTTCTGGCAGGCGGCGGTGGAGGAGGCCCTGCAGGCGCATTGCCCGGACGTGGAGCGTTTCTGGGCGGAGGTGCGCACGCAGGACGAGCAGGACGCCGGACGCCTGTACGGCCTGCTCGTCAAGGTCGTCGACGACGTGCTGGAACGCCTCTACCCCGGCGTGCACATCTCCGCCGCCTAGAAGCGGTACTGCATGCTCGCGCCGAGCACCCAGTTGCGGCCCGGCGCGGCTTCGTAGTAGCGGCGGTTGCTGTCGCCGACGATCACCGAGCCGATGTAATTGCGGTCGAACAGGTTGTTCACGCGCGCATACTCCTTCAGCCGCCAGGAGCCGAGCTGCTGCTGCGCCTGCACCCGCAGGTTGGCGATCATATAGCCCGGCGCCGGCATGGCCTGGTTGGCGTCGTCCGGATACATCCTGGTGTTCGCGATGGTCTCGAATGCGGCGCCGTAGCGGTCGGCGCTGTCCTTCCAGCCGAATTCGCCGTACAGGCCGGCGTTCGGCACGCCCGGCAGGCGGCTGCCCGCGAGGACGCTGCCGAAGCCTTCGTCGTACACGGCGCGCAGCACGCTCAGGGCCAGCCTGGCGTTCCAGTTGCGCCGCCATTCGGCGTCCAGCGAGAGTTCTCCGCCCTGGCGCAGGGTCGCGCTGGCGTTCCGGTAGCTGGTGCGTCCGCCCGACGAACTGTCGACCACGAGTTCGTCGCTGGTCTTCACCTGGAACACCGCGGCATTGATGCGCACGCCCTCGAGAGGCATGGCCTTCACGCCGAATTCCAGGTGGGTGCTCTGGGCCGGCGCCAGCGAAAAATTGAAGCCGCCGCCAGTGCCCGAGTAGAACACCTCGTTCAGGGTCGGGGTCTCGAAGCCGCGCGCCGCGCTGGCGTAGAGGTTCAAACCCGGGTTGATCTTGTACAGCACGCCGAGCAGCGGCGTCGTGTGGCGGTAGCTGACGCTGCCACTGTCGTTGCCGTTGGAGAGATAGCGGTCTTCCACGTCGAAGTCGACCCGGCTGTGGCGCAGGCCGGCGCTCAGCACCCAGGGGCCGCGCTCCCATTCGAACTGCGCGTAGGGATCGAGGTTCCTGACCTTGTCTTTCTCGTCGCGGCGCAGGCGGCCCTGCACGCCGAACTGGGTGCCGACGAAGTTCTCGTAACCCTTGCGGTCGTCGTCCGAGGCGCCGGCCTCGATGCCGAAGGTGGAGCGCAGCGTGCCGTCGAGGAGGGGACGGGACATGGTCCAGTTGGCGTCGATGCCGTGGAAGTCGCGCTGGAAATCGACCACGCCGCCCGAATGGCTGGCCGGTGCCTGGAAGGCTTGCGAGAAAGCCTGGTACTGGATCACCCGGCGGTTGCCGACATAGGCCGTCACGCGCAGCCGGTCGCTGCCGAAGCGCTGTTCCCAGGTCGCGCCCAGCTGCTGGTGGTCGATGCTCTTGCGTGTGTTGTAGCGTTCGGCGAAGGTGCGCTGCGGCGTGCGCGGATCGCTGGTGTCGATCTCGCCCGCGCGCGGGTCGCGCTGCCAGGTGGCCCAGGTGACGCCGAGCGGATCCTGGGTATCGTCCTGGTTCAGTGCGCCGGCGACCAGGGTCAGCTTGCTGGTCGTGCTCGGCGCGAAGCTGAGCTTGGCATAAGCCTGGTCGCGCCGGGCGGCGCTGTGGCTGCGGTAGCCGTCGGTGTCGAAACGCGATGCATCCAGCAGGTAGCCGACGCCGCCGGCGCTGCCGCTTGCGTTCAGGTCGGTCTTGCGGCTGCCGTAGCTGCCGCTGCTGACGTTCAGTTCGACTTCCGGCGCGCCTTTCGGCTCGCGCGTGAACAGCTGGATCACGCCGCCGGAGTGGTTGCCGTACAGGGCCGAGAAGGGGCCGCGCAGCACTTCGATGCGTTCGGCCAGGTCGAGGTCGAAGGTGGCGGCCTGGCCCTGGCCGTCGGGCATGGTGGCCGGGACGCCGTCGGCGATCAGGCGCACGCCGCGCACGCCGAAGGCCGAACGGGCGCCGAAGCCGCGCGAAGAGATCTGCAGGTCCTGCGCATAATTCTGGCGATTCGCCACCACCAGGCCCGGCACCGCGGACAGGGCCTCGGAGACGTTGACGCGCGGCTGGCCGGCGCCGATGCGGTCGGCCCCGATCACGTCGATCGAGGCCGGCAGGTCGAAGCTGAGTTGTTCGGTGCGGCTGGCCGTCACCACGACGACCGGAACAGTCGCGTTCGCGTCGGCATCGGCCAGGGCGAACGGTGCGTAGACAGCGGACAGCGCCGCGATGATGCTGGAAGCAAGGGCGTGACGTTTCATCTTTTCTCCGTTATTCCGGCACGAACTATACCCGCCGGACGGGAACTCCGTTGTCCGCTTGCTCATTCGCACTGTGTCAATCTGGAGCAGGTGTCACAACAGGTGACGCAGGTCGGGCTTGCCTTGCCCGCGTCTTCCCCTCTTGGCGATGCCGCGCAAGGGCTGGCATGGCGCTTGCGAGAGAAGGGGTTCCACACAACCACAACGAAACAAGAGGATGACATGAATCTTGCAGACATCAGCAAACTCGGCGTCGCCAGCCCCTTCCGCCAGCGCTACGACAACTACATCGGCGGGGCCTTCGTCCCACCGGTGAAGGGCGAGTACTTCGCCAACGTGACGCCGATTACCGGCCAGCCTTTCTGCGAGGTGGCGCGCTCCAGCGCGGAAGACATCGACGCCGCGCTCGATGCCGCCCATGCCGCCAAGGAGGCCTGGGGCAAGACCTCGCCCGCCGAACGCGCCAACATCCTGAACAAGATCGCGGACCGCATGGAGCAGAACCTCAAGATGCTCGCGACCGCCGAGACCATCGACAACGGCAAGCCGATCCGCGAGACCATGGCGGCCGACATTCCGCTGGCGATCGACCACTTCCGCTACTTTGCCGGCTGCATCCGCACCCAGGAAGGTGCGATCTCGACCATCGACCACGAGACCTATGCCTACCACTTCCACGAGCCGCTGGGCGTGGTCGGCCAGATCATCCCCTGGAACTTCCCGATCCTGATGGCGGTGTGGAAGCTGGCGCCGGCGCTGGCGGCCGGCAACTGCGTGGTGCTCAAGCCCGCCGAACAGACCCCGGCCTCGATCATGGTGCTGATGGAGCTGATCGCCGACCTGCTGCCGGCCGGCGTGATCAATATCGTCAACGGCTATGGCCTGGAAGCCGGCAAGCCGCTCGCGTCCAGCAAGCGCATCGCCAAGATCGCCTTCACCGGCGAGACCGGCACCGGCCGCCTGATCATGCAGTACGCGGCCCAGAACCTGATCCCGGTCACCCTGGAGCTGGGCGGGAAGTCGCCGAACATCTTCTTCGAAGACGTGATGGCGGCTGACGACGAGTTCTTCGACAAGTGCCTGGAAGGTTTTGCGATGTTCGCGCTGAACCAGGGCGAGGTCTGCACCTGCCCGTCGCGGGTGCTGGTGCAGGAATCGATCTACGAGAAGTTCATGGAGCGCGCGCTGGCGAGGGTCGCCCAGATCAAGGCCGGCAATCCGCTCGACGCCAACACCATGATCGGCGCACAGGCCTCGCAGGAGCAGCTCGAGAAGATCCTGTCCTACCTCGACATCGGCCGCCAGGAAGGCGCCGAGGTGCTGGCCGGCGGCGAGCGCGCCACCCACGAGGGCGACCTGTCCGGCGGCTACTATGTGCGGCCGACCGTGTTCAAGGGCGACAACCGGATGCGCATCTTCCAGGAGGAGATCTTCGGCCCGGTGGTCTCTGTCACGACCTTCAAGGACGAAGCCGATGCGCTGCGCATCGCCAACGACACCTTGTACGGCCTGGGTGCCGGCCTGTGGACGCGCGACGGCAGCCGCGCCTTCCGCGTCGGCCGCGCGATCCAGGCGGGCCGGGTGTGGACCAACTGCTACCACCTGTACCCGGCGCACGCGGCCTTCGGCGGCTACAAGCAGTCGGGCATCGGCCGCGAGAACCACAAGATGATGCTCGAGCACTACCAGCAGACCAAGAACCTGCTGGTGAGCTACAGCCCGAAGGCGCTCGGCTTCTTCTGAGGACCGCCATGGTCACGCCAGTCGACCGCGTGACCGCGACGCCGGCCGCACTCGCCTTCATCGGCGAGCTGCGGCAGCGTCACGGACCGCTGATGTTCTTCCAGTCCGGCGGCTGCTGCGACGGCAGCGCGCCGATGTGCTATCCGGAGGGAGAGTTCAACCTGAGCGACACCGACGTCTGCCTGGGTAGCCTGGACGGGACGCCCTTCTACATGGGCCAGGAGCAGTTCGCCTACTGGGAGCACACCCAGCTGATCATCGACGTGGTGGCCGGTAACGGCGGCATGTTCTCGCTCGATAACGGCACCGGGCGGCGCTTCCTGACGCGCTCACGGCTTTTTACGGACGAGGAGTGCGCGCTGCTGCGCGGTCAGCCGGTCAGCTAGTCCTGGGTAGCTTGCGATAAATCGTGTTGCGCGATATGCCCAGGGCGCGCGCGGCAGCGGAGACATTGCCGCCGTGGGCGTCGAGGGTGCGCAGGATGGCGCTCAGCTCCAGTTCGTCGAGCCGGCTGGCGGCCCCGGTGCGGGCCGGCGCCGGCGCTGGTGCGTTGACGGCAGCGCGGGCCTCCGCCGCTTCGTCGAGGAAATCGTCGGGCAGGTGGTGCAGGCCGATCTCGTCCTCGCCGCCGGCCATCAGGGCTGCGGTGCGCAGCAGGCTGGCGAGCTGGCGCAGATTGCCGGGCCAGGCATGGCGCCTGAACAGGTGCAGGACCTCGCCCGCCACGCGCCGGCGCCTGGTGCCGCCGGCCAGCATCGTCGCAACGAGGGCATCGAGGTCGCCGCGCTCGCGCAGCGGCGGCAGTTTGACGACCAGGCCGTTCAGGCGGTAATACAGGTCTTCGCGGAACAGGCCAGCGGCGATGCGCTTGCGCAATTCGTGGTTGGTGGCGCAGACCAGTTCGACGTCGAGCGCCAGTGGCCGCGATCCGCCCAGCGGCACCACCTTGCGTTCTTCGAGCACGCGCAGCAGGCGCGCCTGCAGGGCGAGCGGCATGTCGCCGATCTCGTCGAGGAACAGGGTGCCGCCGTGGGCCTGCATGATCCTGCCGGCGGCGCCCTTCCTGCGCGCGCCGGTGAAGGCGCCTTCCTCGTAGCCGAACAGCTCGGATTCGATCAGCGCTTCCGGAATCGCCGCGCAATTCACTGCGACGAAGGGACCACGCGCACGCGGCGAATCCTGGTGGATGGCCTGGGCCAGCCATTCCTTGCCGGTGCCGGTCTCGCCCATGATCAGGATCGGCACGCCCTGGCCAAGGACCTTCTCGACTTTCGCGATCGACTGCGCCAGCCTGGCATCGCCCGTGTTCAGGGCCTGCAGCCGGGAGCGCGGCTGCGGCGTGGCGGGCATGTCGCGCGCCGGCGCTGCGGGGGCGGGCAGGGCGGGGGCGTCGTTCAGCTGCTGCACGCCATGCTTCAGGCGCAGCTCTGCGCGGCCGCGCACCCGCACGCCGTTGTGCATGCACAGGTCGAGCAGTTCCGGCGCCGCGCTGCGGTAGTGATCGTAGAGGCTCGACAGCGGCAGGCCGAACAGCGAACTGAAGGTCTGGGCCTGCAGGGCCGGCGCGGACAGGCCGAGCTGGAACAAGCCGTTGCGGTTGGCGGCCAGGAAGCGGCCGCCCGGCGTGAACGAGGCGATGCCTTCCATGAGCGTGCCGATGAATTCCGGACGGGTATGGAAGTGCAGGGTGATCGCGTTCTCGTAGGCGGAGGCGAACAGCTGGTTCTCGATCATCAGCGCCGACATCCGCACCAGGGCCATGGTGTGCTTGTGGAAGCTGCGCCGGTCGCCGCTGACGTCGAGCACGCCGATCACCTTGCCGCGGTGGTCCACGATCGGTGCGGCCGAGCAAGTGAGGAAGTGGTTGGCAGTCAAGTAGTGCTGGTCGGCGTGCACGATGGTGGGCGCCTGTTCGGCGATGGTGGTGCCGATCGCATTCGTGCCCTTGCTCTCCTCGGACCAGTCGACGCCCGGCGTGAGGGCGACACGATTGGCTTTTTCCATGAAGTCGGCATCGCCCAGCGAGTGCAGGATCACGCCGCGGGCATCGGTCAGCAGGACCGTGTTATGCGTGTTGGCGATCTGCTGGTACAGGGTTTCCATCGCAGGCAGCGCATGGCTGTACAGCATGCGGTTCTGCTCGCCCAGGGCCGAGAGGGCGGAAACGGACAGGGGATCGAAGTCGGGACGGACGTCGGCGCGCAATCCGTAATGCTGGGAACGGCGGTGCGAGCTGGCGATGGTCGCCGGCAGGTGATAAGTCATTCCATGTCTCCTGGTTGGCCCTGGACCGCGGCTCTATCGCTGGAAGTCGACTATTGCCTAATGTAGCACGCAAGCGCGCGCTTGCCTCCATCGCGCTCGTTTCATTTCCTGTCTCGAAAGCGTCATGCTGCGCCTCGGTGTGAAGAACCTGCTAGAGGACGGGACGCCGGACGAAAGTCCGGCGTCCTGTTGCTTTATCGCCGCCGATTGCGCCGGGGAGGGCTTGCGCGCCCATATCCCGTTTGCTATAGTGCGCCTCCTGCTTCTGCAGCGCACGTCGAGATTCAACAACGAGTGCACACTGCAGAAAAGGATGAGTTGACGAGGTAAGCGAAACACTGCATAATCTCGCTTCTCTGCTGCTGACGAACAAAACGATTCGCCGGATGCAGCAAGGCAGTACCGAATACGATCTTTAACAATCAACAGTCGAT
>NZ_JBFRFV010000055.1:0-7561 GCF_052115005.1 Massilia sp. 2TAF26
ACATTGCTGAACTAACATTGCTGAACTACTTGAAGCTGTACAACCACCACATTCCACAACGCGCCATCGACAATAAAACGCCTATCCTCGCACTCAAGGAATGGCAGCAGAAGCGCCCAGAATTATTCGTCAAACGCGTTTACGATCAAACGGGACTGGACAATTAGTCATTGTTGGTGCCTCTTTGAATTGTTGGTAACGGCAGCAAGTGGCCGGATGCTGCTCTCCAGGGGACGGCAGCTCTCGACCCAAAGCAATGGGATGGACTCCTCCTCCCCCTGAAGGCACGTAAGTGCCAAACTGGAGTTTCCACACAACCGGTTTAGGAAGAAGGAGTCCACCATGAAGATTATCCGTGTTGGGGTCGATTTGGCAAAGAACGTCTTTCAGGTGCACGGCGTAGACCGGTCCGAGAAAGCGGTATGGCGACGCAAGCTCGTCCGCGGCGATTGGATCAAGGCCCTGCTTTCCGAAATCGAGCCGGGCTGTGAAATTGGCATGGAAGCGTGCAGCGGCGCGCATCATTGGGCCCGGCTGCTGCAAGCACGAGGCTATACGGTCAAGCTGATAGCTCCGCAATTCGTTAAGCCGTACGTCAAGAGTAATAAAAATGACGCCAACGATGCCGAAGCCATCTGCGAAGCGATGAGCCGGCCAACCACGCGTTTTGTAGCGGTAAAAACCGTCGAGCAACAAGATATCCAGGCTGTGCATCGTGTGCGCGCCAGCCTGGTCGAGCAGCGAAAGGCAAAAGGAAACCAAATCCGTGGCCTAACCGCGGAATATGGCTTGATAGCGCCGAAAGAATTGCTGTACTTGAGAGCCACAATCCCACGCTGGCTGGAAGATCAGGAAAACGGCCTGAGCGAGCGGTTCCGCCGACTGTTGCGTGGACTGTGGGAAGACCTGCTGACAATGGATCAGCGTGTCGAAGAGCTCGACCGAGAGATCGAACAGATTACCCGACAGGATCCGGTGGCGGTACGCCTGCAGCAACTGCGCGGTATTGGACCAGTCACGGCAACAGCTTTGCTGGCGACGATTGGCGACGCCAGCCAGTTCGCAAACGGCCGACAAATGGCTGCTTCATTAGGGCTGACGCCCAAGCAAAACAGTTCGGGAGGAAAAGAACGTTTGCTGGGCATTAGCAAGAGAGGCGACGTATATCTGCGTAGCTTGCTTGTGCACGGAGCACGAGCGGTGATCCGTACCGCGCAAAACAAGACAGACCGGTTAAGTACCTGGGTGATGCGCATCGCGACTACACGTCACCCAAATATCGCCGCGGTGGCATTGGCCAACAAGACCGCGCGTATCGCGTGGGCGATGATGAGTAGAGGTACCGATTATCGTCCGATACCAGAGTGAACAGAGCAATACCAGCGCCTTTAACGTAGGAGTATCCGAACCACGATTGCATGACAAGCCGCATGATGGCCAACAGGTCGAACCGGCGCTGACCGAACCCGATAAGGTCTGAGGCTTCCGAGCCCGTCAAAGCGATAGGGAGTCAGCGCGCGAATAGCCCATCAGGGTCCAGCACCTGGCACAGGTGCAGTAATACGAGACCGGATATACGTGAGCAGTCGTACCTCATGGCCTGAATACGGATTGTTTGCAAACGAGGAGAATGAAATGGACGCCTCCCGTCTGTGCCAGCGGTGCGATGAATAGCCGAGAACGTGTGATGGAAAGGATACGGGGTGGACCCTCGCGGGCCGACGGCGTCAGAAGCGCCTAAAGTGAAAGCATCGCGGCTTTCAAGGCTAACCGGAGGATCCACATCATGAATGCCACTCCCAAAACGGTGGTCGGTGTCGATACGGCCAAGAGTGTCTTCCAGGTCTACACCGAGGATCAGGAGACAGGTGAAGTGCTCAATAGAAAGCTCAGGCGCGCGCAGTTCCTGGAATGGTTTGCCAACCGCACGCCCTGCCTGATCGGCATGGAGGCGTGTGGCGGCTCGCAGCACTGGGCGCGCAAGCTCCAGGAGCTGGGGCACGAGGTGAAGCTGATGAGCGGAAAGATGGTCAAGGCTTTCGTCTGCGGGAACAAGAACGACGCGGCCGATGCGCGCGCGATCTACATGGCGGCGCAGCAACCAGGAGTGAAAGCCGTGGCGATCAAGAGCGAGGGGCAGCAGGCTGTGCTAGCGATGCACCGGATCCGCCAGCAACTGGTAAAGGTACGTACGGCACAGATCAACGAGCTGCGCGGCCTGGTCGCGGAGTACGGCGAGGTGTTCGGTCAAGGCAGAAAGGCTTTCGACGCCGGCATGAAGACAGTCCTCGAGCGGCTGGCCGAGCACTTGCCGGCGCCGTTGATCGACACGCTGCGCGAGCAGTGGAATGAACTGGTTCGATTGGACGAGCGCATCGTCCGTATCGAGACATCACTGCTGGCATGGTTACGCCAGGACCGTGCCGCCAAAGCAATCTCCGCGATACCTGGTGTTGGTTTGCTGACCGCCACCGCGGCGGTGGCTACTATCGGAGATGCCAGGGCGTTCCGGTCTGGCCGCGAGTTTGCGGCATTTGTCGGGCTTATCCCAGGCCAGACCGGTAGTGGAGGCAAGGTACGGCTACTGGGTATAACCAAACGTGGTGACACGTACCTGCGCACCCTGCTAATACACGGTGCCCGGGCGGTGCTGCTCCACGCCAAAACGCCCAGCCCATGGCTGCAGCAGCTGAGTCAGCGCCGGCCTCCCAACGTAGTGATCGTTGCACTGGCTAACAAGATTGCGCGCACCATCTGGGCGGTATTGGCCCATAACCGTGCGTATGACAAGGAACACGTCAGTTCGCGGCCGTTCTCTGCGGCATCGACGTGAAGATCAACCTACAACGTATGGAAGGATGGCACGTCACCAGTTGCGTTAGGTATTGACAGCGATGACAGACAGGTCAGACCGGGATTCACCAAGCCTGAATGGACTCCGGGGCTAACAGCCCGTGAGGAGAATGAGGCGTGGGTCAGCGGATTTCATCGGGGCCAGCGGCGCTTGCCGCACGTAAGGCCGGATATAGAACTGCGACTTTCCTTGTCTGAACAGAGCTGCAAATACCTTGCAATAGGGAGGCGTCCATATAGAGTCCATATACGGACCTTTCCTTAAAGTCAGCCTCGCATAGTCCAGAGCAGGTAAGGAAGAATAACAACGGCGAAAACGACATTGCATATCAGGAACCAGATATGGGCCGGGATTAATGAGTCGTAGAAGAGCCACGCAAGACCGTACATCACGCCAAACAGAAGGTTGAAGCGCACGAAGTGCAAGCCACTAATTCTCAAGGTTCGCGATTTCGTAGTCATATAGTTTCCCGGCTTTAGTTTCCTCTAAGCTTCAAATTTCGGCCGTTTTCTCATGGGCTGCATGTCTGTATATGGACTCCTCCTCGTTTGCAAACAATCCGTCTTCAGGCCGTGAGGTACGACTGCTCACGTATATCCGGTCTCGTGCTACTGCACCTGTGCCAGGTGCTGGACCCTGATGGGCTATTCGCGCGCCGGTTCCCTATCGCTTCTTCGGACTCGAAAGCCTCGGACATTCTCGGGTTCTGCCAGCGCCGGTTCGACCTGTTGGCCATCATGCGGCTTGTCATGCAATCGTGGTTCGGATACTCCTACGTCGTACGATACTATTATTGCTGAGCTTATACAGGCATCGGCTGATAATCCGTTCCTCTGCTGATCATCGCCCACGCGATACGTGCCGTCTTGTTCGCCAACGCTACCGCGGCAATGTTGGGATGCCGTTCAGTTGCAATACGCGTGACCCAAGTGCTCAATCGGTCAGCTTTGTCATGAGCAGTGCGAAGCACCGATCGCGCTCCGTGTATTAGCAAGCACCTCAGGTAGGTGTCGCCTCTTTTGCTAATCCCTAGCAAGCGCTCCTTTCCTCCCGAGCTATTTTGCCTGGGCGTCAAGCCAAGCGAGGCCGCCATTTGTCGGCCGTTTGCAAACTGGCTGGCGTCGCCTACCGTTGCCACAAGAGCTGTCGCCGTGATGGGGCCAATGCCACGCAACTGCTGCAGGCGAACAGCTACCGGATCATTCCGCGCAATCTGTTCGATTTCCCGCTCGAGCTCGGCAAGTCGTCGATCTAGTATCAGCAGATCTTGCCAGAGCCCTCGCAAGAGTCGACGGAATCGCTCGCTCAGCCCGTTGTCGTTGTCTTCAAGCCAGCGAGGGATCGCTGCTCTCAAGTGAACCAATTCTTTCGGCGCAACCAAGCCATACTCGGACGTCAGGCCACGAATTTGATTGGCAGTGGCCTTGCGTTGATCTGCCAAGTTAGCACGTACCCTGTGTACAGCCTGGATGTCTTGCTGCTCGACCGACTTGATGGCCACGAATCGCATGTGCGGCCGGCTCATCGCTTCACAGATTGCTTCGGCATCGTTGGCGTCATTTTTGTTGCTCTTGACGTAGGGTTTGACGAATTGCGGAGCGATCAACTTGACCACATAACCTTGTGCCTGCAGCACTCGGGCCCAATGATGGGCGCCACTGCAAGCTTCCATACCGATTTCACAGCCGGGCTCAATCTGGGAAAGCAAGGCCTTGATCCAGTCAGCCCGGACAAGTTTGCGTCGCCAAACTGCCTTCTCGGACCGATCGACACCATGCACCTGAAAGACGTTCTTTGCCAGATCGACCCCAACGCGGATAAGCTTCATGGCGGACTCCTTCTTTCCAAACCGGTTGTGTGGAAACTCCAGTTTGGCACTTGCGTGCTCTCAGGGGGAGGAGGAGTCCATCCCATTGCTTCTGGCCCAGGCCGTGTAAAAACGTAGGTCCAGGTAAACGGAACCGGCCCAGTAAACGTTGAGCCAGTATCTCATCAAGACGGATACGACATGAAGCGCTTTATCGAAGGCGAGGATCGGGGACAGGGTACGCTGCTGCCCGAGCTCCTAGACGACTATGTGGCAGAGGACAACCCGGTGCGTGTCGTCGATGTTTTCGTTGAAGAGCTGGACCTTGCTGGCCTTGGTTTCAAGCGTGTGCAACCGGCGAAAACGGGCCGGCCTGCTTATCACCCCGCCGTGCTTCTGAAGCTCTACATTTACGGCTATCTCAATCGCATCCAGTCGAGCCGGCGGCTTGAACGGGAAGCGCAGCGCAACATCGAATTAATGTGGCTGACGCAACGCCTGGCGCCGGACTTCAAGACGATAGCGAACTTCCGGAAAGAGAACGGCAAAGCGATCCGCAATGTCTGCCGCCAATTCGTTGTGTTGTGCCAGCAGCTGGATTTGTTCTCGGATGCGGTCGTTGCGATCGATGGCAGCAAGTTCAAGGCCGTCAATAGCAGCGACCGCAATTTCACCGACGCCAAGCTCAAGCGCAGGATGCAGGAGATCGAGGCCAACATCAATCGCTACCTAGCCGAACTCGACACGGCTGACAGGCAAGAACCGGCAGCCAAACAGGCTAAAACAATGCGCCTCACCGACAAGATTACGGCGCTGAAAAGCCAGATGGCAGCGCTCAAGGAAATTGAAGCGAAGCTGCAAGAGACCGGGGAAACACAGGTTTCGCTGACCGATCCGGACGCTCGCTCAATGATGACGCGTGGCAGTGGCATCGTCGGCTACAACGTGCAAACCGCGGTCGACACCAAGCATCATTTGATCGTTGAGCACGACGTGACGAATAACGGCAGCGATCGCGACCAATTGTCCGACATGGCCAAGAAAGCCCGCACTGCGATCGGCACCACGCGACTTACCGCAATCGCTGACCGTGGTTATTTCAACGGCAAGGAAATCCTGGCCTGCCATGAAGCCGGGATCCATGCCCTGGTACCGAAAACGAAGACGTCCAATGCCAAGTCCGACGGCAGGTTCGACAAGGCCGATTTCATCTACGACCCAGAGAAGAACGAGTATCGCTGTCCTGCAGGCCAAGCTCTGATCTGGCGTTTTGCAACAGTCGAGAATGGCATGACCAACCATCGGTACTGGAGCTCAAACTGCAAAGGCTGGGCCGATTGCGGACGGTCGGCACGGCTCAGTGTACCCGGCTGTTGCCTGCAGAGCAACTAGACGGTTTTGTTAGGCGCTCTTAGTCTGGAACAATCTATTTTTCACTTCGACAGTGTACAGCGGCTACCGTGAAGACTATCTATCCTGCTGCAATCACAATTCTCATTGGACCATCGCACTCATTTGACGACCGCTCGTTGACTGAGGAATGTTTCGTAATTTTCTAGATTTTTCTCAAAAAAGCTGTTCTCGATTTGAGATCGTACTGACTCGAACGTTTCATAAACCGGTTTACGTCTCTCGCGGACAATTGCAACGTGAAACGTAGGGTACCCTTTTAGCTTGAATGGCTCTGCAGAAACAACCCCGTCGGCTTGACTATCGATTTGCGGAATATAATCTTTCGGATAGCCATAACCATTAATCCATTCGAAGTCGCCGCCAGAAGCCTTTTGGGCACTTTTCATGGCTGTAGCGACTCTATCGAAGGATTCACCCGACTTGATGCGCTGAATAGCCATTTTAGCATCCGATTCAGCGCCGAATATAAGATCAGCCACATAGTACTCTTTTGAAGCAGAAGTTCTCTCTTCGTAGAAAGCTCTGAGCTTTGCCTCGGATGGCTTATATGCAGTTTTAAACGCTTGCCTATACAATGGGAAAGCCGCCTTAATTTTTTCTGGATCTGCTGATTCCTGCGGTTTGAGGAAACCACGCGACACCATATCCTGCACCATCAACATGTTGCGCTGGACCAACGAACGAACAGTTGGCTCTGCAGCGGAACTGACTCCGTTCTCTTTAATGACCTTCGCTACCTTAGTTTCAAATTCTGCTTTTGACAAAATGATTGGGTTAAGTGCTGCTTGCGCCATCCATGCTTCTTGAGTGGCTGGAGAAATCAGTCCGAGTGAAAGTTCGTATTGCGCGCGAGCTTCTAACAAGTCACCTAGACGGCTTAGACTATCGGCATAGTAAAAGCGTGCCAATCCGTTTGCAGGATCGATTTCCAACGCTTTCGCAAAAGTAGTAGCCGCCGCCCGATATTCCGCTTGCTTGTAAAGCTCGAAAGCGGTTGAAAACAGTTCACGTGCGACGTCCAACTTTGCTTTGGGCCTAGAAGCTGATTCACTCTTCAATCGCTGAATGAGAAGTTTGTCGGGCGCCTCACCTGTTGGCATAGCAAACGCGGAAATGCTTATACAAGCTGAGAAAGGCAGCGCTAACGTAAAAATCAATCGTTTCATCTCGTCCCTTTCATTGTCATAAACCGTTGAAATGAAATTCGCTTTAAGTTAGAAACTTGTAAATTTGGACGAATGCTCTTCCGTGGTAGCAACTTGCTGGCAATCAGATTGCAACATATCCCTTATGACATCAAATTATGGACTAAGCTGATTTCGCATGCAATAATTAGTTCTACATCTGCTACGTGTTTAGTTTCGTGTGATCATGTTCCGCGTCGTAGCTGGCCTTTGTTTCGTGCAAAGGCTATGCTGGCTGACTTGATTGCTGGGTTCAGCAGTCCCAGTGATCAATCCCACCAGGAGCAGTTTGCAGCATGAGTT
>NZ_JBFRFV010000056.1:0-7336 GCF_052115005.1 Massilia sp. 2TAF26
GCCGGGGCCGGGGCTGCCGGTGCGGGCGCGGCGGCGGCCGGTGCCGGAGCAGCAGCCGGTGCCGGAGCAGCAGCGGCCGGCGCAGCTTCGGCGGCGCCCGCGGCTTCTTCAACGGTCAGCACCAGCGAACCTTCGGCGACCTTGTCGCCGACCTTGACCTTGATTTCCTTGACGACGCCCGCATGGCTGGAGGGGATCTCCATGCTGGCCTTGTCCGATTCCACCGTGATCAGCGACTGGTCGACCTTGATGGTGTCGCCCGGCTTGACCATCAGCTCGATGACTTCCACTTCCTTGAAGTCGCCGATGTCGGGGACTTTGACTTCCACAATGCTCATGTTTGTTAGCTCCGTATTTTTAGTTAGCCAAGGCCCGTCGTACCCGCGCAGGCGGATACCCAAGTTCGTGCGGTCTGCCACCAACTTGGATCCCCGCCTTCGCGGGGATGACGGCTACTCGAGCATTACAGGGTCGGCGGATAAGGCTTGTTGGCATCGATGCCGTACTTGGCGATCGCGTCCGCCACGGTCTGGGCCGGGATCTTGCCTTCCTCGGCCAGGGACTTCAGCGCGGCGACCGTGATGTAGTAACGGTTCACCTCGAAGAAGTCGCGCAGCGCGGCGCGGGTGTCCGAGCGGCCGTAGCCGTCGGTGCCCAGCACCTTGTAGGTGCGGCCGTTCGGGATGTAGGCGCGGATCTGCTCGGCGAACATGCGCATGTAGTCGGTGGTCGCGACGATCGGGCCCTGCGAATCCTTCAGCAGCTGGGTCACGTACGGCAGACGCGGCGACTGGGTCGGGTTGTGCAGGTTCCAGTGATCGGCGTCCTGGCCGTCACGGGCGAGCAGCGTGAACGACGGGCAGGACCAGATGTCGGCGGCGACGCCCCAGTCGTTCTTCAGCAGCTCGGCGGCGAAGACCGACTCGCGCAGGATCGTGCCCGAACCCATCAGCTGGACGCGGTTGGCGGCCGACTTGTCGCCTTCCTGGAACAGGTACATGCCCTTCAGGATGCCCTCTTCCTGGCCCGGCTTGATGCCCGGCTGCTCGTAGCTCTCGTTCATGATGGTGATGTAGTAGAACACATCTTCCTGCTTCTCCACCATGCGATGCAGGCCGTTCTGGATGATCACCGCCACTTCGTGGGCGTAGGTCGGGTCGTACGGAATGCAGGTCGGGATGGTCGCCGCGATGATGTGGCTGTGGCCATCTTCGTGCTGCAGGCCTTCGCCGTTCAGCGTGGTACGGCCGGCGGTGCCGCCCATCAGGAAGCCGCGGGCGCGGATGTCGCCTGCCAGCCAGACCAGGTCGCCGACGCGCTGCATGCCGAACATCGAGTAGAAGGTGTAGAACGGGATCATCACGCGGTTGTTCGTCGAGTACGACGTCGCCGCGGCGATCCACGAGCACATGCCGCCCGCTTCGTTGATGCCTTCCTGCAGGATCTGGCCGGCCTTGTCTTCGCGGTAGTACATCACCTGGTCCTTGTCGACCGGTTCGTACAGCTGGCCCTGCTGGTTGAAGATACCGATCTGGCGGAACAGGCCTTCCATACCGAAGGTACGCGATTCGTCGACCAGGATCGGCACGATGCGCTGGCCGATTTCCTTGTCCTTCAGCAGCGAGGTGATCACGCGGACATAGGCCTGGGTGGTCGAGATCTCGCGGCCCGGGGCGGTCGGATCGAGCACGGCCTTGAAGGTTTCCAGGGCCGGCACCGGCAGCTTCTCGTCGGCCTGTTCGCGGCGCGACGGCAGGTAGCCGCCGAGGGCCGCGCGGCGCTCGTGCAGGTACTTGATTTCAGGCGCGTCGTCGGACGGCTTGAAGAAGGGGATCTCGGCCAGCTTGTCGTCCGGGATCGGAATGGCGAAGCGGTCGCGCATTTCGCGGATGGCTTCGTCGTCCAGCTTCTTGGTCTGGTGCGCGGTGTTGCGCGCCTCGCCCGACTTGCCCATGCCGAAGCCCTTGACGGTCTTGACCAGCAGGACGGTCGGCGAGCCCTTGTTTTCCTGGGCGTTCTTGAAGGCGGCGTAGATCTTGTGCGGATCGTGGCCGCCGCGGGTCAGGCGCCAGATGTCGTCATCGGTCATGTTGGCAACCATCTTCAGCAGCTCGGGGTGCTTGCCGAAGAAGTGCTTGCGCACGTAGGCGCCGTCTTTCGCCTTGTAGTTCTGGTATTCGCCGTCGACGGTTTCCATCATCACGCGCTGCAGGATGCCGTCCTTGTCCTTGGCCAGCAGGGCGTCCCAGCCCGGGCCCCAGATGACCTTGACGACGTTCCAGCCGGCGCCGCGGAAGTCCGCTTCCAGTTCCTGGATGATCTTGCCGTTGCCGCGTACCGGACCGTCCAGGCGCTGCAGGTTGCAGTTGACGACCATGACCAGGTTGTCGAGCTTCTCGCGCGCGGCCATGCCGATCGCGCCCATCGATTCCGGCTCGTCCATCTCGCCGTCGCCGCAGAAGACCCAGACCTTGCGGTTGTCGGTGTCGGCGATGCTGCGGGCCTGCAGGTATTTCAGGAAACGCGCCTGGTAGATCGCCATCAGCGGGCCCAGGCCCATCGAGACGGTCGGGAACTGCCAGAAACCCGGCATCAGTTTCGGGTGCGGGTAGGAAGACAGGCCCTTGCCGTCGACTTCGCGCCGGAAGTTCAGCATCTGTTCTTCGCTGATGCGGCCTTCCAGGAAGGCGCGCGCATAGACGCCCGGCGAGGAGTGGCCCTGGATGTACAGCAGGTCGCCGCCGTGATTCTCGCTCGGGGCCTTCCAGAAATGGTTGAAGCCGATGCCCAGCACGTTGGCCAGCGAGGCGAAGGACGACAGGTGGCCGCCCAGGTCGCCGTCGGCGCGGTTGGCCTTGACGACCATCGCCATGGCGTTCCAGCGCATCCACGAGCGCAGGCGCTCTTCATATTCGAGGTTGCCCGGGCAGTGCTCTTCGAGGTGCGCCGGGATGGTGTTGACGTATGCGGTATTGCTGGAGAACGGCATCTGGGCGCCGCGGCGGCGGGCCAGATCGACCAGGCGCTCCAGCAGGTAGTGGGCGCGGTCGGTGCCTTCGAATTCGATGACTGCTTCGAGCGCGTCGAGCCATTCCTTGGTCTCGATCGAATCCGGATCATTGGCGGCCTGGGCCGTCAACTGGTCGAGTTGAGCTGACATTGCTACGTCTCCTTGAGTTGGTGCCCCACCCGACCTTGAGCCTGACTGCGGACGTTTGGTGGCGAAAAGACTATCCCTAAATTAAAGCCTGTCGATTCTACCAGTGGAGCACCTGTTTTTCAAAATACGATATACGATTTCATAATATGAAAAATGGCATGCGCCCTACATACGCCGGCGCCGCGCATATATACATCGTCGTCCCCGCGCAGGCGAGGATCCACGTTCTGTTCGCGCTATCGAAACGCCAGCAAACCTGGATCCCCGCCTGCGCGGGGACGACGGAGAAATACGCGGCAAGGCCGGAATTAAACGCGGCAAGGCCGGTTTTTTTACTAACAATAATCTTCGCCGCCCAACTCGGCAGCAACATCCATAAATATGACGTCGAACGCCTCTTCGCGGCGCGCGATACCGGACGGGCACGTATAATTTCGTTTTTGTCCAGAAGCCGAGTCCCGCCATGCCTGCCCAACTGATCGACGGAGTCAAACTTTCCCAACAACTGCGCGCCGACATCGCCCGCCGCGCCGCCGAACTCACCGCCGAAGGCCGCCAGCCCGGCCTGGCCGTGATCATCGTCGGCGACGATCCGGCCAGCCACGTCTACGTGCGCAACAAGGTCAAGGCCTGCAACGAAGCCGGCTTCCACTCGGTGCTGGAAAAATACGAGGCCGACTTCTCGGAGCAGGCCCTGCTGGACCGCATCGCGGCCCTGAACGCCGATCCGGCCATCCACGGCATCCTCGTGCAGATGCCGCTGCCCAGGCACATCGATCCGTCGAAGGTGATCGAAGCGATCGCCACCACCAAGGACGTGGACGGCTACTCGGTGCTGTCGGCCGGCGAACTGGTCGCCAACCTGCCGGGCTTCCGTCCCTGCACCCCGTACGGCTGCATGAAGCTGATCGAGACCACCGGCGTCGACCTGCGCGGCAAGCACGCGGTCGTGATCGGCCGTTCGAACACGGTCGGCAAGCCGATGGCCCTGCTGCTCTTGCAACAGAATGCCACCGTCACCATCTGCCATAGCGCGACGCCGGACCTGGGCTACCACACCCGCCAGGCCGACATCGTGGTTGCCGCGGTCGGCCGCCGCAATACCCTGCGAGGGGACATGGTCAAGCCGGGCGCCATCGTGATCGACGTCGGCATCAACCGCGACGACGAAGGCAAGCTGTGCGGCGACGTCGATTTCGCCAGCGTCAGCGAAGTGGCCTCGCACATTACGCCGGTCCCGGGCGGCGTCGGCCCGATGACGATTACCATGCTGTTGATGAACACGCTCGAGTCCGCGGAACGCGGGCTTGCCAAGAATCAAGCACAGCCTGGCCAGGCCTCGGGGATGGACCCGAAGCCCGGCCTCGCCTGAACACTGAAAGGAATACCATGAGCATCGATGCCAGCAATCCTCTTCTCGCGAATCCACTTCTCGATTTCTCGGGCCTGCCGCGCTTCGATGCGATCAAGCCCGAGCACGTCACCCCGGCGATCGAGCAGCTGATCGCCGATGCTCGCAACGTGGTCCAGCAGCTGGAAGCCCCCGGCGACAAGGTGGGCTGGGACAGCTTCGTGGTCCCGCTAGAGGAAGCCACCGAGCGCCTGGGACGCGCCTGGGGCGTGGTCAACCACCTGAACCACGTGATGGACACGCCCGAGCTGCGCGCCACCTACAACGAGAACCAGCCGAAGGTGACGGAGTTCTGGACCGAGCTGGGCCAGAACGAGGCGCTGTTCGCCAAGTACAAGCAGCTGCACGCCAGCACGGAATTCGTGAACCTGACGCCGGCGCGCAAGCGCATCGTCGAGAACGCCCTGCGCGACTTCCGCCTGGGCGGCGCCGAGCTGCCCGAGAAGCAGAAGGAACGCTTCGCCGAGATCCAGGAGCAGCAGGCTGCGCTCTCCACGCGCTTCTCGGAAAACGTGCTGGACGCGACCAACGATTTCAAACTGCTGGTCGAGAACGAAGCCGATCTGTCCGGCCTGCCCGACGACGCCAGGGCCGCGGCCCGCGCCGCCGCCGAACGCGACGGAAAGCAGGGCTGGCAGTTCTCGCTGCACTTCCCCTCCTACTTCCCGGTGCTGCAGTTCGCAGACAAGCGCGAGCTGCGTGAAAAAATCTACCGCGCCAACGCCACCAAGGCGTCCGAGATGGGCGTCGTGTTCTCCGAAGTCGAGAAGTGGGACAACACCAGCAACATCGCCCAGCTGCTGAAGCTGCGCGACGAGGAAGCCAAGCTGCTCGACTTCCGCAGCTTCGCCGACGTCTCGCTGGAGCCGAAGATGGCCGAGAGCCCGGAACGCGTGATCGAGTTCCTGGAAGACCTGGCGCGCCGCGCCCGTCCCTACGCCGAGAAGGACCTGGCGGAGCTGCGCGCCTTCGCCAGGGACGAACTGGGCATCGAAGAGATGCAGGCCTGGGACGTCGCCTACGCCTCCGAAAAGTTGCGCGAGAAGCGCTACGCATTCTCGGCCCAGGAAGTGAAGCAGTACTTCCCCGAGTCCAAGGTCGTGGCCGGCCTGTTCGGCGTGATCTCCAGGCTGTTCGGCGTGAGCATCGCGCCGGACCAGGGCCCGGTCTGGCATCCGGACGTGCGCTTCTATCGCATCGAGCGTGACGGCAAGCTGATCGGCCAGTTCTATCTCGATCCGTATGCGCGTCCCGGCAAGGGCCAGGGCGCGTGGATGGACGATGCCCGCGGCCGCCGGATGGCGACCGGTGGCATCGTGCAGACGCCGATCGCCTACCTGGTCTGCAACTTCACCCCGCCGGCCATCGTCGACGGCCAGCAACAGCCCTCGCTGTTCACCCACGACGAAGTGACGACCCTGTTCCACGAGTTCGGCCACGGCCTGCACCACATGCTGACCGAAGTCGACGAATTGAGCGTGTCCGGCATCTCGGGCGTGGAATGGGATGCGGTGGAACTGCCGTCGCAGTTCATGGAAAACTTCTGCTGGGAGTGGGACGTCCTGCAGGGCATGACCGCCCACGTGAAGACGGGCGAGCCGCTGCCGCGCGAGCTCTACGACAAGATGCTGGCGGCGAAGAACTTCCAGTCCGGCATGCAGACGCTGCGCCAGGTCGAGTTCTCGCTGATCGACATGCACCTGCACTACGACTTCGACCCGCACAGCCAGAAGACGGTGCAGGCGCTGGTGGACGAGGTGCGCAGCAAGTTCTCGGTGCTGATCCCGCCCGCGTTCAACCGCTTCCAGCACAGCTTCGGCCATATCTTTGCCGGCGGCTATGCGGCAGGCTACTATAGCTACAAGTGGGCGGAAGTGCTGTCGGCCGATGCCTATGCCGCCTTCGAAGAGGCGGTCGAGGCGGGCGGCGCCGCGCTGGATGAAACCGGCAAGCGCTTCCACCGCGAGATCCTGTCGGTGGGCGGTTCGCGTCCTGCGCTCGAATCGTTCAAGGCCTTCCGCGGCCGCGAACCGCAGATCGATGCCCTGCTGCGCCATAGCGGCATGCAGGCGGCTTGATGGCCCCGGGGCCTGGACGGAGACGAGCATGAGGGATAGGCAGGTCGAGGACGGCGGGCGACGCGGGCGGCGGATGCTGCCGGGGCTGGTGCTGCTTGCCTGCGTCTCCGGCGCTGTCTCCGCCCAGGTCTATAAATGGACCGACGCACAAGGCACGGTCCACTATGGCGACACGCCGCCGGTGCAAGCGGCGTCCAGCCAGCTCACCACGCCGTCCCAGGACGGGGCCGGCCAGGGCGCCGCCCTCCCCTACGAACTGGCGCGGGCCGTCAAGGCCAGCCCAGTCACGCTGTACACCACGACGCAGTCCGCCTGCGCCGGCTGCGACCAGGGCCGGGCCCTGTTGCGCGCCCGCGGCGTGCCCTATACCGAAAAAACCGTCAACACCGACGAGGACAAGGAACTGCTGCGCCAGCTCGACGCCAGGCTGGAACTGCCGCTGCTGGTAGTCGGCAGCCGCAAGGTCGCCGGCTTCCAGGAGGCCGCCTGGCAGGCGGCTTTGACGGCGGCGGCCTATCCGCGCTCGGCCCAGCTGCCGTCCGGCTACCGTCACGCGGCGCCGGAACCGGCCGCGCCGGGCAAGCCCTACGGCGTGCGCAACCCCGCGCCGCCGGATGAAGCCGCGGCCCAGGCCGCCGAACAGCAGCCGCGCCGCCCGGCCGCGCGCGACGCCGCGCCGCCCACCAC
>NZ_JBFRFV010000057.1:0-7133 GCF_052115005.1 Massilia sp. 2TAF26
GATGCGGCCGGCGCTACGGCCGGCGTTTCCGCGCGCGGGCGCACGGCCGGCGGCGGTTCGCTCGCGGCCACCTGGGCCGACTGGGTCGCGCGCAGCTCGGCCGGGTCGAGCAGGAAGGTGTACTCGCGCACCAGGCGACCGTTATTCCAGCTCAGCTCCAGCAGCATGTCGACGAAGGGCTCGTTCAGCGGCTGGCTCGAACTCACGCGGATGAACTGGCGGCCGTTGCGCTGCTCGACCGCGAATCGCAGCGACAGCAGGGCCGGATTGAATTCGATGTTCGCGGCACGGAAGGCATCGGGCGAGGCCAGCTTGGCCACCAGTCCCGACGCCTCGTCGCTGGACACCGCCGTCAACTCGATTTCGGCACGCAGGGGCTGGCCGAGCGCGGACAGCACGGTGAGTTTGCCGAGGCCTGCCGCGTGCGCGGCCGAGCTCAGCACCAACGCACTGGCGACCGCCGCGGTGAGCTTCTTCAGCGCGGACGACTTCATCGAGGGACGGTTAGTGGAATGCATAATTCGACTGAGTGAGTTGAGCGGGCCGCAAAAGTTGCCCGGAGGTCACAGCAACATAGCATCATGCATTATGGCATGCAAGCTCTGCGGGAGGAAACATTCACGGCCCCTGAGATATGTAGACGCTCTATTCACGCAACTGATGTTTTTTGGGTCAAACCATGACATTTCGTTAGCACCTCTTGCAATGGAGACTACAACGAAAAAGGCGGCCGAAGCCGCCTTGTCGTGAGCGGCCGAAACCGCCCTATTCTACCCGCGCCGGCCGGAATTACTTGTCCAGCACGATACGCAGCATGCGGCGCAGCGGTTCGGCCGCGCCCCACAGCAGCTGGTCGCCGACGGTGAAGGCCGAAATGTATTCCGGACCCATCGACATCTTGCGCACGCGGCCGACCGGGATGGCCAGGCTGCCGGTGACGGCGGCCGGGGTCAGGTCGCGCATTGAGGCTTCGCGCGTGTTCGGCACGAACTTCACCCACTGGTTGTCGCCCGCGATGATGTCGTTGATCTCGTCCAGCGGCACGTCCTTCTTCAGCTTGATGGTCAGTGCCTGCGAGTGGCAGCGCATCGCGCCGATGCGGACGCACAGGCCGTCCACCGGGATGATCGGTGCCGCGCCCGGCTTGCCGCTGACTGAGGTTCCCCGGCCGAGGATCTTGTTGGTCTCGGCGCCGCCCTTCCACTCTTCCTTCGACTGGCCGTTGCCCAGGTCCTTGTCGATCCAGGGGATCAGGTTGCCGCCCAGCGGCACGCCGAACTGCCTGGTCTCTTCCGCCGACATGCCATGCTGGGTTGCCAGCACGGTGCGGTCGATCTCGAGGATGGCCGAGGCCGGATCGTCGAGCAGGTTTTTCACCGCGCCGTTGATGGTGCCGAACTGGGTCAGCAGTTCGCGCATGTGCTGGGCACCGCCGCCCGATGCCGCCTGGTAGGTCATGGAGGTCATCCAGTCGACCAGGTCGTTCTTGAACAGGCCGCCCAGGCCCATCAGCATGCAGGACACGGTGCAGTTACCGCCGACGAAATTCTTCACGCCGCGCGTCATCGCATCCTTGATGACGTTCAGGTTGACCGGGTCGAGCACGATGACGGCGTCGTCGTTCATGCGCAGGGTCGAGGCGGCGTCGATCCAGTAGCCGTTCCAGCCGGCTGCGCGCAGCTGCGGGAAGACTTCGGTGGTGTAGTCGCCGCCCTGGCACGAGATGATGATCTCGCACTTCGACAGCTCGGCAATGTCGGTGGCGCTCTTCAGTTTGGTCTCGTTCTTCGCCATGGCCGGCGCTGCGCCGCCTGGGTTCGAGGTAGTGAAGAACACCGGCTCGATGTGGTCGAAATCGCCTTCGTCCTGCATGCGCTTCATGAGGACCGAGCCGACCATGCCGCGCCAACCAACCAGACCAACTAGTTTCATTTCCATTTCCTCTTCATCTGTGTTGTCGTGGACTCGCGGAGCCCACGATGAATATCGATTAACGCCGAATCACCCCAGCGCGTTGACCACCGCATCGCCCATCTGTTCGGTACCGACACGGGTCGTGCCTTCCTCGAAGATGTCGGGCGTGCGCAGGCCCTGGGCCAGCACGGCCTTGACCGCATTCTCGATGCGGTCCGCCTGTTCCGGTTTGCCGAGCGAATAGCGCAGCATCATCGCGCTTGAGAGGATCGTCGCCAGCGGATTCGCGATGCCCTTGCCGGCGATGTCGGGCGCCGAGCCGTGCGAAGGCTCGTACAGGCCCTTGTTGTTCGCATCCAGCGACGCCGAGGGCAGCATGCCGATCGAGCCGGTCAGCATCGCGGCCGCGTCCGACAGGATGTCGCCGAACATATTGCCGGTGACGATGACGTCGAACTTCTTCGGCGCGCGCACCAGCTGCATCGCCGCGTTATCGACGTACATGTGTTCGAGCTCGACGTCCTGGTAGTCCTTGTGCACCTCGGTGACGATGTCGCGCCAGAACTGGAAGGTCTCCAGGACGTTGGCCTTGTCGACGCTGGTCACGCGCGAGCCGCGCTTGCGGGCGGCCTGGAAGGCGACGTGGGCGATGCGGCGGATCTCGCCTTCCGCATAGCGCATGGTGTCGAAGCCTTCGCGCTGGCCCGCGAAGGGACCGTCCGGGCACTCGCGCACGCCGCGCGGCTTGCCGAAGTAGATGTCGCCGGTCAGCTCGCGGATGATCAGGATGTCCAGGCCGGACACGACTTCCGGCTTCAGGGTCGAGGCGCCCGCCAGTTCCGGATACAGGATCGCCGGACGCAGGTTGGCGAACAGGCCGAGTTCCTTGCGCAGGCCGAGGATGGCCTGTTCCGGACGCAGCGCGCGCTCCAGGCTGTCGTACTTGTAGTCGCCGACGGCGCCGAACAGCACCGCGTCGGCGGCCTTGGCGAGCGCCAGGGTGGCGGGCGGCAGCGGATGGCCGTGGGCCGCGTAGCCGGCACCGCCGACTTCCGCGCTTTCCAACTCGAAGCGCTCGTCCAGCGCGTTCAGGACCTTGACCGCCTGGGCCGTGATCTCGGGACCGATGCCGTCGCCCGGCAGGATTGCAATCTTCATGTGATTCCTTGCTTAGATCGTGTTGGCGAGCCAGGGCTGGGCGCGCAGATGGCGCTCCTCGAAAGCGCGGATCTCGTCGGCGTGGCGCAGGGTCAGGCCGATGTCGTCCAGGCCGTTCAGCAGGCAGTACTTGCGGAACTCGTCGATCGCGAACTCGAAGGCCAGCTTGCCGTCCGGCGTGCGGATCACCTGCTGCTCGAGGTCGACCACCAGCTTGAAGCCGGGGAAGGCCTTCACCTCATTGAACAGGTGGTCGACCTGCTGTTCGTTCAGCACGATCGGCAGCAGGCCGCTCTTGTAGCAGTTGTTGAAGAAGATGTCGGCGAAGCTCGGTGCAACGATGGCGCGGAAGCCGAACTGCTGCAAGGCCCACGGCGCATGCTCGCGCGAGGAGCCGCAGCCGAAGTTCTTGCGGGCCAGCAGGATGGAGGCACCCTGGTAGCGCGGCTGGTTCAGCACGAAGTCCGGATTCAGCGGACGCGTCGAATTGTCCATGCCCGGCTCGCCATGGTCCAGGTAACGCCACTCGTCGAACAGGTTGGGGCCGAAGCCGGTGCGGCGGATCGACTTGAGGAACTGCTTGGGGATGATGGCGTCGGTGTCGACGTTGGCGCGGTCGAGCGGCGCCACCAGTCCTTCTTGTACGATAAATTTTTCCATGATCGCAGGAGTCAGTGCCGCAGGGGTCAGAGCCCGGTGTTGCCTTTAAGAGGGCTCTGACCCCGAAGTTCGCGGCGTATGCCTATCAAAATTATTTTCCGCCCGCGCCAGTAATCACCTGGCCAACCTTCTGCACGTCCTTGCCGACGCCTGAGATGGTATTGCAGCCAGTGACAACGAATGCGATGAGTGCGAGAGCGAGTACTTTTTTCATGGTATCCCTAGATTGATGGTCATGATCCAGCCAGGATGATCGACCCCGGCCGGTTTGATTACGGTTCGTTTGCGGCGCTTATGGCGCCTGGGGTCAGCAACTGACCCCGATTATCAGGTCTTGCGCACGTCGACGAAGTGGCCGGCAATCCCCGCCGCCGCCGCCATCGCCGGCGACACCAGATGGGTACGTCCGCCCTGCCCTTGCCGTCCTTCGAAGTTGCGGTTCGAGGTCGAGGCGCAGCGCTCGCCCGGATCGAGGCGGTCGGCGTTCATGGCCAGGCACATCGAGCAGCCCGGCTCACGCCATTCGAAGCCGGCGGCCTTGAAGATCTTGTCGAGGCCTTCGCGCTCGGCCTGTTCCTTCACCAGGCCGGAACCCGGCACCACCATCGCCAGCTTGACGTTGGAGGCGCGCTGGCGGCCGCGCACGACGGCGGCGGCGGCGCGCAGGTCCTCGATGCGCGAGTTGGTGCAGGAACCGATGAACACCTTGTCGATGCGGATGTCTTCGATCGGCGTATTCGGCTTGAGGTCCATGTAGACCAGCGCCTTTTCCATCGCGTCGCGCTTGACCGGATCGCGTTCCTTGTCCGGATCGGGCACGCGGCCGTCGACCGTCGTGACCATCTCGGGCGAGGTGCCCCAGGTGACCTGCGGGCGGATCTCGGCCGCGTTGAGGGTCACGACCATGTCGAACTTCGCGCCCGGGTCGGTGTGCAGGGTGCGCCAGTAGGCGAGCGCCTGTTCCCACTGCGGGCCGACGGGCGCGAACGGGCGGCCCTTGACGTAGTCGATGGTGGTGTCGTCGACCGCCACCATGCCGGCGCGCGCGCCCGCTTCGATCGCCATGTTACAGACCGTCATCCGGCCTTCCATCGACAGCGAGCGGATGGTCGAGCCGGCGAACTCGATCGCGTAGCCGGTGCCGCCGGCGGTGCCGATCTTGCCGATCACGGCCAGCACGATGTCCTTGGCGGTGACGCCGGCCGGCAGCACGCCGTCGACCTGCACCAGCATGGACTTCGACTTCTTCGCCAGCAGGGTCTGCGTGGCCATCACGTGTTCGACTTCGGAGGTGCCGATGCCGTGCGCCAGGCAGCCGAAGGCGCCGTGGGTCGAGGTGTGCGAGTCGCCGCAGACCACGGTCATGCCGGGCAGCGTGGCGCCCTGCTCCGGGCCGATCACGTGGACGATGCCCTGGCGCTTGTCGTTCATGTTGAAGTAGGTGACGCCGAAGGCCTTCGCATTGCTGTCGAGGGTCTCGACCTGCAGGCGCGAGGTCGGGTCCGCGATGCCGTGGCTGCGGTCGGTGGTCGGCACGTTATGGTCGGCTACGGCAAGGTTGGCGGAGGTGCGCCATAGCGGGCGATCCGCCACGCGCAGGCCTTCGAAGGCTTGCGGGCTGGTCACTTCGTGAACCAGATGACGGTCGATATAGAGCACGGTGGTGCCGTCCGCGTCGGCACGCACGACGTGCGAATCCCAGAGTTTGTCGTAGAGCGTCTTTAACATGATTTCAATCGCTACCTATCCACTTGAACAACCGCCTTATGCGGGCATGGTCTTTGATTATGCCATATTTGTGCAGTGCGTCAGCCCGGGCACCAGCAAGATTATTTCAACCGACTCATCCGCATGCAAATTTTATTTGTAGCAAATAGCATGTTTGCAAATAAAAAAAGCCTGCGCAGAGTATGCGCAGGCTTTTCTTGGCTTTGTTTTCGTGTTGCTTTTATGCAGCCAGGCGCACGCTGGAACGGCAGCCGTCCATCAGGAAGGACAGGCCCACGACCAGCACCAGCGAACCCTCGGCGGAGCGCGCGGTACCGGTGATGCCCTCGACGTGCAGGGCCGTCATCGGCTTGATCACCAGGTCGGCTGTGCCGTCCACCGCTTCCACCGCGATGATGTAGGGCTGGGGCGCGTTGATGACGATGCCGACGCGCTCCGAACACTCCTCGTAGCCCAGCGAGGCCGCCAGCGAGCGCACCGGCAGCGGACGGCCCTGGTCCTTCAGCACCGGGGCGCCGCCGACCTGCATGAAGGTCTCCGGCAGCTCGACCACGCGCTCGACCACCGCCATCGGCAGGGCCAGCTGGGCGCCCGAGGTCGACACCAGCATGGTCGGCACGATCGACAGTTCGATCGGCAGGCGGATCGAAAATTTCGTGCCGGCGCCGAGCCTGGAATCGATGCGGATCGCGCCGCGGTTCTTCTCGACCGCGGTCTTGACCACGTCCATGCCGACGCCGCGGCCCGACACCGACGACGCCACTTCCTTGGTCGAGAAGCCCGGCAGGAACACCAGCTGGTAGGCCTCGTCGTCCGAAGTCGCCTGGTGCTCGGTGATCAGGCCCTTCTCCATCGCCTTCTTGCGCAGCTTGGACGGATCCATGCCGCGGCCGTCGTCTTGCAGCACGATCATGACGCTGTTGGCTTCCTGCCAGGCTTTCAGCAGGATGTAGGCCTTGGCCGGCTTGCCCGAGGCGACGCGGTCTTCCGGACCTTCGACGCCATGGTCCAGCGCATTGCGCAGCATGTGCACCAGCGGATCGTAGAGGCTGTCCACCACCACGCGGTCGACTTCGGTCTCGGCGCCTTCGATGGTCAGCTCGACTTCCTTGCCCAGGTCCTTGGCCAGCTCGCGTACCAGGCGCGGGAACTTCTGGAACAGGCGGCCCACCGGCTGCATGCGGGTCGCCAGCGTGGCGCGCTGCAGCTCGGCCGAATAGCGCGAGGCGCGCTCCAGGGTCTCGGTCAGGGTCGCCATCAGCGTGGCGGCCTGGCCTTCGAACTTGAACTGCGACAGGCGCTCGAGCAGCACGGCGGCCTGGTTCGCGGCCTGCACCGATTCGCCCGCCACTTCCAGCAGCGCGTCCAGCTTGACCGCGTCGATACGGATGCTTTCGTCGGCCTTGGCGGCGGCGTTTTGCGCCGGCTTGTCGCCGCCACGGCGCTCGATGCCGTCCCAGCCGGACTTGGCCGGGGCGGCTTCGGCCGCGGCTGCCGGAGCCGCCACCGCCACCGCGTTTGCGGCGGCCGGCGCCGGTTCCTGGCCCGCAGCCGGGGTGCAGGTGCCCGGCGGCACGACCGCCATGTACATGGCTTCCCAGTCCAGGCCGTCCTCGCCGATCGCGGCGGCGGCTGCCGGCGCGGCGGCCACCACCGGGGCTGCGGCCGGCGCC
>NZ_JBFRFV010000058.1:0-6669 GCF_052115005.1 Massilia sp. 2TAF26
AAATGGCGGCACTTCTATAACAATGAGCGCCCGCACTCTGCACTTGGCAACCGCACACCGGCCGCAGTCGGGCGTGAGCGGCGCCAAATACAGGCTGCTTGAAATCGAAGGCTAACAATCGCCGTGGCTACAAATTAGCCGATCAGGTCAGCGAAGCTGGCGAAGCCCTGGAATTAGACATCAAAGCGTTCCGTTACGCATACGCCCGTGACTCCAAGTTGCGTGGAATGCTGCCGCCGCCGAGGTCGATTCCCGTGACGCTTGTGCCCGACTCCATGCAAGCGATGTTCGAGCAAGCCTTTACCGAACGAGGTTCGTCAGGTCTACGTCCGACAGCTCAACAATGGGTTGCTGCCATAGATGCGCTGAGAAAGCGCTTGAAGAAGTGTTCGGCGGCTTCGATTCATGTCTACCCGGACCATCTCACACACTGCCCGTGGTGCGCGTTGGAGCAGCAGGGCATTGTCTATTTCGTTGACCTTGGTACGACAGTCACCACAACCGGCAGCGGGTTCGTCCTGACGAAAGTGTGGGCATTAATCGAAGATGTCGCACCACCGCCGCCGGTCAGTATGCCGAACGTTGCAAGTATCAATGTCACCGCTACGCTGCTACCTGCCGGCCTGAAAGGCAGCGGCCATGCAGGCCTTTTGAAAGCCCTCATCGTTATCGTAGCTTTGTGTCTCACTGCAGCAGTCCCAGCGGCTTGGATTATCTGGGGAGGAGCTGCTTATTTTGCTTGGACCGCGGTTGGAGGCTCAGTCTCCCCTGAACTGGCCGCAGAGAAGCACAAGCGTACAAACAAGCTGATTAGCGCTGAGCGAGCCTACCAAGCGCTCGCTGACAGAGCTCGCAAAGAAGCCGGCCCAGAAGGCTTTAATCATCGTAAAAAGCAGCTGTCTGACTTGCGGAACGAGTACGTTGGGCTTGCCGCCAAGGAGAAGGTGGAACTCGACAAACTACACCAAACAGCCGAGCAGCGGCAACGAGACAAGTTCCTCGACCGATATTTTATTGAAATAGCTTCCATCCCCGGTGTTGGGCCGGCGAAGAAGGCTGCTCTGCGTTCGTTCGGCATTGAAACCGCGGCCGATGTTCAGTGGAACAAAGTCCGCGCAGTGAAGGGCTTCGGAGACGTTCTTACGCGGGCAGTTGTCGACTGGAGAAAGGCTTGTGAGCGCAAATTTGTCTTCAATCCAGCGCAAGCAGTCACAGAAGCTGACCGCAATGCAGTTCGCGGCAAGCTACAGGTGCAAAGGAAGTCTATCGAAGCAAGCCTCCTTGCAGGGGCTACGGAACTTCAGCGTATGAGCACGGAGGCAAACGTAAGAACTGCGGCGCTACGAAACCAGCTTCAAGCCGCCGCTCAAGAGTTTGCGCAAGCCAAAGCAGACCTAGCTGTGTTGAGCTAAGGACGACATCGGAATACCGTTGGCACTCGCAGGTTCGTTGCAGCCCTGGTCTGATGTCGGCATACTTCGTCAGCGAGGACGACCTGGAAGTGCCGAGTGCATCGCATAGACAGCCTAGCAGTGCTACTGAGCCGTTATCCTCGTGCATGCGGCTCCTGCTATGCAAACGACGCTCTAGCGCTTAGAGAGCTCGCCCTTCCACGCTCTTTCGATGTGGTAGCGGCCGACAGTGGTTACTCTAGCTTCGAAATTTCGCGAGATAGCGCGTGAAAACCCAACCACTCACAAGCTCACCGTCTCCGTATTCATAGGAGACTTCCGTCCAGTCAGCCTTCGTAGAGATGACGGTGACAACCTGGCCAAACTGCAGGGTGTCGACCGATTTAGCTCGAGAGTTGGGAGTACTGCGTAGCCGGAGCGTAGAAGCGGTGACGAAGCGACAGTCTCGTAAAGCAGTGCCCAGTTCGCCCATCGAAAGCTTTTTGATTTCCTTGACTTGCTCGCGCGGGGCTAGAGCCGACGATTGCTTAAGAACCTGCTCAACGTAAGGAGTAATCAGGTTCGATGAAACGTTGAGAGCAATCGGCCAAAGGACAGCGGCAATTAGTCCCATTACAGCCCATTTCAGCCATTTCGAAGCTCGTGCCCAGAGCTCAGCAAAGCGTTCTGGTGTCTCGGCAGCATCAAGAGCCTGAAGCATGGCCTCGTCGTCCTCCACACTGTCCTGGTCAACGAACGAATCACCGACAACGTAGGCGCCGGCAGAGATGTCGCGTTCGATAGCCTCGAGGAACGAGTTTAGATAGGTCGGGCGCGTGAGCTTTTCTAGTTGACCAGTCCACGCTGCAGTTGAGCTGAATAGGGTCTCATAGCGACGATTGACGGACTCCGCCGCCGACAGCCAATGCTCACTAGGGACAGCGCGCCGAATGTCTAGCGTATTCAAGAACCGTCTGTACAGACCGTCCTCAACCATCGACTTCGACACCTTGTCGACCCACTCCATGCTCGCCTGCGCTTTCGCATGTGCAAGGTCTGTAGGCAAGCGTCCTAGCGCAGCAGCCTGACTACTAAGAAGTGAGCCTTCAAGTGACTTGAGGGACGTGCTGCGGAAGTAGTCAAAGTCCAAGCCACCAGCCAGCTTTTTCACCTGCGCACCGATGTCCAATGCCTTCGTGTACTCATGTAGAGCTGAACGGCTGCCAACAGCATCGACCAACGACTGCGTTTTCCAAGTCTTATCAAGCGAGGCCGCCAGGCCCTGCAAAGAGGTCATCTCCTTCACGGCATTTTGTAGCGAATTCATTGACTGCAGAGCTGTGAGGTCTCTTGTGTGAGCCAAGCCGAGCGCATCCATGCCAAGCTTCTCGGCGCTCAGTACCCCAGCGATAGACTTAGCGTACTCTCTCTGCGCGAAGGAGCCGCCGAGCGCATCCTCAATCTGACGAACCGTATTTTGGGTGGACAGAGCATCAAGATAAGCGCGAGAGTTTAGGATTGAATTCATTAGGGTTGTCACATGAAGGTTGGCGTCTGAAATGCTCAGTGCTGGCATCGGGAAGGTTACTCTCAAACCGAGCAAGATGCACCAAGGAACGACTGTGTGCTGGTCAGTTCATGCGCCAGCGACTCAGATAACACTTGCAAGGTATGACGACGACCGACTCAAAGGGCTGCCTTACCCGCTCAGCCTGCCTTGACTACTCATGCCAACCCATCAAGCGTGGCAAAATGGGTCTTCAGATGTGCAAGGCACGTCATCGCGTTAGTCAACTGGAGTGAAATTTGGAAACCGTTGTCGAGGTCATCGAGTCCCTGCAAGATATCCCCCAAGATGAGTGGAACATTCTGACCGAAGGGAACCCGTTCGTTAGCCATCAGTTTTTGCATCAGTTGCACACCTCAGGGTGTGCCTCAACTCGTACCGGATGGAGGCCGCGCTTCTTGGTCATTCGTCGGCAGGGGAGAGTCGAAGCTGCGATGATTCTGTACGCAAAGTACCACTCCAGAGGAGAGTACGTCTTTGACCATGCTTGGGCTCATGCGTATGAGCGTAATGGCTTGGATTACTATCCGAAACTAGTGTCAGCAGTGCCCTTTACACCAGTCACTGGGCCGCGATTACTGGCTTCAAACGACGCTGACAAGGCGCTCCTTGTGCAAGCCTCCGTTCAGTTCGCACAGGAGTCTGGTGTCTCGTCCTTGCATGTTCTGTTCCCGAGCGCGAGCGACGTCGAAATCCTGCGGGACGCTGGATTGCTGCTTCGGGAGAGTGTTCAGTTCCATTGGGTCAACCACGATTACAAGACGTACGAGCAGTTCCTGGACTCGATGACCCGCGAGAAGAGAAAGAAAATTAAGCAAGACAATCGAAGAGTAGCCGAGGCAGGTGTGACTTTCAAGCGTGTCACCGGCGACGCAATTACAAAGGAAGACCTCGACTTCTTCTATACATGCTACAAACTTACTTACGAAAATCACTACTCTTCGCCTTACCTGACAAAGGCCTTCTTCGCCGAAATCCAGAAGTCGATGGGCGCAAACTTGCTGCTCATAATCGCCGAGCAGCATGGGAAGCCTATCGCCGTTGCACTCAACGTTGTTGGACCCGACGCGCTGTACGGTCGGTACTGGGGGACAACCAAGTTCGTGTCAGGCCTACACTTCGAGTTGTGCTACATGCAGGCCATCTCATACTGTATTGAGGCCTCGATACCAGTATTCGAGGGAGGAGCTCAGGGTGAGCACAAGCTCTCCAGAGGTCTCGAGCCTACGCCTACATGGTCGGCGCATTGGATAGCAGATGCGCGTTTTGAAAGCGCCATCCAAGAATTCCTTGGCCAGGAGACCGCTCATGTAAATGAATACATTGACGAGTTGACCGAGCGTGCGCCGTTTAAGCGTGCTCCCTAGCCATACGGGCCGCGTTGTTCGATGTGCTCAACTTGGCTATCAATCCTCTTTGCTCCTCTAACTGGGCAGTAAGTTGCATATTTTTCGCTGCCAATTCATAGTTTTGTTCGGTTAGTACATCGGTCGGACTTGCGCCTCGCGACATCGCTGAAGCCCTTCGGTAGGCCTCTTGACTGAGCTTAGAATCTTGCCCTAATACACGCGCAAGCCCTGCCACAACGGCTTGGTAGTCCGTGGGCTTGCCATCGTCTCTGAACTCCTGAACTCTGCCCCTAAACCATTCTTCGGCAAACTTTCGCCTGATTGAATGAATGCCTGCGCCTTTCGGCGCCCCAATCGCTTGGAACGCCTCTGTGAAAATTCCTGACCATGCTTTGCTAGTCATTTGCTTTCCAGTTGTCTGCGAGATGAAGACAGGCATTTCATCCAAGTTCATTTGGCATTCAGCAGCGTTTTGCATTGCATCGCCGTATTGGTTGCGCAAAAAGCGATTGACTTCCCAAGCGAGAGCGTAGGGAATCTCGAAGTAATAATTTCGTGCAAGTTTTTGTTTCTTTGGGCGAATCGCATGCGCTTTTAATTCCGACTTCATCGACCGCTCAATGGCCGCGTCTGTAAATTGACTAGCTACCAGTGAATTAATGCTTCCTCTTCGCAGTCCAGTTTGGTCCGCAATGCGCATGAACAGTACATTACGCGCCGCTGTAGCGGCCGGCTGCAATGCGTAGAAGCGGTCTTCGATATCGTTCAGGTCAGCATTAGTTGCCCAATATTGCCCTCCAGGATTACTAGAGTTTTCGCCAATCCCTCGATAACACTTCGGGAACTTTCTTCTAGCGCGTCCGTTCCATTTATTCTGCTCGTCCCTGTGCAATGGGAGCGAAGACTGAATGGGAAAGCTCTTCCCCCATCCAATCAAAGGCCTATTGCACAGTTTTTCGGTGTCAGCCCATAAGTAGAATTCATAAATAATGCGCAGCTTTATATTGGTAGTCGCTTTCGCAGTTTGTTCTCCTCGAGAAGTTGGGCTGGACACGGTAGCCTCGTACGCGGCGTCACGAAAGCCTTCGATTGTCTCTTCGTTGGCGTCGAACCATTCTAATTTTTCACGGGCCAGATATTTTGCGAATTCAAGTAAAGCATATGCCACCGGCCTCATTGTCGAGTCGAAAGCAGCAGGTTCCTGATTGCTTCTTCTGGCTACATCGAGAGCGTGGCGATGGAACTCCACATGCCTAGACAAATTTGTTCCCCGAATTGTAGGAATCTTCAATTCAGGTTTGTAGTTGCTCCACCATAAGGTTACTGGGGTGTCGTTAGGAACACAGTAGATTCTTGCTGGCTCAGAAATCTCAGACATTATTCCTCACGAGGTTGATGAAGGTTTGCTATGAGCGATGAAATCGATTTTTCATCACTACTAGCTATGTATAAGAAGCTCTTCGTCTTGTTTATGAGTCGTCTTATATCGCTTAGCTTAGGCAACTGCCCGCTGCCGAGAAAGACGATGCGCACATCATAGCTTGACCACTTATCTAGCGAGGTTGGAATAGCGTAGCCGAGTTGAAATCTTAAACAATCGCTAGTGGATAGCTCAACTTCGCCAATGGTATCTATAAATGCGCGGACGAGAGCCGTATTTGCTGAGCCATCACCTGCGAGAACGATAGGTTGAGTAATGTCGATAATCTTCCCGGTTGAGCCGGCGGTCAAGCCTCTTTTGTAATCGCTTTGATGACACACTAGAGCGTCACCGATAGTCGCAACATAGTCATTCGCTAGTCGAACGACCGGAGTCGGAAGACGTTCAAATTTTCTAACCTCCATTTGTTCTTCATGAAGAGTGAAGTTGAACACCTTCGCCGCGGCTTGAGTATCTGTCAAAATTACTGCAGTAGACGTTGATATCGCTTTCCGATAGGTCGATAGTATTCGTACTTCCGCATCAACGGTCGCTGCTAAAGGCATAACTGCCGGGGCCACAATTGTTTGATATCGTAAGCTTCCTGTACTGAAGTCGTCCTTTGACGACTCGAGCAATTCCAGCGACATTTTGTTTTCTCTATTTGGCGATACGTATTTAACAAGTGAGACATTTTCGGTCGAGCAGACAGTACTGATTAAAGTGCTAATACTTGTCCCGAGCTCATGCATAGACGCTAAGAAAAAAACATCTGGGCAACCCGGGAGGGCATGTAGTTGTTTAGTTTCGTGTGATCATGTTCCGCGTCGTAGCTGGCCTTTGTTTCGTGCAAAGGCTATGCTGGCTGACTTGATTGCTGGGTTCAGCAGTCCCAGTGATCAATCCCACCAGGAGCAGTTTGCAGCATGAGTTCACGCATCC
>NZ_JBFRFV010000059.1:0-6405 GCF_052115005.1 Massilia sp. 2TAF26
GACACGAAGCGGATCCGTGCGCTCGCGGTGCCGTTGACGGACGAGGTGATGGTTTCGGAATAGGTGCCCGGTGCGACGTGAACCGTGTCGCCCGGCAGGGCCAGGTTGGAGGCGCGCTGGATGGTGCGCAACGGAGCGGTGCTGGACGTGCCCGCGTTGGTGTCGCGGCCCGAGGTGGAAACATACAGGTTTCTTGCAGACGCTGCAGCCGAGCTCATGAGTAATACTGCAAAACCGCTGAGCAACATGGCGTTGGACGCTTTGGGAAGACGAGCAAAAGTTTTCAAGGGAAATGCCTTTAATCACGAAAAGAAGAGATCGAATTTTACGGTAAGAAACTGACGTAATTCAACTTTTCTCGGAAAAAATTTTTCTCAGTGAATTGTTTGGCTATGGAATTTTCCTGAAATCAATTAAAAACGAATGTTCAATAAAAGTTCAATATTTAATCTATAAAATTTAATAGTTCATTAATGTTTTTGGTCGCAATATTTCTCAAATAAAAGCAATTTTATTTGTTCGTAAATTATTCAAATACGAGCTGGCGCGGGATTCTTTAGGGGGCTGTCGAGAGGAAATTGCAGGGGAAAAGCAGGGGATTAGGTTTTCATTAACTTATTCGGGGCGCGCCGGGTTGCGACACGATTCCTCTCCATATTTTTTCTAGGAAAATCAATGACTTGCGAAAATGAGACGTGCCCTGTTCAATGGCGCACAAGAATTGCGGTATGGATGAGGAGACCGCTTTTGCACAAGTTGCAGTCTCTCGAGAGGAAGGTCGCCGAGGCGATCCATTGGATCGAGGATTTTGTATTCGAGCGAAGATACCAATTGAATTGCAGCGGCTATATCGAAAATCGAAAGCTGGAAACAATTCATTCGGCGGCCCTGCCGCATTCGATGGCCTATCAGGCAGTCACTTGTGCCGCGATCCGTGAATTGATCGATGAGGTGGAAAAGACCGGTATCGTATTCGATCATTTTATCGATCTCGGCTCAGGCAAGGGCAAGGCCTGTTTTTACGCCGCTATGCGATTTCCGTTTCGTAAGATTATTGGCGTCGAATTTTCCGAGCCGCTCGTTGAAATTGCTCGAGATAATGCTGCCAGATTTGGGGCGGAGAATATCTTCTTTGTTAATGCCGATGCCGCCTCCTTTTGCCTGCCTCCTGGCAACAATCTGGTTTTCTTGTTCAATCCATTTAGTGAGTCCATTCTGAAAAAATTTCTAGAGAGTAATGCGGATCGATTCAGGCAAAGCCGGTCGGTCATTGCTTACGCCAACGACCAGCATCGCCTTTGCCTTGCAAGGGCCGGCTTCGTCACTCTCTTCAGGAATCAGGACACCCAAGGGTCCCTGCATCAGTACATTACTGGTTGAGCCGGGACGCGGCGGCGGCGTGGCAGTCGAACTGTTGCGCTAGGGGATGAGAAAATACGGGAGGCTTGTTTGAAAGCGGCGCAATGAAAGCCTGCGCCTTTCAATGTCTTGCGGTACGCAGTACTTTTATGCGTGGTGGATAAATCATTCCGGCATGGTGAAGATAGTCGATACGATCCTGTACGGTATTGCAAGCTCCATCGCACAGCAGTCATCATTGTGCGACAGAGCTTGCTTCGCCAGGCTGACGACGCACTACTCCGCTAATGCGACGGTTTCGATCTTGGCGGAAGGCATCGCAGTCACCTTATCCAGCAAGGTGCGTGCAACATGATCGGCATCGGAGCGGGACAGATAGGGCCCCATCGGCAGACTCATTACCCTGGCGGCCATTTCGTCGGCAACCGGGCAGGTATCCCTGATCTCTGGCGAGGTATAGGCCGGTTGACGATGGATAGGCATGGGGTAATGAATTGCGCTTGGAATTCCGGCCTCCTTCAGCGCGGCCTGTACCCGGTCCCGTTCTTCGAGAACGACCGTATATTGTGCATAGACGCTGCTGCGTTCCGGTAATACGCCGACCAGGCCGATCCGGCCCGACAGAAGGGCGTCGTACCACGCCGCCACCGTGGCGCGCTCGGCCAGTTCCCAATCGAAGCGCTCGAGCTTTGCCAGAACGACCGCACACTGGAGCGTGTCCATGCGTCCTCCTACGCCGATGCGCGTATGGACGTAGCGCTGCGATTGCCCATGGACGCGAATTTCACGTGCTGCTTTGGCAATCTCGTCATCATCGGTGAACAGTGCGCCACCGTCTCCGTAACATCCGAGTGGTTTGCTCGGAAAGAAGCTGGTACAGCCAATGTCGGAAAGATGGCAACTTTTTTTGCCGCGATAGGCTGCGCCGAAGCTCTGCGCCGCGTCTTCGACGACCGCCAGTCCAAAGCGTTGTGCAATCCCGTTGATCTGATCCATGTCGGCTGGCTGACCGAACAAGGATACCGGCATGATCGCCCGGGTGCGGGCGGTGATGGCGGACTCGATCAGCGCAGGATCGATATTGCAGGTTTCGCGGTCGATATCGACGAACACCGGCTTCGCGCCGACCAGGACGATTGCCTCGGCGGTGGCGATGAATGAGAACGGTGTTGTGATCACTTCATCACCCGGACCGATGTCGAGCGCCATCAGGGCGATGATCAATGCCTCGGTGCCGGATGAGACTGTGACGCAATGGCGCGCGCCGCAGTACTCTGCAAGCCGTGTTTCGAGCTCTGTCACTTCCGGCCCCATGATGTATTGACCGTGGTCGAGAACGGTCTGGATGCGCTGGTTGATCAGGTCGCGGGATTGTTGATATTGGGATTTGAGGTCGATGAATTCCATGGTCGATTCACTTGGCTGGTTCAGGAAAGCGGGCCCAGGCGCCGGCGCTTGTGCTGTAGGAAAGCATGCAAGTACCGTCTCGCAGGATGTAGAGATCCTTGGTGTGTTGGCAGCGTGCCTCGGCATTACCGGTCAGCGGCAAAGAGAGGCGTTCGCCGAAACGGCTGATCCATCCGATCTGGCGTGCCGGTATGCCCGCCATCAAGGCAAACGCCGGCACGTCGCGGGTGACGACCGCGCCCGCGCCGATGAAGGCGTGCTCGCCGATCGTTACCCCGCAGACGATGGTCGCGTTGGCGCCGATGGTGGCTCCGCAGCGTACCAGCGTGCGCCGGTATTCGTGCTTGCGCGTGACCGCCGCCCGTGGGTTATAGACATTCGTGAAGACCATGCTCGGTCCGCAGAACACATTGTCCTCGAGCGTCACGGCATCGTAGACCGAAACATTATTCTGGATCTTTACGTTGTCGCCGATCACAACGTCGTCGCCGACGAACACATTCTGGCCGAGCGAGCAGCCGGCGCCGATACGCGCCCCCGCGCAGACGTGGGCAAAGTGCCACACACGGGTTCCCTCGCCGAGCACGGCGCCATCATCGACGATCGCGCTGAAGTGGATGGTGGTATCCATGTCAGTAAGCCAGTGGCAAGGCCACACGCTGGCCGTCGCGTGCCGACTTGTATGCCGCGATCAGCACTTCCAGCGACTTCAGCCCCTCACGGCCGTCGGTTTCCGGCTCGGCCTCGCCACGCAACACCTTGATCACGTTGTCGTAGTAGAGCGGGTGGCCGAAGCCGTAAACGGAACTCGTCTCATAGCTGGCGTCGCGCACCTTGTCGTCGTCTGGATCCGGGGTGGCGAATTCCCAATGCTGGATCTCGTTCACGGCGACGCCGCCGATGCGTACCGTGCCGCGCTCGCCCAGTATCGTGATCGAGCCTTCCAGATTGCGCGGGTAGGTGAGCATGGTGACATTCATCGAACCCAGCGCCCCGTTGCGCCAGCGCAGGCTGAGCACCCCGGTATCCTCGACCTCGATGTCGCGTGCCAGCGTGGCGGTATACGCTTGCAGGCTCTCGACCGGGCCGATGATCCATTCGATCAGGTCGACGTAGTGGCTGGCCTGGTTCATGAAGGCACCGCCGTCGAATTCCCAGGTGCCGCGCCATTTCGCACTGGTGTAGTACTCCGGCGGACGGGTCCAGAACACATTCAGGTTGACCATGTAGATGCGGCCGAAGCGCTTCTTGTCGACCGCCCGCTTGAGCAACTGGAGCGTGGCGTTGCGGCGGTTCTGCTTGACCACGAACAGGCGCACGCCGGCCGCGTCGGCGGCGGCGACCATCCGCTTGCCGTCCTCCCAGCGGGTTGCCATCGGTTTCTCGGTCATCACGTGGTGTCCGGCTTGCGCGATCTGGATCGTCTGGTCCGGATGCATGCCGGACGGTGTCGTCAGGATGAAGGCATCGGCTTCGCATTTTCGCAACATCTCGTCCAGGTCGGTATAGCCGGGGGCGCGGGTCGAGCCTACAGCGTGGTCGAGGGCACGCGGATCGACGTCGCAAACACCGACCAGTTCTGCACGCTCATGATGCTTGCGCAGCGCATCGAAATGATTGTTGGCGATGCGGCCGCAACCGACCAGGGCAAAGTTGATCTTGCGGTCGGTAATGGGAGCGGGATAAGGGCGCATGGCGGGATCCTCAAGCTTTCACGATGTTGGACATGGGGGCGAGGTAGACACCGCGCGTGTCCACGATGAGCGGTGCGTGTCTCTGGATCAGATCGTAGTCAAAGGCGGAGTGCGCGGTCGCCAGCAGCACCACGTCATAGGAAGCGATGCTTGCGGGTGTCAAATCGACGCTCGCGAGGTCGAACCGGTGCTCGCGCATGCGCGGGAAGACCGGTACGTGCGGATCTGAATAATGAACCACGGCGCCCTTGTCCCGCAGGATCTCCATCAGTTCGACCGAGGGCGACTCGCGCATGTCCTCGACATCCTTCTTGTAGGCGATGCCCAGCACCAGCACCCGGCTGTTCATGACGGACTTGCTGCGCCGGTTGAGTGCATCCGTGACCTTCTCGATCACCCAGTGCGGCATCTCACTGTTGATTTCGCCCGCCAGTTCGATGAAGCGGGTGTGAAGTCCGTAGGCGCGCGCTTTCCAGGTCAGGTAGAAAGGATCGATCGGGATGCAATGCCCGCCCAGGCCGGGGCCAGGGTAATACGGTGTGAAGCCGAAGGGCTTGGTGGCCGCTGCGCGGATGACCTCATGGATGTCGATGTTCATGCGGTCGGCGATGATCTTCATCTCGTTGACCAGGCCGATGTTGACGGCGCGGTGGATGTTTTCCAGCAGCTTGGTCAGCTCGGCGGCGCGGGTCGAGCTGACCGGCACCACGCGGTCGATGGCGGGGCTGTAGAGGGCGATGCCGGCCTCCAGGCAGGCCGCGGTCACGCCGCCGCAGACCTTGGGAATGGTGCGTGTCTGGAAGTCCGGGTTGGCCGGATCTTCGCGCTCCGGCGAGAACACCAGGAAGACGTCGCGCCCGACAATGAAGCCGCGCGATTCCAGCCGCGGCTTGAGTTCCTCGTCGGTGGTGCCGGGGTAGGTGGTGCTTTCCAGCGACAGCACCTGGCCAGGGCGCATGAAAGGCAGCAGGGCGTCGGCGGTGCCGAGCACGAAGGACAGGTCCGGTTCGCGGTAGGCGTTCAGCGGGGTCGGCACGCAGATGATGAGCGCGTCCGGCTCGCCCGCGCGGGCGAAGTCGGTGGTTGCCTCGAATCCCGTGTCGTGCGCCTTCGCGATATCGCCGGCCTTGATATGGTTGATATAACTTTCCCCCCGATTCAGACGCTCGACCTTGGTACCGTCGATATCGATGCCGAGGACGCGGAAGCCTGCCTCGACATAGCGCAGCGTCAGCGGCAGGCCGACGTAGCCCAAGCCAACGATGCCGATAATGGCTGTGCGGTCACGCAGCTTGTTGACAAGCTGCTCCAAGGATGCTGGCTTGCTTTCATCACGCATGGAAATCCTCCTGAATCGGTTAGGGAGAGGGGCAAGGCGAATCAGATACGGAACGAGACGGCTTTCTTGATCAGTCCCAGACGCTGCGGGGTCCGGACGGGCTGGGCGGCTGGTGCGCTTGGTGCGCTTGGTGCCGGCTGGGGGCTATATTCGGTGACGATGGCCTTGACCATCGACTCGATCATCTTGCGATCATGGGTGTCGCAGGCCATCATCAGGCAGGTGATGAAGGTGTCGAGAACCCCGGGGCTCAAGGCATTTTCTTTCATGCGCATGATGCGCGGGTGGTCGCTGGGGAAGATCACGCCGTCGGTCAGCAGCTCCTCGTGCAGCTTCTCGCCCGGAAACAGGCCGACGTAGCGGATCTCGATGTCGCCGTCCGGATTCTGGATGCCTTTTTCGGTCAGGCCGTGCAGGGCGATCATGGTGCGCGCCAGGTCGACGATGCGCACCGGTCCGCCCATGTCGAGCACGAACACGTCGCCGCCCTTGGCCATCGCGCCGGCCTGGATCACCAGCTGGGCGGCCTCGGGGATCAGCATGAAGTAGCGCGACACTTCCGGGTGGGTGATGGTCAGCGGACCGCCGCGTGCGATCTGGCGCTGG
>NZ_JBFRFV010000060.1:0-6000 GCF_052115005.1 Massilia sp. 2TAF26
AAGTCATGCCTGATGACCATAGCAAGTCGGTACCACCCCTTCCCATCCCGAACAGGACCGTGAAACGACTTTGCGCCGATGATAGTGCTGCAACCAGTGTGAAAGTAGGTTATCGTCAGGCTAATTATTCGCAGAAGCCCGCTCAATTCATTGAGCGGGCTTTTTGCTTTTCTGCGCTCGACATTCGATCGCTCCATTCCGCTACACTCATTCACAGCACCTGTATCGTTTCCGAACAATTCAGCTTCCCATACCGGGATCGGCCAGTTGGCATGTCATTTGCTCGCATTACGACAAACCACAAGACCAGGGGACATGGATGGCGCATCGAATCGGTCGCGCGGCAGGCGCCGCCGTCGCACGGCTTGGCATGCCTTTCCTGTTGCTCCTCGCTGGCACCGCCACCGCCGAAGAGCCGCGCGTCGCCAGGGTCGAGGTCGTCGGCCTTGCACCTGTCTATGGACTCGGCATCGATCGCGACCTGTTGCCTTACCCGGTACAGTTAGCAAGCGACAAAGCCATCCGCAAGGCGGGCGGGGAGAACCTGGCCGAATTCATGGCGCACAACCTGAGCGGCGTGAACGCGAACGAGATTTCGGGCAGCCCCTTCCAGAGCGATATCACCTTCCGCGGTTTCCGCGCATCGTCCATACTGGGCAGCTCACAGGGCATCTCCATCTACCTGGACGGCGTGCGCGTGAACGAGCCTTTCGGCGATGTGATCAACTGGGACATGATGCCGGAGGCGGCGATCGGCGACCTGGCCCTCGTCACCGGCGCCAACCCCCTGTACGGCCTGAACACGCTGGGCGGTGCGCTCGCCTTCAGGACCAAGTCCGGTCTCACGGATCCGGGCGGCGAGCTCGAATTGTCGGTAAGCAGTCAGGGCCGGCGCCGCAGCGACATCGCCTACGGCTGGCAGGGCAGCGGTGGCTGGCATGGCTTCATCGGCGCCACGCTGTTCGACGATACCGGCTGGCGCGCTCACTCCGCCGGAAGGCTGGGCAATATGCTGGCCAAGCTTGGCCAGGCGAGCGGGGCCACCGAGTGGAGCGCGTCGCTGCTCGCCGGCCGCAGCCGTGTGCTCGGCAACGGATTGCTGCCGGACCTTCTGTATCGGGATGAGCGCAGCGCCGTCTATACCTATCCGGACACGACCCGCAACCACCTGGTTCAGGGCACCTTCAACCTCACGCACCGCCTTGCTCGCGACAGCGAACTGAGCGCCGTCGCCTATGTTCGCAACAGCCGTCGCGAAACCGTCAACGGCGATGTCAGCGAGGATTACGGCGATTACGCCGAGGACTGCGCCGCCGGCTTTGGTGCCGATGGCGCGCCGCGCGAGCCGGCTTCGTGCGGGGTGACGAGGGAGCAGGGCGCTGCAATGCATGCCGGCGTACTGAATACGACCAGTACGCGCCAGAATGGCAGCGGCGCCAGCCTTGCGTTCGGCACCCGGCGCGGCATATTGCGCCTGGACGGCGGCGCCAGCCTGGACCGCAGCGACGTCGAGTACGCCCAGTTCGCACAAGCGGCATTCGTGACCGCCGCGCGTGAAGTCATCGGCGATCCGCTCGAGTCGCGCGAGTCGACCTCATCGGTGGTCGGCAAATCGCGTACTGCCGGGGTCTATCTTTCCGCCTCCATGGAAGTCGCGCCGGGAACGCAACTGACGGCCAGTGCGCGCTATGGCCACACACGCGTCGAGAACACCCTGAGCAACGAGCGGGGCGTGCAGCCGCGGGAAGGCTTCAGCTACCGCCGCCTGAATCCCGCGCTCGGCTTCACCCATGTGCTGCTTCCGCGTGTGACATTGTTCGCCAACCTTGCTCAGGGTAGCCGGGTGCCGACCGTGATCGAGCTGGGATGCGCGGACCCGGACAATCCGTGCCGCCTGCCGGTCGGCCTGCAATCCGATCCCTACCTGAAGCAGGTCGTTGCGCGCACCATGGAGGCCGGGGCGCGCGGCCGCTTCCAGCAGGATGGCGTGTCGGGCAGCTATTCGCTGTCCCTGCACCGGACAGTCAACCGCGACGACATCCTGTTCCTGAGCTCGCCGTCGCGCCAGGGCTATTTCTCGAATTTCGAGCGTACCCGTCACCAGGGCCTGGACGCCATGCTGAGCCGCCAGTCCGGACGGCTCGGGCTGCGCCTCGCCTACAGCTACCTGCAGGCGGTGTACGACGCCGACGGCGAACTGTTCACCGGTGCGCGCCATGTCCAGATCCGGCGCGGCACCCGGATGGCGGGCCTGCCGCGCCATACCGGCAAGCTGTCGCTGGACTGGAACACGAGCCCGGCGCTGACCCTCGGCATGGACATCCACGCGGTATCGAGCCTGGTCACGCAAGGAAACGAGGACGGCCTGATCGAGGATGCCGAAGACGGCAAGGATGCGCAGCGCGCCGACCGGCGCGTGCATGGCTATATGCTGCTCGGCTTGCGCGCCAGCTACCGGCCGGCAGATCAATGGGAATTTTTTGCACGCATCAGCAACGTGTTCGACCGCCGTTACGAAACCTTTGGTGCGCTGGCGCCGGACCTGTTTCCGCATGGCCGCCTGCTCGCGCCGCACGAGCAGGCCGGCGAGGCCGAACAGGCGCGTTTCGTGGCGCCGGGCGCACCGCGGGCCGTGGTCGCGGGCCTGCGCTATCGTTTCTGATCAGAAGCGATATTCGGTGGTGAGGCCGGCCATCCACTGTCGCCCCGGCGCCGCTTCGTAAAAGCGTTTATTGGTGTCGCCGACGATGACCGAGCCGATGTAGTTACGGTCGAACATATTGTTCAGGCGCAGGAACTCCTTGAAGCGCCAGCGATCGCGGCCCTGGCGCGCCTGGAGGCGCAGGTTCACTAGCGCATAGCCGGGCGCCGGGCGCTCGGTATTCGTATCCTCCGCATACACCTTGCCGTTCGCAATGGTTTCCAGCGCAACCCCCAGGCGTCCGCTCTCGTCCTTCCAGGCAAGCTCGCCATACATGCTCGCGCGCGGCACGCCCGGCAGGCGGCTGCCGGCCGGCACGGCGCCGAAGCCGGTCTGGTAGCTTGCGCGCAGCATGCTCAGGGTCAGCTTGCCGCTGAAACCGTTCTTGAGATCGGTGTCGAGGGACACTTCGGCGCCGCGGCGCAGTGTCTTGCTCGCATTGCGATAGCTGGTGCGTCCGCCGACCGAACTGTCGACCACCAGTTCGTCGTCGGTGCGCACCTGGAACAGCGCCAGGTCGATACGCGTGTCGCTGCCCAGCACGGTCTTCGCGCCGATCTCCAGGTGGCGGCTCCTGGCCGGCGCCAGGTGGAAGTTGAAGCCGGTGGCGCCGCTCGAATAGAACAGCTCGTTCAAGGTCGGGGTCTCGAAGCCGCGCGCCGCGCTCGCGTACAGGTTCAGTCCTCGCTCCACCTTGTACAACACCCCGAGCACCGGCGTGGTGCGCCGGTAGTCGATCGTGCCGCTGTCGTTGCCGTTGCCGAGGAAGCGGTCCTCGACCTCCACCTTCAGGCGGCTGTGGCGCAGGCCGGCCGTGAGTACCCAGGGACCGCCCTGCCATTCGGCCTGCAGGTAGGGATCGATGCCGGTCAGCACGTCGGTCTCGTCGCGCCGCAGCGTGCCCTTGACGCCGAAGCGCGGGACGGACTGCTCGAGGACGAAGTTCTCGTAGCCCTTGCGGTCGTCCGTGGAGCGGTCGATGTCGATGCCGACTGTCGTGCTGAGCTTGCCGCCGGCGAGAGGACGCACGAACATCCAGTTGAGGTCGGCGCCGTAGAAGTCGCGGTCGAAATCGACCACGCCGCCGGAATGCGTGGGCGGCGCCTGGAAGGCGCGCGAGAAGGACTGGTACTGGATCACGCCTCGGTTGCCGCCATACACCGTCGCGTGCAGGCGGTCCTCTCCGAAGCGCTGCTCGAAGGTGGCGCCGATCTGCTGGTGGTCGATGCTCTTGCGCGTGTCGTAGCGGTCGGCCAGCGTGCGCTTCGGCGTCCGGGTATCGGTGGCGTCGATTTCGCCGGCGCGCGGATTGCGCTCGAAGGTGGCCCAGGTAACGCCCAGCGGATCCTGGGTGTCGTGCTGGGACAGGCTGCTGGCGGTGACCGTCAGCTTGCTCGTCGCGCCTGGCCTGGTGGTCAGCTTTACCATGCCCTGGTCGCGCCGCGCAGCGCTGTGTGCACGGTAGCCCTCGGTATCGAAGCGCGAGGCATCGATCACATAGCCGAGGCCCTCGGTTTCGCCCTCGGCGTTGACGTCGAGCTTGACCATGCCGTCGCTGCCGCCGGACAGGCTGGTTTCCAGTACCGGACTGCCGCGTCCCTCGCGCGTGAACAGTTGGATCACGCCACCCGCGTGGTTGCCGTAGACGACGGAGAACGGTCCGCGCAGCACTTCGATGCGCTCGGCCATGTCGAGGTTGAAAGTGGCTGCTTGTCCCTGGCCGTCCGGCATGGTGGCCGGGATGCCGTCGGCGAACAGGCGCATGCCGCGCACGCCGAAGGTGGAGCGCGCGCCGAAGCCGCGCGACGAGATCTGCAGGTCCTGCGCGTAGTTTTGCCGGTTCTGGATCACCAGTCCCGGTACCGCAACCAAGGCTTCGGAAGCGTTGACGCGCATCTGCGTATCGCGGATGCGCGATGCGTCGACGACGTCGATCGCCGCCGGGAAGTCGGCACGATCGTGCTCGGCACGACTGCCGGTGACGATCACGACGGGAATGCCGGCCGCCGCGCCGGCCGCGCCGGTCCCGGTATCGGCCGCGTACGCCGGGCAGGCGAGCGCCACGCCGCCGGCGGCACACAGCGCGGCGATGGCGTTCAGCCTGCATGGTGGGTGCGTCATCTGTTCTCCCTGTTCCGGATTTATGGTTTGCAATCCAAGCAATATGCCTGCCATCCCATTCGATCCCTGGACGGCGTGCCGGTTTCCGGTTTCCGGCGGCAGGACACCTGCTCCAGATTTGCACAGTTGCCGCCCGAGTGTTGCGGTTCCGGCACGGGCGTACACGAACTCTGCACAGGTTTCCTAGGCCAGGCGCCTGGCACGACCCTTGCGAATGCCTGGACGTAGCACAAGACCATTCACAACGGAGACACCATGAAAACGAGAGCCGCCATCGCATGGAAGGCCGGGGAACCCCTGACGATTGCCGACGTCGACCTGGAAGGCCCGCGCGCCGGCGAAGTGCTGGTCGAGGTCAAGGCCACCGGCATCTGCCATACCGATTACTACACGCTGTCGGGCGCCGATCCGGAAGGCATCTTCCCAGCCATCCTCGGTCATGAAGGGGCGGGCGTCGTCCTCGAAACCGGTCCCGGTGTGACCAGCGTCAAGCGCGACGACCACGTTATTCCGCTCTACACCCCGGAATGCCGCCAGTGCAAATTCTGCCTGTCGCGCAAGACCAACCTGTGCCAGGCCATCCGCTCCACCCAAGGCCGCGGCCTGATGCCGGACGGTACTTCGCGCTTCTCGCTGGACGGCCAGCCGATCTACCACTACATGGGCACCTCGACCTTCTCGAACTACATCGTGGTGCCGGAAATCGCGCTGGCAAAAATCCGCGAGGATGCTCCCTTCGACAAGACCTGTTATATCGGCTGCGGCGTAACCACGGGCGTGGGCGCGGTGATCTTCACGGCCAAGGTGGAACCCGGCGCCAACGTGGTCGTGTTCGGCCTGGGCGGCATCGGCCTGAACGTCATCCAGGCGGCCAGGATGGTCGGCGCCGACAAGATCATCGGCGTGGACATCAACCCTGGCCGCGAACAGATGGCGCGCCAGTTCGGCATGACCCACTTCGTCAATCCGAAGGAAGTCGGGAACGTGGTCGACGCCATCGTCCAGCTGACCGACGGCGGCGCCGACTATTCCTTCGAATGCATCGGCAACGTCACCACCATGCGCCAGTCGCTGGAGTGCTGCCACAAGGGCTGGGGCCAGTCGATCATCATCGGCGTGGCCGAAGCGGGCAAGGAGATTTCGACCCGTCCGTTCCAGCTGGTCACCGGCCGCGTCTG
>NZ_JBFRFV010000061.1:0-5445 GCF_052115005.1 Massilia sp. 2TAF26
GCATCCCGAAGGATGCTGGCACTTCATCAAACGCCCACACTTATCGACTGTTGATTGTTAAAGATCGTATTCGGTACTGCCTTGCTGCATCCGGCGAATCGTTTTGTTCGTCAGCAGCAGAGGAATGAGATTATGCAGTGTTTCGCTTACCTCGTCAACTCCATCTTTTTCTTCAGTGCACTCGGCATGGCCGTTTATACAAGTTTAATCCGTTGATTCTATTAAACTTTTCGTGCGCTGCAGAAGCAGGACGCGAACTATAGCAAACCCTCCGCCCCGAGCGCAAGAGGCGTCCGTCGCTTTTTGTACGATAGGCTAGCGGATGGCCGGTACCAGCTGCCCGAGAATGGCATGCGCCGCCTCGACGCGCGCCGGAATCGGGTAGTTCTTATTCGCCAGCATAACGATACCGACCCGGTGCTCCGGTACGAACAGCACATAAGCGCCGAACCCGCCGGTGGCGCCGGTCTTGTTAAAGAGCGTCCCGCGCGGCGGCGCCTGCGGCGGCTCGAGCCTGGTAACGGCATTGAAGCCGCGGCTCATCTTCTCGGAATTCCCGGCCTGCAGCTGCGCCAGGCTCACCGGCGCGCGGTACTGCTCCCAGCCGAGCCCCTGCACGGTGTCGCCGACCCGGAAGTAGCCGGCGTGGGTGCATTCCAGCGCCTGCCGCATCGGCTCATCGAGCCGGGAAGGATCGATGTTCTCCTGCACGAAGCGGATCATGTCGGCGGTGCTCGACTTCACGCCATAGGCTTCCGCATCGAAGACGCCGGGATTGACCCGCACCGGCTTGTTCGCGCTGTTGTATCCCCAGGCGTAATCCGCCATCGACGCGGCCGGCACGCGGACATGACTGTGCTTCAGGCCGAGCGCAGGGAACAGCTTGCCCTCGACGGCATCGGCAAAGCCCATATGCAGGGCCAATGCCGTCACATGTCCGAACAGGCCGATGCTCGGATTCGAATAGCGGCGCTGTGTCCCCGGCGGCGCGTCCGGTCTCCAGTTGCGGAAGTAGGCCAGCATCTGCGCATCGTTGGTGACCTCGTCCGGAAACTGCAGCGGCAGGCCGCCGGCCGTGTAGGTGCCGAGTTCGAGCAGGCTGGCGCGGTCGATCGCACTCCCCTTCAGCTGCGGCATGAAGCGGCCCGGATGGTCGTCGAAGGACAGCTTGCCCTGGCCGTGGGCATAGCAGCCCAGCGTCGCGGCGAAGGTCTTGCTGACCGAGCCCAGCTCGAACAGCGTGTTCTCGCTGACGGGAATGCCCTTCTCCTTCGATGCCAGGCCATAGTTGAAGAACATGGCATGTCCGTCGACAGTCACGGCGACCGCCATCCCGGGCACGTCGTGCTGCGCCATCAGGGGCCGGATCGCGCGGTCGACGGCGTCGCGCACGGCGGCATCGGAGACATTCGCGGCGCGGCCCGCGAACGGCAGAAGGCAAAGACCGGTCAGGGCGAGGCGCCCGATGGCTTGCAGACGGATGGTCAAGAGAATCTCCCGTTGATGGTGACGCGCCAGTATAGGCAGGGCCATACCGCCGCAACCAGCACCGCCGTCACGGCGCGCCGGCGTTTCGTCACATCGCCGACTTCAGCGCATGCAGATAGCGTTCGCTCACCGCCACCGCGGCGCCGCTACGCAGCGTCAGCCGGTAGCTGCCGTCGCCGACGGTCTCCAGGCGAGCGATCTGGCTGCGCCGGACGATCGCACTGCGGTGCACGCGCAGGAAGTCTTCCGGCGCGAGCAGCGCTTCCAGGCGGTTCAGGGTGATACGGTGCAGGACCGTGCGACCGTCCAGATGCAGCTCGACGTAGTTGCCCGCCGATTCGACCCACAGGATGTCGTCCACGCGGATCTGCTCGATGCGGCCGACCGAACGCACATTGATGCGCTGCAGTCGCTCCACGGCCTTGTCCGCACCGGCATCGACGTAATCGCGCAGGGCCGCGCCGTAGGCTTCGCGCTGACGCTGGCCCAGCATGGCGCCGATGCGTTCGACGGTCTGGGCCAGGCGCGCGTCGCTCAAAGGCTTGAGCAGGTAGTCGAGCGCGTGCACCTCGAAGGCGTCGACCGCATGCTCGCTGTAGGCGGTCACGAAGACGATCAGCGGCGGCTCGCTCATGCGGCTGACTTCGCGCGCGAGCACGAGGCCGGATTCGGCCGGCATCTGGATATCGAGGAAGATCACATCGATCTCCTGGGCAGCCAGTGCCGTGCGCGCGGATGCGGCGCCGTCGCACTCCGCCATCAGGCGCCAGTCGGCATGTGCGCCCAGGGCCAGGCGCAGGTTGGCGCGGCTGGGCGCTTCATCGTCGACGATCAGGTAACGCACGCTCATCGCTCAGTCCCTGTCCAACGGCAGGCGGACCTCGGCCACGAAGCGGCCGTCTTCCACGCTGGTGACCAGCGAGGCGGTCGGATGCATCAGCTTGAGCCGTTCGCGCGTATTCGCCAGCCCGAGCCCGGCGCCGGGGTTCGGCGACGCCTGTGCGCTGACGGGATTGGCGACGCGGATGGCGAGCGTCTCGTCGTCCTGCGCGAAGACCAGGCGGATGTCGCTCGGCCCCTGGTGGCAATCGAGATCGTGGCGCAGCGCGTTCTCGATCAGCGGCTGCAGCAGCAGCGGTGGACACTCGACTTCGTGCAGCAGCCCGCCCTCGCCGTCGATCCGCATCTGCAGCCGGTCGCCATAGCGCAGGCGCTGCAGATCCAGGTAGTCGCGCACGAACTGCAGCTCGGCGGCGACGGTGACGGTATTGCGCACGCTCGCCGACAGCGCGTAACGCAGCAGGTCGCTGAGGCGCTCGATGCCGCCGAGGGCGAGTCTGCGGTCGCCGTCGCGCACCAGGGCGCTGATCGCGTTCAGGGCATTGAACAGGAAGTGCGGCTCGAACTGGGCGCGCAGGGCCAGCATGCGTTGCTGCTCGAGGGCCAGGCGCAGGTTGAGCATATCGGTCTGGCTGCGCTGCCAGGCCAGTTCGCGCTCGCGTGCCTGGCGCCAGTAATGGATGGCGAGGATGGCGGCGAAGGTGCCGGTGGTCGAGAACCAGCCGACCAGCAGCATCTTCATCAGCAGCAGGCGGGCATCCTCGAAGCTGCCGACGTGGAGGTAGCCGCGCAGCCAGGCCATATAGGTCCATTGCGCGGGCTGGAACAGGAACACGAGGCCGAAGAACAGCGCGACCACATTGCGCGGCCGGGCAATCAGGGCCGGCCAGCGCGCGAGGATCAGGCTGAGTCCCGCGCTGAGGACGATCAGCGGCACCGCATACTCGATGAACCAGGTCACCAGCAGGGCCGGATAGTGGCTGTCGACGCCGACACGCAGGTTGTCGCTATAGGTCTGCAGGGCGCCGAGGGCGCTGATGGCTGCCCACACCAGCACAGCCATGGCGATGGTCCTGGTTGCGGGCGGCGTGCGCGGAAGAGAGAGCTGCGTCATCGGAAAAGTATAGCAGCGGCCCGGTTCGCCGGATCGGCCGCGGCGGCCGGCTTCATCACGCGGATGCGGGGTTTCGTCACCGCCCTGCTGCCACGGTGGCGGACCGCTTGCAGAATCGTCCAGGCCTCATTCGAACCCTCTTCACTTTTGTCCGCACATGAAAAAAACCATCTGCCTTGCCGCCGCCATTGCCTTCGGCGCCTCCATGAACGCCGCCGCCGCCGACTGGTTCGCGCCCCAGGATCCCTTCCCCTTGTACGGCAACAGCTACTATGTCGGCACCGGCGGCATCAGCGCGGTGCTGATCACCTCACCGGCCGGCCACATCCTCATCGACGGCGGCCCGACCGGCGCCTCTGACCAGATCGCCGAGCACGTGCGCCGGCTCGGCTTCAAGGTCGAGGACATCCGCTACATCCTGAACGGGCACGAGCACTTCGATCACGCCGGCGGCATCGCCGCCTTGCAGAAGCTGAGCGGCGCGACGGTACTGGGCAGTGCGCCATCCGTGGCGGTGCTGCGGTCCGGCCAGGCCGACAGGCGCGACCCGCAATATCCCAACCTGGAAGCGATGACGCCGGTCGCCAACACGCGCAGCGTGCGTGACGGCGAGGTCGTGAGACTCGGACCGCTCGCGGTCACGGCCCACTTCACGCCCGGACATACGATGGGTGCGACCAGTTGGACCTGGCAGTCGAGCGAAGGCGGGCGGACCATGAACATGGTGTACGGCGACAGCCTGGCCGCGGTGGTTGCCGATGGCCTGAGCTTCAGCCGGAATGCGCTGTACCCGAATGCGCGGGCGGATATCGAGCGTTCGATCGCCACCGTCAAAGCCCTGGATTGCGATGTGCTGGTGAGCTCGCATCCGGAGGCGAGCGAGATGTGGGAAAAGAAGGCGAAACAGGCGGCGCTCGGCAATGCGGCATTCGTCGCCCCCGAGGGCTGCCGAAAGTATGCGGCGAAGGCGCGGGCGATGCTGGCAAAAACACTGGCTGCGGAAGCTGCGAAAGCTGCGGAAGCGCCGTCCGCCTATCGGCTCGACGACACCGAAGTGCGCGACGTGCACGCACGGGCGCTGAACCGCGATTACCAGGTCTTCATCGCACTGCCGGAATCCTATCGTTCGTCGGATCGCCGTTATCCGGTGCTGTTCGTCACCGATGCCGCTTACGGTTTTCCGGTCACGCGCAGCATCGCCCAGCGGCTGGCCAAGCATGCCGGCCTGGAGGAAGCGATCGTGGTAGGCCTGTCTTACGCAAAAGGCGACAGCGCCGTGTTCAGCCGGCGCCGCGATTACACGCCGTCGATGCCGCGCACACAAGGGTATGTGTCGGAAACGCCGGGACGGGCGGTGGCGTTCGGCGAGGCGGAGGCATATGGCGGCTTCATCGCCGATGACGTGTTTCCGCTGATCGCGTCGCATTATCGCGCGGACATGCGCCGCAAGATCTTCGTCGGCCATTCCTACGGCAGCCTGCTGGGCCTGCAGCTTCTGCTGAGCCGCCCGAAAACCTTCGAGCATTACATCCTCGGCAGTCCCTCCTTGTGGTTCGACCGCGGCGTGATGTTCGATCGCGAAAAGGCGTATGCGAAGGGGCACAAGGATATGCCGGCATCGGTATTCTTCGGCATCGGCGGGCGCGAAACGCTGGCGGCCGGGAAGACGCGCTCACGGAATGAAGAGGATGCCGATATGGTGGCCGATTTGAGGGAATTCGATGCGGCGCTGAAAGCGCATCGCTATCCAGGATTGGCGACGCATCTGGAAGTCTTTGCGGACGAGGATCACGCAAGCGTATTCCCGCTGGTGCTCACACATGGACTGCGGGCGTATCTGAAACAGGCGCGCTAGAAAAGCAAAAAGCCCGCTCAAGGAATTGAGCGGGCTTCTGCGAATAATTAGCCTGACGATAACCTACTTTCACACTGGTTGCAGCACTATCATCGGCGCAAAGTCGTTTCACGGTCCTGTTCGGGATGGGAAGGGGTGGTACCGACTT
>NZ_JBFRFV010000062.1:0-3237 GCF_052115005.1 Massilia sp. 2TAF26
AAGTCATGCCTGATGACCATAGCAAGTCGGTACCACCCCTTCCCATCCCGAACAGGACCGTGAAACGACTTTGCGCCGATGATAGTGCTGCAACCAGTGTGAAAGTAGGTTATCGTCAGGCTAATTATTCGCAGAAGCCCGCTCAATTCTTGAGCGGGCTTTTTGCTTTTCTGGCGTGCCTGTTTCAGATACCAAGACAAGGCCCGCCGCTCTGGAATCGCGCGATGCGCGTCGAGCTGGCGGGCCTGGCGATAATGGCGAGACCGATCGTCGCCATCCAGCCGCGAGCAAGCAGGCGCCGCCGGTAACGCCGCGGTCGCGCTTGCATGAACGGCTGGGCTTGCATTCGTCTCCGTCTGCGCTCCCCCCGATATCGGAACTTCAGGTAGACGAATGCGGCCCAGTTCGTTGAATTCTGCCAGTGCCGGTTTCGCACAGGCCATGCAGGTATTATCCAGTTGCAAGCGCCCTCATCTGTTCGCAGCCTCACACAACCCTTTGCACTGCACAACGCAAATCAGGAGCGCGGTTCGGTAACCTGGATGGGATCGCTTCGTGGCAGGAGATACCACAGTCCCACAAAGAGCAGCAGCGAAGCAACCGCGGCAACAATGCTGAGCGCAAGGCTGTCGGTCGCGAGCGACATTACCGTCAACATATCGAGCGACAGCCCGACAGCCAGTGGTATGAGCGCACCGCGGATGGATTTGCGTGAAATGCGCAGCATCCGCGACGTCGCACGGCCGAGCTGGGCACGGTTATAGACGGCCGGCGTCATCAGCATGCCCATGGCGACAAACAGCAGGCACAGTCCCACCAGATGGCAGACCTGGGCATAGGCCGCGAGATCCGTGAAGCGTTCGTTGAATACGGCGATCGTCTGGAAGCCGAACACCGCCTGAAGACCGGGAAGGATGCAGCGCGCTTCCTCGATAATGTCGCGCATCTCCTGGTCGTCTTTATGTTGTTGAGAAGCTTGATCGTCCATGGGATGACAGTAACGTCAAACACGGCCGTATTCAACCGGACGCACGATTGACGCCCTGTAGGATGTCACGCCCGCACGATCCCCGCCTGCGAAGTCCACTGTTCCAGGCTGTGCCGCTGGATCGCGGCCGCCATCAGGTCTGGAAACAGGTCCGGCGTACACGCAAAGCAGGGGATGCCCATGGCGGACAGCCGGGCCGCATTGTCGCGGTCGTAGGACGGTGCGCCCGAATCGTTCAGCGCGAGCAGGGCGATCACCTGCACGCCGCTGCCGACCAGCGCGGCCGCCGTCCCAGCATCTCCGCCTCGTTCCCGCCTTCATACAGATCGGTGATCAGCACAGATCGTCTCGCGCGGCCGCGTCACCAGCCCATGGCAATAGGCCAGCGCGCGATTGATGTCGGTGCCGCCGCCCAGCTGGGTGCCGAACAGGACATCGAACGGATCAGACAGCAGTGGCGTCAGGTCGGCCACGGAGGTGTCGAACACTACCACCGAGGTGCTGACCGCCTTGATGCTGGCGAGGACCGCCGCGAACACGCCCGCATACACGACGGACGAGGCCATCGATCCGCTCTGGTCCACGCACAGCACGATGTCGCGCAGCGAACGTCCTCGGCGGCCGAAGCCGATCCGCGTTTCGGGGATGATGGTGCGCAGCCAGTCGATGTCCTGATGGCGCGGCCGCAGCTTGCGGGCGGCGCGATTCAGGCTGCTCGATACGGCCTGGCGCATCGGCGCGGCCAGCTTGCGCTCCAGCTCCTCCACCACTTGCGCGACCACCTTGCGCGCCGTCGCCCTGGTCTTGTTCGGCATGACGCGGTTCAGGTTGAGCAGGGTCGCGACCAGGTGCACGTCCGGTTCCACCGCCGCCAGCATCTCCGGCTCGCACGGCATTTCGCGCAGCTCCAGGCGCTCCAGCGCATCCTTCTGCATCACCTGCACCACGCTGGACGGGAAGTATTCGCGGATGTCGCCCAGCCAGCGCGCCACCCGCGGCGCCGATGCGCCCAGCCCTCCCTTCGAACTGCCGTCCGGGCTGCCGTACAGCGCATCGAGCACGCCGTCGATGGCGGCATCCTCGACATTCAGCGACATCGGTCCAGTGGCGTCCTGGCCCAGCACCAGCCGCCAGCGCTGCGCCCTGGCCGGATCAACCGCGGCCTCGGCCGGTGTTACGCCCGATGCCGCGCCGCCGCCATGCGCGGCCCGTTCGCCGAGTTCACGGCGCTCCGGCGCGGTAAAGGTCGACACCATGCGGCGCAGCAGCGGCAGCAGTTCCGTGAAGGTGCCGGGAGGAAGCGAGGGCAGCCAGCCGTTGACAATGTTCCACAGGGCGTCGCTGTGCGCCAGCAAGGTGCCGCTGCCCTGCAGGAAGCCTTCCAGCCACTGCGCGGCGGCCAGCGGCGCCACGCCCGGCGAGCAGTGCAGAGACAACTGCTGCGCGGCGCGCTCCGCATTCCATTCGCCGTGCTCGGTCAGGATGCGTGCGCAGCGCCCGCTCAGCATCGGATGCGACAGCTCGCTGGCGGCGGCCGTGGCCAGCGCTTCGAACCATGCGGCCTGGTGGGCCTCGTCCTGCAGCAGGCGCAGCGCCTGGTCGGCGGAGATGATCTGGCCCAGCAGGGCGGCGGGGGTATCGTCGGCTACCCCGCGCACGCCATACGGCAGGGCGATGCAGGCGCGCGCCGCGAGGCCGTCGAGCACATGCGACAGCGAGTCCGTATCGACCTTGCGCGCACTCCCGTAACGCAGCACGTTGACCAGCGGCAGCAGGCCGAGATCCGCCGTCCGGCTGCCGGCGTCCTGGATGCGCGCCATCAGCGGACCGACCGCATCGCGCAGGTCGGCCAGCAGCGCGGCTTCCATCAGCGCGGTCAGCTCGGGCAGGCCGCGGCTTCGAGCGCACGCTCGGCCGCCAGGCTGTTCGCCGCCGATTGCAGCGTGCCGGTATGCAGAGGTCACGCAACAGGACTTGCGTGCTCGTATGCCGTTTGCTATAGTGCGCGTCCTGCTTCTGCAGCGCAGGAAAAGCTGAACGAAATCAAGTAGTTGGGCTAGGTGTTTTGATAACACCGCTGGCGCTGAAGAAAAACGGGGGGTTGACGAGTTAAGCGAAACACTGCATAATCTCATTCCTCTGCTGCTGACGAACAAAACGATTCGCCGGATGCAGCAAGGCAGTACCGAATACGATCTTTAACAATCAACAGTCGATAAGTGTGGGCGTTTGATGAAGTGCCAGCATCC
>NZ_JBFRFV010000063.1:0-2677 GCF_052115005.1 Massilia sp. 2TAF26
GTGGCCGAAGCGGGCAAGGAGATTTCGACCCGTCCGTTCCAGCTGGTCACCGGCCGCGTCTGGAAAGGCTCGGCCTTCGGCGGCGCCCGCGGCCGCACCGACGTGCCCCGCATCGTCGACTGGTACATGGAAAACAAGATCAACATCGACGACCTGATCACCCACCACCTGCGCCTCGACCAGATCAACGAAGGCTTCGAGCTGATGAAGAAGGGCGAGTCGATTCGTTCGGTGGTGGTGTACTGACACTGGCACGCGCAGTATGAACCGTCACCCCCGCGAAGGCGGGGGGCAAGTCAGGCCGGCACCAAGCCGGCCTTCTTTTTTCCGCCTGCTCCGCCAATTCTGCAGCCTGTCGCAGAACGCTGGCTCTCCTTCCCACCTGATCCTATCCTGCCCTCATCAATCACGCGCCCAAAACTAGAAAAAAAGTTCTAGACAAATTTTTCTAGCTGACCTATTCTGAATCCGTCGAAAGGAACCCGCATGAGCCTGCATCACTGGAAGGAAACGCGATGAACGCCGCGGCCTGGATGTCCGGCCTGGCCTGGGCATTGCTGGACTTCGTCTGGCAGGGCGCGCTGGTCGGCTGCGCCGCCGCCGTGCTGCTGGGCCTGCTGAGCAGGGCGCGTCCGCAGTGGCGCTACCTGGTCGCCTGCAGCGCGCTGCTGCTGTGCGCGGCGCTGCCGCTGGCCGGCATGCTGGCGCGCGTGGCGGGGCAGGGCGCAGACAGCATTCTTGTGCTGCCGTCCGCGCTGCTGCAAACGCTGCCGTCCGGCGCCGGGCAGGCGGCGGCCGGTCCTCTCCATGGCGCCGACCTGCCGGCCGGGTGGCGACTGGCGGACTGGCGCGAGGCGCTGCAGCCGCGCCTGCCGCTGGTGATCCTGTGCTGGTCGGCCGGGGCCGCGTTGATGGCCGTGCGCCTGCTGCTGGGCCTGGCCTGGGTGCGCCGGCGCAGCCGTCCCGGCGCCTACCGGCTGGACGCGGAGTGGCAGGCCGTGCTGGACCGCCTGGCGCCGCGGCTGGGGATAGTCCGCAAGGTCATCCTCGGACTGGTGGACGACCTCGCCAGTCCGGTGACGGCAGGGGCTCTAGTCCCGCTGGTGCTGGTCCCGGCCTCGCTGGCCACCGGCATGGCGCCGCAGCTGCTCGAGGCCCTGCTGGCGCACGAGCTGGCCCATGTGCGGCGCCACGACTACCTGGTCAACCTGGTACAGAGTGCGATCGAGATCCTGCTGTTCTATCACCCGGCCGTGTGGTGGCTGTCGCACCGCATCCGGATCGAGCGGGAACTGATCGCCGACGATTTGGCCGCAAGCGCGCTGGGCGAACCGCGGCGTCTCGCGCTTGCATTATCCGAGCTGGACCTGTTCCAGCTCTCCACCCCGCAACTCGCCCCTGGGGCATTTGGAATAAGAGGAACGCTCATGTCTCGCATCAAACGCCTGGTTCGCCCGCATGCCGAACCCTTCAACTGGAAGCTGGCACTGCCGGCCCTCGGCCTGGCCCTGACGGCCGCCATCCACGCCCATGCCGGCACCACGCCGGCGGCCGCGCCGGTCCAGCAAAAATCGAGTGTGCACGTGACGCAGCAGGATAGCCGCGACGCGCCGTATGCGCTGGTGGGCGAGGGCGACAACGGTTTCAATATGACCGGCAACAGCGCCGACTGGCCGTCGATCAAGCAGCTCAAGCGCAGCATCCAGGGCGAATTCCTGTGGTTCCGCGACGGCGGCAAGACCTGGATCGTGCAGGACCGCGACACGCTGGCCAGGGCGCACGCGGCCTGGGAACCGGTCAACCGGCTGGGCGAGCAGATGGACGCCTACGGCAAGGAAATGGACAAGCACGGCAAGGCCATGGAAGCCATCGGCAAGGAGATGGAGCAGGCCGCCGCCGGCATGCAGCCCGACGAGGGGCGGGTGCGCGAGCTGGAGCGCAAGATGAACGAGCTGGGACGGCAGATGTCCAGCCTCGGCCAGCAGATCGGCAAGGCCGGCAGCGACAGCGAGCGCGACCGCCTGAACGACAGGATGAACACGCTCGGCCGGCAGATGAACGCACTGGGCGAGCAGATGCGCGCCGCGCATGAGAGCGAAGGGCAGCGCCGCGCTCAGGCCAGCATGGACGCCGCCGGCAAGCGCATGAACGAGGCCGGCAAGCCGATGGACGCGCTGGGCAAGAAGATGGATGCGCTCGGCAAGCAGATGGACCAGGAGAGCAAGGCCGCCGACAAGACCATGCGCAGCCTGATCCGCGATGCGATGGCCAGGGGACTGGCGCAGCAGGCGCCGGGGCAGGGTTGAATCCGATCCTTGCATGCATATAAAAAGGACCGGAGATGGATTTCATTTCCGGTCTTATTTATATGTATATGTATTCGATTAAATGTGCATATAGAAGGATTTTAATGCAGTAATTACACCGTATTGTGCGACGCAAAAGACGACATGTATAATTTCTTTTCAGTAACTGGAAAAATGTTTTCCGGTGCTATTCAATAATAATCACCAAGAGATAGGAATTAACTGTCCAGTCCCGTTTGATCGTAAACGCGTTTGACGAATAATTCTGGGCGCTTCTGCTGCCATTCCTTGAGTGCGAGGATAGGCGTTTTATTGTCGATGGCGCGTTGTGGAATGTGGTGGTTGTACAGCTTCAAGTAGTTCAGCAATGT
>NZ_JBFRFV010000064.1:0-2622 GCF_052115005.1 Massilia sp. 2TAF26
GGTGGAGGACGCTACGCTGAATCCGGAAGAAGTAGTTTTTGATCTGTTGTGTCAACAAACGCTGTCATTGCACCCCAGCATGACTGCCAAGGTTATAGGGACAAGCCGTACGGGCAATTAGTATCGGTTAGCTTAATGCATTACTGCACTTCCACACCCGACCTATCAACGTCCTGGTCTCGAACGACCCTTCAAGGAGCTCAAGGCTCCGGGAAATCTCATCTCAAGGCGAGTTTCCCGCTTAGATGCTTTCAGCGGTTATCTCTTCCGAACTTAGCTACCCGGCAATGCCACTGGCGTGACAACCGGTACACCAGAGGTTCGTCCACTCCGGTCCTCTCGTACTAGGAGCAGCCCCCTTCAAATTTCCAACGCCCACGGCAGATAGGGACCAAACTGTCTCACGACGTTTTAAACCCAGCTCACGTACCACTTTAAATGGCGAACAGCCATACCCTTGGGACCGGCTACAGCCCCAGGATGTGATGAGCCGACATCGAGGTGCCAAACTCCCCCGTCGATATGAACTCTTGGGAGGAATCAGCCTGTTATCCCCAGAGTACCTTTTATCCGTTGAGCGATGGCCCTTCCATACAGAACCACCGGATCACTATGTCCTACTTTCGTACCTGCTCGACTTGTCGGTCTCGCAGTTAAGCACGCTTATGCCATTGCACTATTAGCACGATGTCCGACCGTACCTAGCGTACCTTCGAACTCCTCCGTTACACTTTAGGAGGAGACCGCCCCAGTCAAACTGCCTACCATGCACTGTCCCCGACCCGGATYACGGGCCAAGGTTAGAACCTCAAACAAACCAGGGTGGTATTTCAAGGATGGCTCCACGAGAACTGGCGTCCCCGCTTCAAAGCCTCCCACCTATCCTACACAGATTGGTTCAAAGTCCAATGCAAAGCTACAGTAAAGGTTCATGGGGTCTTTCCGTCTAGCCGCGGGTAGATTGCATCATCACAAACATTTCAACTTCGCTGAGTCTCGGGAGGAGACAGTGTGGCCATCGTTACGCCATTCGTGCAGGTCGGAACTTACCCGACAAGGAATTTCGCTACCTTAGGACCGTTATAGTTACGGCCGCCGTTTACTGGGACTTCAATCAAGAGCTTGCACCCCATCATTTAATCTTCCAGCACCGGGCAGGCGTCACACCCTATACGTCCACTTTCGTGTTTGCAGAGTGCTGTGTTTTTATTAAACAGTCGCAGCCACCAGTTTATTGCAACCCTTTCACCCTCATGGAGTAAASYRRTCAAGCTACCGGGGCGTACCTTATCCCGAAGTTACGGTACCAATTTGCCGAGTTCCTTCTCCCGAGTTCTCTCAAGCGCCTTAGAATACTCATCTCGCCCACCTGTGTCGGTTTGCGGTACGGTCTCGTATGACTGAAGCTTAGAGGCTTTTCTTGGAACCACTTCCGATTGCTTCGCAGSATAAASCCGCTCGTCCCRRYCCCTTGRATTCYGYRCCCGGATTTGCCTAAGYRCCTYCTATGAACCAGAAACTGACTATTCCAACAGTCAGACAACCTTCCGCGATCCGTCCCCCCATCGCATCATACGACGGTGCAGGAATATTAACCTGCTTCCCATCAGCTACGCATCTCTGCCTCGCCTTAGGGGCCGACTCACCCTGCTCCGATGAACGTTGAACAGGAAACCTTGGGCTTTCGGCGAGAGGGCTTTTCACCCTCTTTATCGCTACTCATGTCAGCATTCGCACTTCTGATACCTCCAGCATCCTTTACAAGACACCTTCGCAGGCTTACAGAACGCTCTCCTACCATATGTACAAAGTACATATCCGCAGCTTCGGTGACTGGCTTAGCCCCGTTACATCTTCCGCGCAGGACGACTCGATCAGTGAGCTATTACGCTTTCTTTAAATGATGGCTGCTTCTAAGCCAACATCCTGACTGTTTTAGCCTTCCCACTTCGTTTTCCACTTAGCCAATCTTTGGGACCTTAGCTGGCGGTCTGGGTTGTTTCCCTCTTGACGCCGGACGTTAGCACCCGACGTCTGTCTCCCAAGCTCGCACTCACCGGTATTCGGAGTTTGCAATGGGTTGGTAAGTCGCAATGACCCCCTAGCCATAACAGTGCTCTACCCCCGGTGGTGATACTTGAGGCACTACCTAAATAGTTTTCGGAGAGAACCAGCTATTTCCAGGTTTGTTTAGCCTTTCACCCCTACCCACAGCTCATCCCCTAATTTTTCAACATTAGTGGGTTCGGACCTCCAGGGCGTGTTACCGCACCTTCATCCTGGCCATGGGTAGATCACCTGGTTTCGGGTCTACACCCAGCGACTGTCGCCCTGTTCGGACTCGATTTCTCTACGGCTCCCCGATCTGGTTAACCTCGCCACTGAATGTAAGTCGCTGACCCATTATACAAAAGGTACGCCGTCACCCCACGAAGAGGCTCCGACTGTTTGTATGCACACGGTTTCAGGATCTATTTCACTCCCCTCCCGGGGTTCTTTTCGCCTTTCCCTCACGGTACTGGTTCACTATCGGTCGATTACGAGTATTTAGCCTTGGAGGATGGTCCCCCCATCTTCAGACAGGATTTCTCGTGTCCCGCCCTACTTGTCGTACGCTTAGTA
>NZ_JBFRFV010000065.1:0-2221 GCF_052115005.1 Massilia sp. 2TAF26
CTCTACCTGGTCGACTTCAGCAACAAGGGCGGCCTGGTGACGCCGCTGATCCTCGAGATCACGCTCGCCAGCGGCAAGAAGTACGTCGAGCGCGTGCCGGCCGAAGTGTGGCGCTACAACCCGAAGAAGATCACGAAGCTGATCATCACGGACGAACCGATGACCAGCCTGGTGCAGGACCCGTACTGGGAAACCGCGGACACCGACCAGAGCGACAACGCCTGGCCGCGCCGTGCGACCCCGTCGCGCCTGGAGTTGTTCAAGTCGCAGCGCGGTGGCGGTGACGACATGATGCGCGACTATAATGAGAAGCTGAAGACCAAGGACGCCAAGCCGGAAGTCAAGGCCGCTGCCGACGCAGCAGCCAAGTAATGCCGTAGGGTGGGCACCCCGTGCCCACGCGTGACGCTTGCATGATGCCGGCGTCCGCGTGGGTACGGTGTGCCCACCCTGCATTTTGGGACCACAAAAACATACATATAACGAGAGACATGAATTTCAAACGCCTGCCCGCCAGCCTCGCCGCACTCACCCTGGTTGCTTCCCTCGCCCACGCAGCCGAACCTTTCGAAGACAAGTTCCGCCAGCTCGACGAACTGCTGCCCACGCCCACCGACACCCGCACCGCATCGGGTGCACCGGGTCACGCCTACTGGCAGCAGCGCGCCGACTACAAGATCCGCGCCCGCCTGGACGAAACCAATCACGCCATCACCGGCAGCGAGACCGTCACCTATCACAACAACTCGCCGGACACGCTGAACTACCTGTGGCTGCAGCTCGACCAGAACCTGTTCAAGCCGAACTCCGGCGCGCGCACCACCGCCACCGTGATGTCGCGCGAGGCCTGGGCGAAAGCCACTCCCGAAACGGGCGTGAAGTTCGACGGCATGCGCACCATGCTGGAATCGCGCCTCTTCGACGGCGGCTTCAACATCACCGCGGTGAAGGATGCCGGCGGCGCCCCGCTCCGTTACGTCATCAACGGCACCATGATGCGCATCGACCTGCCGCAGGCGATGAAGCCGGGTTCGAAGCTGGCCTTCGCGGTCGAATGGAACTACAAGATCAACGACCAGAAGGTGGTGCACGGCCGCTCGGGCTACGAGACCTTCGACGACAAGAACGACCTGTTCGCGATCGCGCAATGGTTCCCGCGCATGGCCGCCTACTACGACGCCCACGGCTGGCAGCACAAGCAGTTCCTTGGCGCCGGTGAATTCACGCTGGAATTTGGCGACTACGACGTCGAGCTGACGGTCCCGGCCGACCACATCGTCGCCGCCACCGGCGAACTGCAGAACCCGGACGCCGTGCTCACGCCGGCCCAGCGCGAGCGCCTGAAGCAGGCCCGCACGGCCAAACAGCCGGTGCTGATCGTGACCCAGGCCGAGGCCGAAGCCAAGGAAAAGACCCGCGCCGAAGGCAGCAGGACCTGGCGCTTCAAGGCGAAGAACGTGCGCGACTTCGCGTTCGCCTCGAGCCGCAAGTTCATCTGGGACGCACAGGGCTTCAAGAAGGAAGGCACGGATGCGCTGGCGATGTCCTACTACCCGAAGGAAGGCAATCCGCTGTGGGGCAAGTACTCGACCCACGCGGTGGTGCACACCCTCGACCAGTACAGCAAATACTCCTTCGACTATCCCTACCCGGTCGCCATTTCGGTCAACTTCGACGTCGGCGGCGGCATGGAATATCCGATGATCTCGTTTAACGCGCCGCGTCCGACCAAGGACAAGAAGACCGGCGAGATCACCTATTCGAAGAACGCCAAGTACGGCCTGATCGGCGTGGTGATCCACGAAGTCGGCCACAATTACTTCCCGATGGTGGTCAACTCGGACGAGCGCCAGTGGACCTGGATGGACGAGGGCCTGAACAGCTTCCTGGAGTTCCTGGCGGAAGAAGCCTGGGAAGAGAAATTCCCGGTCCAGTGGGGCGAAGCGCGCCTGATCGCCGGCTACATGAAGAGCCAGAACCAGGTGCCGATCATGACCAACTCGGAATCCCTGGTCCAGTTCCTCAACAATGCCTACGCCAAGCCGGCCACCGCCCTCAACGTGCTGCGCGAGACCGTGCTGGGCCGCGAACTGTTCGACTTCGCCTTCCGCGAATACGCGCGCCGCTGGAAGTTCAAGCGTCCGACCCCGGCCGACTTCTTCCGCACCATGGAAGACGCTTCCGGCACGGACCTCGACTGGTTCTGGCGCGGCTGGTTCTA
>NZ_JBFRFV010000066.1:0-1870 GCF_052115005.1 Massilia sp. 2TAF26
CGGATGGATGCGTGAACTCATGCTGCAAACTGCTCCTGGTGGGATTGATCACTGGGACTGCTGAACCCAGCAATCAAGTCAGCCAGCATAGCCTTTGCACGAAACAAAGGCCAGCTACGACGCGGAACATGATCACACGAAACTAAACAGTTACCTTAACGAGGACGACTGGCACAGCCCCTACGTTTCGGCCTCTCACTGGAGCAACTATCGACGTTGCGCGGCTTCAGGCCTGATCAGCCACGTAGCCCGCTCGCATGCGCTTGATGTTTATTCGGGTTTTCAAACTCCGAGTATGACAGGCTATGTCACCCGTGCATGGCTGCATACTCCTGCAGCATCAGCTTATCGCTGCCGACCCTCCCATGGTATCTATAACGATTTCTCGATCAACATACCGGAGTTCATCGAATGGTTATCACGTACGCACTGAATTTATTGCCCTCGTGTCCTCATCGCGGCGATGACGGTTCTTGGGCAGTCTATCTCGAGCTGGTTGGTCAGGTTGCTGTTAGCGGTGAACACAATGCCTCGTAAAACCAGAGCGGAATCGGCTGCAACTAGCGAGCATATTCTTGATGTCGCAGAAAAGCTATTTGTTCAAAACGGAGTGGATAGAATCTCCTTGCAAGACGTTGCCAACGCTGCGAACGTAACACGTAGTACCGTTTGCTGGCATTTTTCGAACAAGCTAGGAGTTTATGACGCGGTAGTAGAGCGATTAACGACACCATCTGAAAAAGCGCTACAGATATTGGCCGAGCTTGACTCTGGCGATCCGCTTGCAGACCTACGTGCTTATATCTTTGGGATTCTCAGAAGAATTGCAAGCGACCCAAGAGCATCGGAGATTTTAGAGGTTGGATATGTCAGCGATATCTTCGCTTTGGACACCAAGCGCAAATTTGATCGCTACGCGATGCATGTTGACAGTTGGACCCGGCAGGTTAAGCGGCGCATCATCCAGGCTAGAGAAAAGGGATTTCTGAGCGAAAGGGTAAATCCCGATGCGATATCGATTGCGGTCTGGCTGATGATCGACGGGATGATAAGAATGTGGATTTTTAACCGCTCATCCTTCGACTTGCTAAGGCATGGAGAGATTCTGATCGACCCCTACCTCAAAGGCTTGCGATCCGTGCGACCTGCAAACCTCGTAATCCGTTCCACCAGGAGCCTTGGCCCAACGGAATTGATATGCGGTTGCCTTGATTTTCAGCTGGTTGGAGGCGCCGTTGTGGCGCACAGTGCGGATGGGCAATGAATCGCCACCATTTTCCTAGATACTCTGCAGCCGCAAAAAATGCCGCTTTTCAAACTCGACTGACGACAGCCGTTCATTGAAGCTGTGGCGCCGCTTCGGATTGTAGAACATCTCGATGTAGTCAAAGACGTCCTGCCTGGCTTCATCGCGCGTAGCATAGACCTTGCGGCGAACCCGCTCTCGCTTCAGCAGTTGGAAAAAGCTCTCGGCGACTGCATTGCCGTGACAGTTACCGCGCCTGCTCATGCTCTGCACCAGGTTGTGTGATTCGAGGAAGTCGCGCCAGTCGTAACTGCTGAATTGACTTCCTTGATCGGAATGTACCAGCACTGCGGCTGTCGGCTTTCGACGCCATACCGCCATCAATAAAGCACTCATTGCCAGCTCTTTGTCGCTACGCGAACTCATTGACCAACCGATGACCTGGCGTGAAAACAAATCGATCACCACGGCCAGATAAAGCCAGCCTTCGTAAGTGCGCAGGTACGTGATGTCCGTTACCCAGACTTTGTTTGGCTCGATCACATCGAATTGGCGCTGCAAATGATTCTGCGCCACGACGCACGGCGCGCCGCCGTTCTTGTACTTGCGCTTGGCGTAACCAGT
>NZ_JBFRFV010000068.1:0-1420 GCF_052115005.1 Massilia sp. 2TAF26
ACGAATTCTCCGGTCGCCGACGTGTTCGTGGTCTGGGCCAAGGACGACGAAGGCGCGATCCGCGGCTTCGTGCTGGAAAAGGGCTGGAAGGGCTTGAGCGCTCCGGCGATCCACGGCAAGTTCGGCCTGCGCTCGTCGGTCACCGGCGAGATCGTCATGGACGAGGTGTTCTGCCCGGAAGAAAACGCCTTCCCGGAAGTGCGCGGCCTGAAGGGTCCGTTCACCTGCCTGAACTCGGCCAGGTACGGCATCGCCTGGGGCGCGCTGGGCGCGGCGGAAGACTGCTGGCACACCGCGCGCCAGTACGTGCTGGACCGCAAGCAGTTCGGCAAGCCCCTCGCCGCGAACCAGCTGGTGCAGAAGAAACTGGCCGACATGCAGACCGAGATCACCCTGGGCCTGCAAGGCTGCCTGCGCCTGGGCCGCATGAAGGACGAGGGCACCGCCGCCGTCGAGATTACCTCGATCATGAAGCGCAACTCCTGCGGCAAGGCGCTGGACATCGCCCGCGTCGCGCGCGACATGCTGGGCGGTAACGGTATCTCCGACGAGTTCGGCATCATCCGCCACATGGTCAACCTCGAGGTGGTCAACACCTATGAGGGCACGCACGACATCCACGCCCTGATCCTGGGCCGTGCGCAGACCGGCATCGCGGCGTTCTGATGATCGCCTGACCGACAAGAAACCCGCTTCCGAGCGGGTTTTTTTAGGCGCTGTTCGCGCCAAGTGTGGAATCTTTTCTGCAAGCCTGCAGTCCAATGTCGACCTGAACCGTTGATGGAGGCAGCATGCAAGCACGGCAGTTCGAACAGTTCCTGCAACGCCTGTCCTCTCTAACGCGGCGCCAGCGCGACCGCCTGCTCGACCTGCTGCAATCGGCGGCCGGCCTCGASCGTGTACTCGAGATCGTCGAGCAGCCYGCCGCGCCACWCTGCTGCCCGCATTGCCAGGCCGACAAACCCTATCGCCACGGCCATGCGCACGGACTGCAGCGCTACCGCTGCCGTAGCTGCCGCCGCACCTTCAACCTGCTCAGCGGCACGCCGCTGGCGCGGCTGCGCCACAAGGCACACTGGCTCGACTACCTCGGCTGCATGCTCGACTCCCGCAGCGTGCGCCGCTCGGCGCGCGAGATCGGCGTGGCCAGCGCGACCAGCTTTCGATGGCGCCACCGTTTCCTGGCCCTGAGCAAGGATGACCGCCCGCAGCGGCTGAGCGGCATCGCCGAAGCCGATGAGATGTATGTGCTCGAATCGCACAAGGGGTCCAGACATCTCGACCGTCCGCCACGAAGACGCGGCGGCAAGGCGACAAAGCGCGGGATCTCGAATGAACAAGTGTGCATCCTGGTGGCACGCGATCGCAGCGGCCAGACCATCGACGCCGTGACCGGCAAGGGCAGCGTGAGCAAGCGGCA
>NZ_JBFRFV010000069.1:0-1192 GCF_052115005.1 Massilia sp. 2TAF26
TTAGGCGATGATCTTGGCAACCACGCCGGCGCCGACGGTACGGCCGCCTTCGCGGATTGCGAAGCGCAGACCTTCTTCCATCGCGATCGGGGCGATCAGCTTGACGGTGATCGACACGTTATCGCCCGGCATCACCATTTCTTTGTCGGCCGGCAGAACGATCGAGCCGGTCACGTCGGTGGTGCGGAAGTAGAACTGCGGACGGTAGTTGTTGAAGAACGGGGTGTGACGACCACCTTCGTCCTTCGACAGCACGTACACTTCGCCGGTGAAGTCGGTGTGCGGCTTGATCGAGCCCGGCTTGGCCAGAACCTGGCCACGCTGGACGTCTTCACGCTTGGTGCCGCGCAGCAGCAGGCCGACGTTGTCGCCAGCTTGMCCCTGGTCCAGCAGCTTGCGGAACATTTCCACGCCGGTGCAGGTGGTCTTCACGGTGTCGACGATRCCGACGATTTCGATCTCTTCGCCGACCTTGATGATGCCGCGCTCGACACGACCGGTCACCACGGTACCRCGGCCCGAGATCGAGAACACGTCTTCCACCGGCATCAGGAAGGCGCCGTCRACGGCACGTTCCGGGGTCGGGATGTAGGTGTCCAGGGCTTCRGCCAGCTTGATGATGCAGTCTTCGCCCATCTCGCCAGCTGCGCCTTCCAGCGCCATACGMGCCGAACCCTTGATGATCGGCAGGTCGTCGCCCGGGAACTCGTACTTCGACAGCAGTTCGCGAACTTCCATTTCGACCAGTTCCAGCAGTTCCGCGTCGTCGACCAGGTCGCACTTGTTCAGGAACACGATGATGTACGGAACGCCAACCTGACGCGCCAGCAGGATGTGCTCGCGGGTCTGCGGCATCGGGCCGTCGGCGGCCGAGCACACCAGGATCGCGCCGTCCATCTGCGCGGCACCGGTAATCATGTTCTTGATGTAGTCGGCGTGGCCCGGGCAGTCAACGTGAGCGTAGTGACGGTTTGCGGTTTCGTACTCGACGTGCGCGGTGTTGATGGTGATGCCGCGTGCCTTCTCTTCCGGAGCCGCGTCGATCTGGTCGTAGGCCTTGGCTTCGCCGCCGAATTTCTTCGACAGAACGGTTGCGATTGCAGCCGTCAGGGTGGTTTTGCCGTGGTCAACGTGACCAATGGTGCCGACGTTGACGTGCGGCTTGGTCCGTTCGAATTTACCTTTTGCCATT
>NZ_JBFRFV010000070.1:0-1071 GCF_052115005.1 Massilia sp. 2TAF26
CCATTATCGCGGCATACCGCGAGGCGATGACCGAAGGCCGTTTGGGAAACTAAAGCAGGCGGCGGCGACGTTCTACGAACCGGCCAAGCCGAAGGAAGCTAACCCATTCCTCGCGGCCATGGCCGCCGCCCAGGCCGACGCAAGCGGGTTCGAGGTGTGGCCAGAAAACTGGCCAGTCTTTCACCTGTTTTGCCAGCTTCAGACCCAATGGCGAGCCGGATCGAGTGGGTTACTGGGGCTCGACTACAACGTCCTCTATCACAAGTTAGATCGCATGGATCTTCCTCTTACTGAGTACGAACAGTGGGAGGCGGATGTATGTGCCATGGAATTCGCCGCACTTGAAGCGATGCAGGAACAAAGGGAGTAGGCATGAACGAAGAACGGCGCGTCCAACTCGTTGCTGAACTTGATACGACGCGCACGCGCGAAGGCTTTCAGGAAATCGGCCAGCAAGCCAGCACCATGGCCAACGCCGTTTCTTCGGCGGGTGAACGTGCACAGCGCGCGGTCAGCTCTATCGGCAGTGGCGCTGACCAGTCTGCGGAGAAGGTGGAAGCCGCTCAGCGCAACCTGATTGGCTCGATTCAGCGCACGACGGCCGCAATGCAGGCCGGCAGCCGGACCAGTGCCGAATACTATGAAACGCTCGCTCGCCAACGCGGCGTTGATCCTGCGGCCCTGACGCCGTACCTGAATCAGCTGCGCGCGATCGAATCCCAGACGCGTAGCGTTGGTGTATCTGCAGCCCAGACTGCAGCAGCATTACGCGGCGTGCCGGCGCAGTTCACCGACATCATCACATCCTTGCAAGGCGGTCAGAACCCGCTTACCGTCATTCTCCAGCAGGGCGGCCAGCTGCGCGATATGTTCGGCTCCGCCGGTGCGGCCGCGCGCGCTCTCGGCGGCTACGTTGTCGGACTAATCAATCCGTTCACGCTCGCTGCAGCGGCAGCTGCTGCTCTGGCGGTCGCATATCACGAGGGTAGCAAAGAGGCGGATGCTTATGCCAAAGCGCTGATTTTGACCGGAAACGCGGCGGGATCTACCGCAGATCAGTTGTCGGAGATG
>NZ_JBFRFV010000071.1:0-984 GCF_052115005.1 Massilia sp. 2TAF26
GGGCTACTCCAGTCTGACGACGGTGGACCAGTTCCGCGACGCGGTGCTGGACCTGACGAGTTCCGGCGCACTGGCGACCGAAGCGGGCCAGAAGGCTTATGAGGGGCTACTCGCTATTGCGCCGCAGTTTAAGCAGGTGGCGGACTACCTGGATCAGGTCAAGAAATCTGCGGACGACTTGGCTGCGCAGCAGGCACAGCAGGCTGTGCAATTGGCCCAGCAGTTGGCCGATGCGTTCAGCGCTGCGAAATCGGTGGCTCAGAATGCATTCAGCGCCCTCAGTAGTGCGGTGGATCGAGAACGAGCAGCGATCGCCAGCCGCTATAGCGGAATAGTTGGATCGTTGTCCACTGCTATAGACGGATTGGGGCAGTCGATATCGCGCACCAAGGACATTATTGCTCTCACCAAGGATGCTATCCAGACCTTTGCACTGCCAGGTCAAGAAACACAAGTTGGGACTGATGCCCGCCGGCGCCTTGCGGACATCGCCCATGGCTCCTCCCTTCCCGATATCGATGTTATCCGGCAGGCGATTGCGGGTGCCACGCAGGTTAATCCGGAGGACTTCGCCAGTCAGTTTGATCTGGTCAAGGCGACGTCGCAAACCCGCAATGATCTGCTGGCTATTCAAGACTCTGCAGGCCGTCAACTCACTGGTGAAGAGCATTCGCTCGCGGTGGTGCAGCAATGGAAATCTGAGTACGAGACACAGCAGACGGCGGAGCTGGATGCGCTGAACAGCCAGCTGGAGCGAGCGCAGGCGCAGATTGACGCGATTAACGGCGTGAACACTTCGGTGCTCACTGTACGCGACGCACTCACGGCCTTTGCGTCATCCATCAGTAACGCCGTTTCAGCACAGTCAGCGGTTGGTGGTGGCGGTGCGGCCTCCGGGATCGCAAGTACGAGCACAACTCCAGCAAAAGCAGCGATTCCAGATAGTTTCGTCACATCGTTCTGGGAGAACACTGCGCTTGATTT
>NZ_JBFRFV010000072.1:0-975 GCF_052115005.1 Massilia sp. 2TAF26
GGTTGAAGGTGCGATGGCAGTTGCGGCAGCGGTAGCGCTGCAGTCCGTGCGCATGGCCGTGGCGAAAGGGTTTGTCGGCCTGGCAGTGCGGGCAGCAGAGTGGCGCGGCGGGCTGCTCGACGATCTCGAGTACACGGTCGAGGCCGGCCGCCGATTGCAGCAGGTCGAGCAGGYGGTCGCGCTGGCGCCGCGTCAGGCTGGACAGGCGTTGCAGGAACTGTTCGAACTGCCGTGCTTGCATGGGGCCTCCGTCAACGGTTCAGGTCGACATTGGACCGCAGGCTTGCAGAAAAGATTCCACACTTGGCGCGAACAGCGCCAAAAAAACCGTCCGGCTATGAACCGGACGGCTTTGTCGTGAAGCGGAGAATCTTCAGCGTGGCGCCGAGTCCTTCGTGTGGGGCTTGGTGCTGCCGATGCGCGCTGGATCGAACAGCCTGACCCGTTGCGACACAGGCTGGACGAAGCGGCTGCCGGTGCGGAATCGCGATCCGCCGGCGATCGCCAGCATTGCCTGGCGGTCCAGATCGATGTTTTCGGACAGATCCTTGATGACGATGATAGCCATGATGCCTCCTGGGAAAATGGCAGGTAAACGGACTGCAAACCCATTGCCGGGATAGAGCCCGGCAATGGGGTGTAGGGAAGGGCGGTATCAGAAGGTGAGCTTGTTTTCGCCCTTCAGTGCGGCGGCCACATCGATATCGGGGCCGCGGAACCCGGCGCCGATGACGCCGTTGTTGTTGAGGACATTCACGCCGATCTGCTGGAACTGTGCAAGCTGCTGGTTCACGTTCACATTGACGTTGACGTCCTTGCCGAAGGCGTAGCCGCCGCGGACCGCCGACATGGCCTGGCCGTCGATCGTGGCGCTGTGCGCCAGGTCGTGGATTGCGATGGATGACATGGGTCTCTCCTTCTCAGCCGACGATCTTGTTCTGGCCGTTCTGGTGCACGTTGCTGTGCACGCTGACG
>NZ_JBFRFV010000073.1:0-948 GCF_052115005.1 Massilia sp. 2TAF26
GGCTGTGTGCGCGTTAATTATGTGAACTGAAACGGGTTGCGCAGGTCATACGCATTGTCGAGTTAACTCATGTGGAGTGACGATGCCGGGCCCGACCTTCGATCAACTGTTCGGCTTGTTAACGGCGGCAAGCCTGGCTACCCCGGACGTGGCTCGGCTGCGGGAATGGATCGCGAGCATCGCGCACCCTGGTGCGTGCATCGCTCTGATCGAACAAGCCGCCGCCGGACGGCCGTGTCCGCATTGTGGCTGTCTCCGCAAACACCGCTGCGGCCAGGCGAGCGGCCTGCAGCGTTTTCGATGTCTCGGCTGCCGGCGCAGCCATAACGCGTTGACGGGCACGCCGCTCGCGCGCCTGCGCAAGAAGGCATGCTGGCTGTCTTACCTGCAATGCGTGCTCGAGTCGCGCACGGTCCGCGACGCCGCGCGCGTGGTCGGCGTGGATCGCACGACCAGCTTCCGCTGGCGCCACCGATTCGTGCCTGGCGCCATGCGGGATCGGCCGAGCTCGCTCACCGCCATCGTCGAAGCCGATGAAACCTATCGCCTCGAGTCGCAGAAGGGGTCGCGCACGCTGACGCGCCGGCCGAGAAAGCGGGGCGGCGTGGCGGCGCGACGTGGCATCAACCAGGAGCACGACTGCCTGCTCGTCGCCCGCGACCGTAGTGGCCAGACACTTGATTTTCATACCGGTCGTGGCCAGGTTACCGCCGCTCAACTGGATCATTGTCTTCGGCCAGTGCTCGCTGCCGACGTGTTGCTGGTCAGCGATGGCGCGCTCGCTTATCGCCGCTTTGCCGCGCGCTCAGGTATCGCGCATGCGTGGGTGAACGTGCAGGCGGGAGAGCGCACACGCGGCGCGATCCACGTGCAAAACGTGAACGGCTGGCATAGCCGGTTCAAGAGCTGGCTGGTGCGGTTTCGCGGCGTGGCAAGCCGTTACCTGAT
>NZ_JBFRFV010000074.1:0-903 GCF_052115005.1 Massilia sp. 2TAF26
CCAGGTGCCCAGGTGCGCATCCGGCTGTGATAGGCGTTCACGTTCTGGATGTGCAGCGCACCGCGCTTTCGTTCGCCGGCGCTCGCGTTGATGGCTTCATGCGAAATCCCGACCTCCCGCGCGAATGCCGGGTAGGCCGCATGGCTATCGGTCACCAACAGCACGTCGCGCGCCAGGCGCGGCCCCAGGTGTTGCAACAGTTGCCGCTTGCTCACGCTGCCCTTGCCGGTCACGGCGTCGATGGTCTGGCCGCTGCGATCGCGCGCCACCAGGATGCACACTTGTTCATTCGAGATCCCRCGCTTTGTCGCCTTGCCGCCGCGCTTTCGTGGCGGACGRTCGAGATGTCTGGACCCCTTGTGCGATTCGAGCACATACATCTCATCGGCTTCGGCGATGCCGCTCAGCCGTTGCGGGCGGTCATCCTTGCTCAAGGCCAGGAAACGGTGGCGCCATCGAAAGCTGGTCGCACTGGCCACGCCGATCTCGCGCGCCGAGCGGCGCACGCTGCGGGAGTCGAGCATGCAGCCGAGGTAGTCGAGCCAGTGCGCCTTGTRGCGCAGCCGCGCCAGCGGCGTGCCGCTGAGCAGGTTGAAGGTGCGATGGCAGTTGCGGCAGCGGTAGCGCTGCAGTCCGTGCGCATGGCCGTGGCGATAGGGTTTGTCGGCCTGGCAGTGCGGGCAGCAGAGTGGCRTGCCGGGYTGCTCGACGATCTYGAGTACRCGGTCGAGGCCGGTCGCCGAGTGCAGCAGGTCGAGCAGGCGGTCGCGCTGGCGCCGCGTTAGAGAGGACAGGCGTTGCAGGAACTGTTCGAACTGCCGTGCTTGCATGCTGCCTCCGTCAACGGTTCAGGTCGACATTGGACCGCAGGCTTGCAGAAAAGATTCCACACTTGGCGCGAAC
>NZ_JBFRFV010000075.1:0-885 GCF_052115005.1 Massilia sp. 2TAF26
ACCATCACCCTGGGAGCAAGCCAAGCGCTTAGCGCGAACCCGACTGACGCGCCAATACAGCTTACGGCAACGACATATCTGGTATCGGTCGGTGCCGCGACAAACAACCTGTTTGTTCTATCCGTGAGTGGCACGACTATTTCACTCGGTACGGCAGTCACAGCGCAGTCAGCAGCAAATGCCGGCGTTCGGCTGGCGCCGATATCGCCAACAGCTGCGATCATTGCGTATGCCACGGCTGGAACTTCGCCTACTTCGCTCACTGCACGAGTAGTTTCTATTAGCGGCACCACGTTGACGCTCAACACTGCGGCTGTGTCGGCAACGAGCGTAATTCAGGGTAACACAAGCCCATTTGCAAGCTTGTTTACCGTGTCGGCTGGCGCGAGTTACATCTTCTGCGCCACGAATAGCACGAGCTCAAGTGATGGTAGTTGGTACGGCATTACGGTGTCAGGAACAACCGTCACGATCGGCACTGTATCAGTGCAAACCAGTGTTCTCTGGACCCGCTATCAGCGTTCCACCTTCATCTATCGCCATGGGACGATCGGTGCTGGCGGATCGAACTGGCTCTACGGCGCACTGGTCAACAGCACCACTGTATTGGGTTTGCTGGGTACTGGCGGATCGCTGATAGCGGTGTCCATCTCTGGTACGACGCTGACGTTTGGCGCAGTGTTTTCCTCTGGCTCGCCGCAGGGAATTCTGACCGATATCACAACTGGACTGAACCTATATTCAACGGGAACGGCAACCTATTCCAAGTTGTCGATTACAGGAACAACTATCTCGACTGCGTACACCTTGGCGTCCCAAGCGCTTGCGGTGTTTTCCGACTCATTATCGGACAAGGCAGTCAATTATGGCGGCACCTGGTACAGC
>NZ_JBFRFV010000076.1:0-885 GCF_052115005.1 Massilia sp. 2TAF26
CGTCGTCAGCGTGCACAGCAACGTGCACCAGAACGGCCAGAACAAGATCGTCGGCTGAGAAGGAGAGACCCATGTCATCCATCGCAATCCACGACCTGGCGCACAGCGCCACGATCGACGGCCAGGCCATGTCGGCGGTCCGCGGCGGCTACACCTTCGGCAAGGACGTCAACGTCAATGTGAACCAGCAGCTTGCACAGTTCCAGCAGATCGGCGTGAATGTCCTCAACAACAACGGCGTCATCGGCGCCGGGTTCCGCGGCCCCGATATCGATGTGGCCGCCGCACTGAAGGGCGAAAACAAGCTCACCTTCTGAACCTTCTCCCTGCTGTTCTTTCATCCCGCTGCCGGATTCAATCCCGGCAGCGGGATGAAGTCCGTTAACCCATCCCTCCCCTCTCCCTGTCGACGGCGGCCATGCCGCCAAACTCTCCCTGTCGGTCCGCGCCGAACAGGCCCAGAAAAGTGTTGGGTCCGGGCCATCACCGGCGAAGCCTGCCGCCGTTTTCGCGATGCCGTGAACGGCTGGGAAGATCAAGACAATCTCCTTTATTTTCAACGACCTACGCTAAATTTCGCGGCACCACGAAGAAGCTGGCACGCATCCTGCTGATAGTCCATCGAGCGCAAATCAAATGCCTCAACCAACCAACCGACATCCAAGGAGATTTACCATGAAAACCCTGATCATCACCGACCTGGCCCACACCGACAAACTGGACCGCGCAGCCATGGCTGCCGTCCGCGGCGGCTTCAAGTTCGCATCGCCCTCGTACTCCTTCGGCGACATCACTTATGCGCCGACGTCCAACTCGTCGATCAACGCCGCCCAAACCCTGGGCCAGGTCCAGAACGTGATGACTGCCACCGCCAACGGCTCGGCC
>NZ_JBFRFV010000077.1:0-833 GCF_052115005.1 Massilia sp. 2TAF26
CACGAGTCCCGCGACTGGCTGGTGAGCGCACACGATAGCGTCGCTGCGTTTCTGCCAACGCGCCTTGGTGTTCAGCTTAATCCGCGCAAGACGATCCTGCAGCCGATAGCACGCGGCGTTGACTTCGTCGGCCATGTGGTTAAGCCATGGCACACCCACACGCGGCGCAAGACCGTGTGCCGCGCTGTCGTGAGGCTGGCTGACATTGACGCCAATCGCGTTCACGCAACGGCCAACAGCTATTTCGGTCTGCTGCGCCAGTCAAATAGCAGCCACCATGACCGCGCCGTTCTGGCCAGGGCGCTACTGCGCCGCGGCCACGCCGTGAACCAGGCGCTTACGAAAACCTACCAGAGGAGCATATGAACTACCGCGACCAAGGACCATCGTACGCCCAGCAGCTTCGCGAGGCGACGGAGAAGCACGAATTGATGCTGCTGCGCGCCGCCCAGACCGGGCGCCAGGTCATCCACGAAGCAAAGTACCAATTCATCCACACAATCCACGGCCAGCAATCGGGTGGCAGCTTCGAGGTGGAGATTTACTTGACAGGCATCGCCAAGCCTGTCCGTCCCGACCAACTGCAACTTGCACCGGCCCCGGCCGCACACGAGAAAGAAGCAGATCCTCTTAACAAGGATGGGGAAGAGGTCGCGTCATGAGCTGCGAATATGTACGCGAACACTACGAAGTCCCGGCTGAAATCGGGCGGCGCGTCGTCATCAACGGCAAGCCCGGCATCATCGCGGCTGACAGAGGCCACTACATCGGCGTGAACTTTGACGAAGACAAGCCCGGCGTGATCGCCAATGCTCACCCCACCTGGGAAGTCG
>NZ_JBFRFV010000078.1:0-801 GCF_052115005.1 Massilia sp. 2TAF26
CCTTGGTACCAGGCTGGGCGTTTTTCGGTTTTGCCATGTTTTGCTCCTATGTGTGAGGAAAACGGCCGGAGCAATCGCCGGCCGTCTTGGGTGGATTAGGTGGCCGAATTGGCGTAATACTTCACCGCGCCGCCCACGTCGATCAGGTTGCCGCCAGTGCGCATGAAGGCTACAAAGCCGATCTGCCCCAGCAAGGTGAAGGCCGAGTCGGTCATGCGGAACATGGTCAGATCCATCACGTCACGGACGATGTATTTGTTGAACTGACCAAACAGGATCGATTTGGCATTGGCAGCCATCACTGGCATGTCCTGATTGATGGCGATCGGACGGCCCATCAGGGTATCCGGCGCGCCGCCATTGATCATCGCGTTGGCTTCGTAACCAGGCACGAAGATCGGGCGATTCTGGCCGTCTTTGATCTTGCGGATTGCCTTCACGGTGGTGTCGTGCATCATGTAGCCGACGCCCGCCTGATTGCGGTACGCGGGGTCTACGGAGTGCTCCAGATCTACCAGGTCGTCATAGATCACACTGGTGGTCTGGCCGGTAGTGCCGACCTTGCCGGAACCAGCAGCGGTGACCAGGCCGCGCGGCTGACCGGTACCGGTGCCAACGGTGTAATGGGTATTCTGGATACGACCGAGGCGCATCGCCAACACGGACTGGATATAGGCTTCGATATCGATAAACGAGTCCTGCACCAGTTCGAATGGCAGCGCGATCTTCTTGGACGAGTATTTGTAAACGTCCAGGGTGATGTTACCAAACGTAGTATCCAGGCCGGTGACAGCGGAGTTC
>NZ_JBFRFV010000079.1:0-768 GCF_052115005.1 Massilia sp. 2TAF26
GCCACATTGCCAGCGGCATACGCCGAGTGGGCCGAACGCATCAAGGTGACCGACGACGCGCGGAATATTGGCCAGCTCTTAGACCGGTACACCCTCCAGGTCATCCCAACTAAGGCGGTCACAACACAAAACCACAACCGCACCGCAATGAAGCGGCTACGCGCAATCTTCGGAGCCATGGGCCTGAATGATATCAAGCCTCGCCACGTCTACCAGTATGTCGACAAGAGCAAGGCCAAGACGGCCGCGCACCGCGAAGTCGAAGTCCTGTCGCATGCGCTGACGAAAGCCGTCGAGTGGGGTTACATTGATCGCCACCCTTTCAAGGGCGAGGTGCGACTGAAATCAGAGAAAGCCCGGACACGCTACATCGAAGATTGGGAAATCGTGGAATGCCTGTCCCTGGAATCGAAGCGCAAGGCCGGCAGCGTGCTGGCGGTCCAGGCGTACATCCGCATCGCCCTGCTCACCGGCCTGCGCCGCGGCGACTTGCTGCGCCTGACCATGAGCGATCTGCAGGATGACGGCATCCATGTCACGCCGCGCAAGACCGCCAACACGACCGGCAAGAGCATCATCATCGACTGGACCRATGAACTGCGTTCGGCCGTGGCCAGCGCCAAGGCAGCCCGCCCCGTGAAACTGGCGAAATATCTTTTTTGTAATAGGGATGGCGAATGTTATTTCGATGAAGAGACTGGCCGCGCCGGCGGTTGGGAATCGATGTGGCGAGGATTCGCGCAGCGCGTAATCGCAGAAACCGAGGTC
>NZ_JBFRFV010000080.1:0-742 GCF_052115005.1 Massilia sp. 2TAF26
CGAAAGTGCTGGTCGCCGATGCGCCGCATTTCGCCGACGGCCTGGCCGAGAACGTCGCCGAGCAGATCCTGGCGGTGGCCGGTTCGTACTCGCACATCCTGGCCCCGGCTTCGGCCTACGGCAAGAACATCCTGCCGCGCGTGGCCGCCCGGCTGGACGTGGCCCAGATCTCGGAAATCACCAAGGTCGACGCCCCGGACACCTTCGAGCGTCCGATCTACGCCGGCAACGCCATCGCCATCGTGCAGTCCAGCGACAAGGTGAAAGTGATCACCGTGCGCGGCACCGGCTTCGATGCGGCGGCTGCCGAAGGTGGCGCGGCTGCCGTGGAATCCGTGACGGCGGTTGCCGATTCCGGCAAATCGTCCTTCGTGGGCCGCGAGCTGGCCAAGTCGGACCGTCCGGAACTGACCGGCGCCAAGATCGTCGTCTCGGGCGGCCGCGGCATGGGTTCGGGCGAGAACTTCAAGATCCTGGAACCGCTGGCCGACAAGCTGGGCGCCGCCATGGGCGCATCGCGCGCGGCGGTGGACGCCGGCTACGTGCCGAACGACTGGCAGGTCGGCCAGACCGGCAAGATCGTCGCGCCGCAACTGTACATCGCGGTCGGCATCTCGGGCGCCATCCAGCACCTGGCCGGCATGAAGGACTCGAAGACCATCGTCGCCATCAACAAGGATCCGGAAGCGCCGATCTTCTCGGTGGCCGATTACGGCATCGTCGGCGACCTGTTCGAGGTCGT
>NZ_JBFRFV010000081.1:0-742 GCF_052115005.1 Massilia sp. 2TAF26
CGAAAGTGCTGGTCGCCGATGCGCCGCATTTCGCCGACGGCCTGGCCGAGAACGTCGCCGAGCAGATCCTGGCGGTGGCCGGTTCGTACTCGCACATCCTGGCCCCGGCTTCGGCCTACGGCAAGAACATCCTGCCGCGCGTGGCCGCCAGGCTGGACGTGGCCCAGATCTCGGAAATCACCAAGGTCGACGCCCCGGATACCTTCGAGCGTCCGATCTACGCCGGTAACGCCATCGCCATCGTGCAGTCCAGCGACAAGGTGAAAGTGATCACCGTGCGCGGCACCGGCTTCGACGCCGCAGCAAGCGAAGGTGGCTCGGCCGCCGTCGAGAACGTGCCGGCGGTTGCCGATTCCGGCAAATCTTCTTTTGTGGGGCGCGAGCTGGCCAAGTCGGACCGTCCGGAACTGACCGGCGCCAAGATCGTCGTCTCGGGCGGCCGCGGCATGGGTTCGGGCGAGAACTTCAAGATCCTGGAACCGCTGGCCGACAAGCTGGGCGCCGCCATGGGCGCATCGCGCGCGGCAGTGGACGCCGGCTACGTGCCGAACGACTGGCAGGTCGGCCAGACCGGCAAGATCGTCGCGCCGCAGCTGTACATCGCGGTCGGCATCTCGGGCGCCATCCAGCACCTGGCCGGCATGAAGGACTCGAAGACCATCGTCGCCATCAACAAGGATCCGGAAGCGCCGATCTTCTCGGTGGCCGATTACGGCATCGTCGGCGACCTGTTCGAGGTCGT
>NZ_JBFRFV010000082.1:0-736 GCF_052115005.1 Massilia sp. 2TAF26
GATGATCTCGGCGACCAGCTTGTAACGTGACAACGTAGCCATGAACATCATGCAATCCCCCGCGAATAGACCACACCGCCAGGATTGAAGTTCGCCGTCAGCACCTCGCGGCGCGGCTTGTCTTCCGACAGGCCGATGTGCACCCAAGTGCCTTCATAGATCAGCTGGTCGAACAGGATATTGCTGGCCAGGATCATCTTGGCCAGCGCCTTCGGGGCCATGCCCGGCACATTGATGTCGGCGGCCAATCCCAGCAAGTGTGCGCTGTTCGCGGCGCCGCCCACAGCCTGGTTGACCGCTTTCGAGCGGAAGCCGCTGGAGAYGGTGACCGGCGCCCCAACGAGTGCTCGCACCTCCTCAAGTACCACACACACGCGTTTCAGGTTGGCCAGCTCCTGTGGACCTGGGCGATTATCCAGGCGGCGGCGCGTCGCAATTTGCGAGGCGACCATCTCTTCGAGAGTGAAGTGTTCCGAGAGGTTCATAGCCCGCTCCGCACGTTTTTGACGACCGCGGCTGCATCCTCCGCCATTTCGCCGATATCCTTGCCGCGGCGCTTCTCAAGCCACAGCACAATGGCTCCCAGTACCCACCACGCTGGCAACCCTGCTAAAACCATGATCGGCGCGGAAACAAACAGCATGCCGAGAGCCTGATCGATGCCATACATCACGGCCATTTCCTTCGCGGACGTAAATAGCGTCGGCCACCAAGCATGCAACGCGATCACCAGCAC
>NZ_JBFRFV010000083.1:0-726 GCF_052115005.1 Massilia sp. 2TAF26
TCACACCATGGGAGCGGGTTTTACCAGAAGTAGGTAGCTTAACCGCAAGGAGGGCGCTTACCACGGTAGGATTCGTGACTGGGGTGAAGTCGTAACAAGGTAGCCGTATCGGAAGGTGCGGCTGGATCACCTCCTTTCTAGAGTGGCACGAGAGCGAAAGCTCAGCATCAAGCGTCCACGCTTATCGGCTGTTATAAAGTTAAACGAGAAGAGTTTTCGGGGCTGTAGCTCAGCTGGTTAGAGCACCGTGTTGATAACGCGGGGGTCGTTGGTTCGAGTCCAACCAGCCCTACCACGGATCATGCGGTCGTGATGCCGAGGGGGATTAGCTCAGCTGGGAGAGCACCTGCTTTGCAAGCAGGGGGTCGTCGGTTCGATCCCGTCATCCTCCACCACTCTTCATCACTGCATTTATCCAAGTTCAGTACAGACTGGATTTCGATAAGTGTAGTTCTCGTTCTTTAACAATCTGGAAGAAGTAAAGTTTTCTTTAAGCGTGTAGCTAACGAAAGTTAGACACACACTTAGGGTAGAAAATCTGTTGTATCAACAAACAAAGTAAGCTGTCATTTGCCTGTGACGTTCCCTGACACTCATGCAGGGGCCAACGTTATAGGGACAAGTGAATAAGTGCACATGGTGGATGCCTTGGCGATTACAGGCGATGAAGGACGTTGTAGCCTGCGAAAAGCTACGGGGAGCTGGCAAACGAGCTTTGATCCGTAG
>NZ_JBFRFV010000084.1:0-724 GCF_052115005.1 Massilia sp. 2TAF26
CCTAACAGCAATCGCGTAATCGGATGGAAGCCATTGCTGCGTCAGGAGTGGCAGTCGTTCCGCAATCCGAACAATCGGTCCCAAGTGCTGTATCAAGTCACCCCGCTGGACGGCACCGGTTCATATGTGTTGGACAGGGCAGATGTAATCCACTTGACCAGTCCGGGCTATGACGGCTTGTGCAGTCCGTCACCGATCACGTATGCAGCAAGAGAAGCGGTGGGCAACGCGCTGTCAGCACAGGAATTCACCGGCAAGTTCTTCGCCGGCGGTGGCGCATTCGACTACGCGCTGAAGACCGCGGCCCGACTGGACAAAGCGCAGCTTGAGCAGCTGAAAGCTTCGCTCCTGGGGCGTGTGCAGAACGGCGGCCGCGGCCCACTGATTCTGACAGGCGGCCTTGAGCCGGCGCAGTTGTCCGTGAACGCCAAGGATGCTGAAGTGCTGGCGACTCGCCTGTTCACGGTGGAAGAAATCTGCGCCATTCTCGGCGTTCCGCCGCACATGATTGGCCACACCAGCAAATCTACCTCGTTCGGCACCGGCATCGAGCAGCAGTCAACCGCCTTTGTCCGCTACACACTGCAGCGGCACATGACACCGATCAAGCAAGAGCTGAACGCGAAGCTATGGCCGGTACGTCAGAAATACTTCGTGGAGCACGTTACCGACGCGCTGATCGCGGCAGACATGAAGGCGCGATACGAATCCTATCGCATTGCTC
>NZ_JBFRFV010000085.1:0-692 GCF_052115005.1 Massilia sp. 2TAF26
GTGCACTACACGCATCGCAGCGGACAAGCCCGTCCGGTACCGGATGCGGATCGAGGCCCGTACCACGGATGTGTCGGCGCCACCCTTGACCGTCTCCAGACCGTTCAAGTTCCGGATATCAGCCCATGGACTGGCGATGGTGTTCCAGCTTTCCAGCGGCTGCCCAAAATCGTCTGTACTGGCGGAGCGCTCCTGGATCTGCACTTTATGGCGCAACTGCATCGGCAAGTTCATGCGTACACCACATATCTGTCCAAAAGACGGTCGATGTAACAGCCTTGTATCGTTACCTGCTCCGCGCGAATCGCAGGGTCATACTGCTCGCGCAACTTGGCAATCAGGTACAACTTGATCCCGGCCGGAACCGCCGTATCATCGGCGCCATACCCGCAGGTGTAGTCCACGGATACAGTGTTGATTTCGGCATACGTAGCAGGCCAAGCCTTGCCGCGCGCAGGCACGACATAACCCGGTTCGCTGGAAGCGTCCAGCACATAGTCAGCTGGATCGAGCGTCTGCATGGTGCCCGAAGTAGGCATAAACCGAAGCTGCGTGACAGTAGCGATGGGGGGATGAGGAAGCTCGATCGCATCAGGGAAGCTGTCGAGGGTGACACGCCAGGCCTGGTTAATGAATGCCCGTCCCGTATAGTGCTCGGCATGCGCGACGATACCCGCCACCCATGCCGCAAC
>NZ_JBFRFV010000086.1:0-683 GCF_052115005.1 Massilia sp. 2TAF26
CACGAGGTGGTGGTGGTCGACAACCTGTCCAACGCCAACCGTTCCGTGCAGGAACGGGTGACTCGCATCACGGGGAAGGCTTTCGAATTCGTCGAGGCCGACATCCGCGACCGCGCGGCGATGGAAGCCGCGTTCGGCGCGCACAAGGTCGACGCCGTGATCCACTTTGCCGGCCTGAAGGCGGTCGGCGAATCGGTGGCGCAGCCGCTGCGCTACTACGACAACAATGTCTCCGGCAGCGTGGTGCTGTTCGAGACCATGGCCAAGTTCGGCTGCAAGACCCTGGTGTTCTCGTCGTCGGCMACGGTGTACGGCGACCCGGCCTCGGTGCCGATCCGCGAAGACTTCCCGCTCTCGGCCACCAACCCCTACGGCCGCAGCAAGCTGATGATCGAAGACATCCTGCGCGACCTGTTCAAGGCCGAGCCGGACTGGCACGTCGCCCTGCTGCGCTATTTCAACCCGGTCGGCGCCCACGAAAGCGGGCTGATCGGCGAGGAGCCGAACGGCATCCCCAACAACCTGCTGCCSTATATCGCCCAGGTCGCCAACGGCCAGCGCGAGAAACTGTCCGTGTACGGTGGCGACTACCCGACCCCGGACGGCACCGGCATGCGCGACTACATCCACGTGGTCGACCTGGCGATCGGCCACGTCAAGACCCTCGACAAGCTGGCCCAGGG
>NZ_JBFRFV010000087.1:0-680 GCF_052115005.1 Massilia sp. 2TAF26
CTGCTCGACCTGCTGCAATCGGCGGCCGGCCTCGACCGTGTACTCGAGATCGTCGAGCAACCCGGCATGCCACTCTGCTGCCCGCACTGCCAGGCCGACAAACCCTATCGCCACGGCCATGCGCACGGACTGCAGCGCTACCGCTGCCGCAGTTGCCATCGCACCTTCAATGCCCTCAGCGGCACGCCGCTGGCCCGGCTGCGCTACAAGGCACACTGGCTCGACTACCTCGGCTGCATGCTCGATTCCCGCAGCGTGCGCCGCTCGGCGCGCGAGATCGGCGTGGCCAGCGCGACCAGCTTTCGATGGCGTCACCGTTTCCTGGCCTTGAGCAAGGATGACCGGCCGCAACGGCTGAGCGGCATCGCCGAAGCCGATGAGATGTATGTGCTCGAATCGCACAAGGGCTCCAGACATCTCGAYCGTCCGCCACGAAGACGCGGCGGCAAGGCGACAAAGCGCGGGATCTCGAATGAACAAGTGTGCATCCTGGTGGCRCGCGATCGCAGCGGCCAGACCATCGACGCCGTGACCGGCAAGGGCAGCGTGAGCAAGCGGCAGCTGGTGCAACACCTGGGGCCGCGCCTGGCACCCGACGTGCTGCTGGTGACCGACAGCCATGCGGCCTACCCGGCATTCGCGCGGGAGGTCGGGATTTCGCATGAGGCCATCAACGCGAG
>NZ_JBFRFV010000088.1:0-651 GCF_052115005.1 Massilia sp. 2TAF26
TCACACCATGGGAGCGGGTTTTACCAGAAGTAGGTAGCTTAACCGCAAGGAGGGCGCTTACCACGGTAGGATTCGTGACTGGGGTGAAGTCGTAACAAGGTAGCCGTATCGGAAGGTGCGGCTGGATCACCTCCTTTCTAGAGTGGCACTAGAGCGAAAGCTCARCATCAAGCGTCCACGCTTATCGGCTGTTATAAAGTTAAACGAGAAGAGTTTTCGGGGCTGTAGCTCAGCTGGTTAGAGCACCGTGTTGATAACGCGGGGGTCGTTGGTTCGAGTCCAACCAGCCCTACCACGTTACGTATGGGGGATTAGCTCAGCTGGGAGAGCACCTGCTTTGCAAGCAGGGGGTCGTCGGTTCGATCCCGTCATCCTCCACCAACTCTTSWTCACTGCATTTATGTAAGGCTGAGTGCTTTAGATAAGTGTAGTTCTCGTTCTTTAACAATCTGGAAGAAGTAAAGTTTTCTTTAAGCGTTCAATACGTCGAAAGATGTRGTGRACACTTAGGGTAGAAAATCTGTATGTATCAACAAACAAAGTAAGCTGTCATTTGCCTATGACGTTCCCTGACACTCATGCAGGGGCCAACGTTATAGGGACAAGTGAATAAGTGCACATGGTGGATGCCTTGGCGATTACAGGCGATGA
>NZ_JBFRFV010000089.1:0-595 GCF_052115005.1 Massilia sp. 2TAF26
AGCGCCGCCTGTATGCCTTTGGCGTGGCCGTGGCCGCCGTGTTTACCGCATATGGCGGTGTCCTGACCTTTACCTTGTTGCGCCAGGCCTGAGCGGCCGAAGGAGTTATCGTGAGCATTATCGAAAAAGCCGCTGGCCGTATCCCACATCCTCGCCCGGAAGACGCGCCGGCTGCCGCCGACGTCGCCGTCGCTGTGGCGCCTGCGACTGCCGTGGCCGAAGCACCGGCTGCGGCGCCCGCCGCGGCACCAGCACCGGCAGCAGCACCCGCACCGGCGCCTGCACCAGTGCAGGCAGCAGCGGCTGCGGCGGAGGACGCTGTTGCCGATGCCAACCGCCGCACCACGCGTTCGGTGGAACTGGATCTGGCGCGCATGCATGCAGCTGGCCTGGTGACGGCCGCCGGCGGCCGCACCAATATCGTGGAAGACTTCCGTATCATCAAGCGCCCGCTGATCAAGCGCGCCTTTGCACCGCGCAAGCCGACCGACAATCCGGGCAACCTGATCATGATCACCAGCTCGCTGCCGGGCGAAGGCAAGACCTTCACCGCCATCAATCTGGCGATGAGTATTGCGATGGAACTGGACCACAC
>NZ_JBFRFV010000090.1:0-565 GCF_052115005.1 Massilia sp. 2TAF26
GTAGCCGCCGCGGACCGCCGACATGGCCTGGCCGTCGATCGTGGCGCTGTGCGCCAGGTCGTGGATTGCGATGGATGACATGGGTCTCTCCTTCTCAGCCGACGATCTTGTTCTGGCCGTTCTGGTGCACGTTGCTGTGCACGCTGACGTCGTCCAGGAAGGCCGAGCCGTTGGCGGTGAGGGTGCCGACGTTCTGGACCTGGCCCAGGTTCTGCAGGGCGTTGATCGAYGAGTCGTAGCTCGGCTTGTAGCTGATGTCGCCGGTTTTCACGGACGGCGAGAACATGCTCCAGCCGCCGCGCACGGTGCGCATGGCTGCGCGGTCCAGTTGTTCGGCGCGGTCCAGGTCTTTGATGGTCAGGTTTTTCATGGCAATGCTCCTTGAAAGTATAGTCAACGATGATGGCGATGGGGGATCAGCCGACGATCTTGTTCTGGCCGTTCTGGTGGACCTTGCTGTCCACGCTGACGCCGCCCAGGAAGGCCGAGTCGTTGGCGGTGGCCGTCATCACGTTCTGCATCTGGCCCAGGTTCTGTGCGGCGTTGATCGACGAGTCGTAGCTCG
>NZ_JBFRFV010000091.1:0-564 GCF_052115005.1 Massilia sp. 2TAF26
GGTTATCAGTGAAACACACCATCCTCGCCGCCCTGATGCTATCCGCATTTGCCGCGCACGCCGAGAATTCCCCGAAGTTCGACCCGCAGCACCTGTCGCAGGACGTCAAAGTCCTGTCGTCGGATGAATTCGAAGGCCGCGGTCCGAACACTATCGGCGAAACCAAGACCGTCACCTATCTGATCAACCAGTTCAAAGCCGCCGGCCTGCAGCCAGGTGGCGACATGGTCAAGGGCAAGCGCAACTGGACGCAGGACGTGCCGCTGGGCCGCTTCGAAATCCAGGGCCCGGTCACGCTGTCCGTGAGCGACGGCAAGCAATCGCAGACCTACACCCAGGGCGAMCAGATGGCCGTGCGCGCAGCGCAGAACGGCAAGAAGCGCGTCGACTTCGACAAGGCGCCGCTGGTCTTCGTCGGCTACGGTGTGACCGCGCCTGAGCGCAAGTGGGACGACTTCAAAGGCATGGACCTGAAGGGCAAGCTGGCCGTGGTCCTGATCAACGACCCTGACTTCGAAACCGGCCAGGGCGACTTCGGCGGCAAGGCCATGACCTACTACGGCC
>NZ_JBFRFV010000092.1:0-563 GCF_052115005.1 Massilia sp. 2TAF26
GCCTGGTACCAAGGTGCGCGCCCGCGTGCTGGTCGATGGTGCTTTCGGCAAGGTCAACGACGTGGTCGAAGTCGATGCCGAGCAGCTCGACTCTTTGACCGGCGTGGTTGATGCTGACGAGGCCGCCGTGGCCTATGCCGAATCGCTGGCCAAGCCAGCAGACATCGTTTAACCACAGGAGCTGGCCATGGCCGCAGGCGTTTTCATTATTCCTGACAAAGCTAAACTGAATATCGCCAACGCCACGGCGATCCTGTCCCTGAACACTGCCAACTTCCGCGCCGCTCTGGTTTCCTCGGCGTGGACACCGGCCAACAGTACCGACGAAGTGTGGGCAGATGTCTCCGCCAACGAAATCGCCAATGGCAACGGTTACAGCACTGGCGGCGGCGCGCTGACAGGCGTGACGCTCAACCAGTCGGGCGGAACAGTCAAGTTCACGTGCAGTAATTTCATTTGGACGGCGTCGGGCGGTTCTATTCCCGCCTGGCGCCGGTTGGTGTTGTACTACCTTGGCACCGTGAACGGCAAGGTCAATCCATTGTTGGCGCACGCCCTGGGCG
>NZ_JBFRFV010000093.1:0-562 GCF_052115005.1 Massilia sp. 2TAF26
TAAAGCCAGCCTTCGTAAGTGCGCAGGTACGTGATGTCCGTTACCCAGACTTTGTTTGGCTCGATCACATCGAATTGGCGCTGCAAATGATTCTGCGCCACGACGCACGGCGCGCCGCCGTTCTTGTACTTGCGCTTGGCGTAACCAGTTTGAGATCGAATCCCTTCGCGGCGCATCAGGCGATGAACCCGATTGATGCCGCACCGTTCGCCGAGTTCTTGCAAATCGTCGAAGATCTTGCGATACCCGTACACCGCGCCACTTTCCAGCCACGACTGCTTGATGTGTCCGAGCAGKCGCCGATCTTCCTTTGCACGCAGGCTTTCGGGRTTARCGCGCCAGGCGTAGTAACCGCTGGGATGRAKTTTCAGCACCTTGCACATGCRCTGAACCGAAAACATCGCTTRATGCTGATGAATGAAGGCGTACCTTACCCTGACGCCTTGGCAAAGTACGCCGCGGCCTTTCGCAAGATGTCGCGCTCCTCGGTAATGCGCTTGAGTTCGGCCTTCAGGCGTTTTACCTCGTCGGCCTGTGCGTCCTGCGCCTTGCGCTCATCCTC
>NZ_JBFRFV010000094.1:0-549 GCF_052115005.1 Massilia sp. 2TAF26
AGAAAGCGCGGTGCGCTGCACATCCAGAACGTGAACGCCTATCACAGCCGGATGCGAACCTGGCTGCTGCCGTTCCGCGGCATCGCCAGCCGTTACCTGGACCACTACTTCGGCTGGCGCTGGGCGCTGGATGGCCAGCGCATTGCCAGCCCCGGTGCCTTTTTGAGAGCGGCGCTGGGCAGATTCAACACTTAATGCAAACAGCGCCGTTTTTTTGCGCCGTCCCAATCGGAACATCTTCATTCGGCATCTGTCGGGCAGCACCGAACAGGCCCATAAAAGTGTTGGGTCCGGGCCATCACCGGCGATGCCTGCGGCCGCTTCCTCCGATGCCGTGAACGGCTGAGAATAAGAATAAAAACACCTTTAATTTCAATAACTTGCGTTTTAATTGGTGACGCTCGAACGAAGCTGGCACGCATCCTGCTGATAGTCCATCGAGCGCAAATCAAATGCCTCAACCAACCAACCGACATCCAAGGAGATTTACCATGAAAACCCTGATCATCACCGACCTGGCCCACACCGACAAACTGGACCGCGCAGCCA
>NZ_JBFRFV010000095.1:0-546 GCF_052115005.1 Massilia sp. 2TAF26
CGCCACTTTCGCGCCTTAACATTCCGGTTTTTTCGGCGATACGTTGCTGCGCCGCCACGACCGTCTCCATATTCGACTCGATGTACTCCATCGTGGTCAGCGGGCTCTTGTGTCGCATGACCTCCTGGACGGTGCGTAAGGTGGCTCCTGCTTCAAGTAGCAGCGTCGCAAAGCTGCCACGCAGGCGGTGTGGCGTAATGCCGTTGACGCTGCTTTTCTGGTTCGCGATATGGATAACGCGCCGGGCAAACCCACTGCCAAAGCGGTTGCCATCCGCGCGAGGGGCGATCAGTCCCGAGTCTTTTCGCAGTGGCGCCAGATGTTCAAGCAGCCATGCCGGCAGCGGGACCGGCACGGCTTCCCGCCCTTTCGTTTCGCCAGGGGTGTAAGTGCCGCGCTCCCAGTCCATCCATTCCCAGCGCGCGCCAGCGGCCTCTGCTTCGCGCAGACCGGCGCCGAACATCATGCGGATTGCCGTCCCCATCGACTTGTTGCTGGCCGCCGCGTCCACTTCGGCCAACCAGACGGTGACGACCTGCATTGGCA
>NZ_JBFRFV010000096.1:0-538 GCF_052115005.1 Massilia sp. 2TAF26
GCATAGACACCATCTTAATCGGAACTGTGTCGCGGGCCGAAGAGCCGACCGCAACCCTGCTCACATTATGCATATACGGCAGGCTATCGTCGCTTGATTCGAGTTCCGGCTCTTGGTCAAGGTATAGATCACCCATCTGATATTCGACCTCGAGACGGCGCGCTACTTTCTCGCCAAATGAGCCAGTCCCCTTGAGCTGGGAAAACAGACTCTTTTCTTTCTGTGGTGTGCCATGAAGCGCAATCCAGCGTTTCAAGTTTTCTCGGCGGCGGTCAACGATATCCATTGCAGTAGTTTAGCTTTTTCTAAAGTAGCATTCACTTGACATGAGGTTTAGCAAACACTAAACTCGTGCCATGGACCTCAAAACTTACATCTCATCCGAACGGGGACGCGCCACTCAGCTGGCCACAGCGCTGGGTGTCTCCGCTTCATATTTTTCCCAGATGGTCGCTGGCACGTCTCCTATTTCCGCCGAGCGTTGTGTGGATATTGAGGTCGCAACACGGGGAGTCGTTACGAGAAAGGATCTTAGACC
>NZ_JBFRFV010000097.1:0-537 GCF_052115005.1 Massilia sp. 2TAF26
AGCCAGGACAGTGCATCGGCAGGCAAAGGCAGGCGCGCGGCTTGCGTCATGCCGGCTGCGGCGACCTGCTGGACGACCCAGGCCGGTTCACTGGATTCGAGCGGCGCTTCGATGAGAACGGTGTCTCCGCGCCAGGGAATAGTGGTGACGGCCAGCCAGGCGATCAGCGTGATGAGCAGCAGCAGACGCAGGACGAGCAGCAGAAGCTCGATCCAGCGCGGCACGCGCTGCTGCTGGGGCGCAGCGGCAGGCAGGAAGCGGGCGGTGGCCAGCAACTCCGTCTTGACGCGCTCGCGCTTCTGCATGTGCCACCAGATCGGCAGCAGCAGTACCGGCAGCGCGAACCACCACAAAGGCTGAAGACTGGCCATCAACGCTTCCTCGCCGAAGGTGGACGCAGCCAGTCGCGCAGCACGGCGCCGACCGGCTGTTCGATCGTGGCAACGCACAGCGGCACGTCATGCTGGCGGCAATTCGCCCACACCGCATCGAAATGTGCGCCAACTGCGGCGCGGTAGGCATCGCGCTCCTCCGCTG
>NZ_JBFRFV010000098.1:0-536 GCF_052115005.1 Massilia sp. 2TAF26
CCGTCCGCGGCCGTCCGCGGCGGCTTCAAGTTCGCATCGCCCTCGTACTCCTTCGGCGACATCACTTATGCGCCGACGTCCAACTCGTCGATCAACGCCGCCCAAACCCTGGGCCAGGTCCAGAACGTGATGACTGCCACCGCCAACGGCTCGGCCTTCGTCGACGGCGTGCACGTCGACAACGACGTCTCGCAAAACGGCCAGAACACCATCGTGCGCCGCTGATCCCTTTTATCCCATCCCATCATTCCATCATCGAGGAGCATTGCCATGAAAACCCTGACCATCAAAGACCTGGACCGTACCGAACAACTGGACCGCRCAGCCATGCGYACCGTGCGCGGCGGCTGGAGCATGTTCTCGCCGTCGKWCAAGACCGGCGACATCACCTACGCACCGAGCTACGACTCGTCGATCAACGCCGCACAGAACCTGGGCCAGATGCAGAACGTGATGACGGCCACCGCCAACGACTCGGCCTTCCTGGGCGGCGTCAGCGTGGACAGCAAGGTCCACCAGAACGGCCAGAACAAGAT
>NZ_JBFRFV010000099.1:0-530 GCF_052115005.1 Massilia sp. 2TAF26
ACTTCCGGCAGGCTCTGCACTTTCGGATCAGCGGCAAACTCGCTGTACATACGGAACCAGTCCATTAATCAGTCTCCGAGAACAGGCGCGGCTGCACCGCACCATTTTGATAAACCACGTCCATGATGGTTGTCGCCAACGGCTCGCTGCCATCCCATCTGTCCGGCCAAGTGTTTAGGCTGATCAGTTCACGAATGCGCGCTTCTTCTTCAGCATTGATAATGTCCACCAGCGGCCGGCGCAACAATGCGGCGGAGGTATTCACTTCGGCCTGGATAGCAAGAAGACGTTCCAGCCCCATCAACCGGGCCTCCAACGTGAGTGGACCCATGCGTTGCGGGTTCTTACCGATACTGCCGTCCTTGAGGCGTTCGATGCCGGACTTGCGCAGGCGATGCTGCGGTTCGCGAAGCTCCCGCCAAAGGACTTTGATTCCCTTCATGGGTGCCAGGTAGGTCCACGAAGCGTTCAGCAGCACCGTATCGAGTGCGCTGTCCTCTTGAGCAAGAGGACAGCCGACGCAGCCGGTG
>NZ_JBFRFV010000100.1:0-530 GCF_052115005.1 Massilia sp. 2TAF26
TAACAGGGTAGTGACTCCCGCGCCGGCAGGCCTAACCCTTACGGGTTATGCACCGTCGTTCGGACAGACAAGTAATCAAATCGTTGCACCGGGCGCGGCTGCGTTGAATATTGTTGGCTTCGCGCCGAGCATCACGCAAAGCGGCGGTGTCACGATTACACCTGGCACAGCGACGTTATCGATTGCTGGGTACGCCCCCACCTTTGCCCAACCGAAGACGATTTCGCCCGGCGCGGCCAGCCTGACCCTGTCCGGCTTCGCACCATCGATCACGCAAACTGCGGCGCAGTATGTTTCGCCCGGCGCTGCTGTGCTGATGTTGACCGGCTACGCTCCGACGATTACGCAAAGTTCGCAATACGCCCGCGCGCCAGCAGGTGCTGGCTATTCGCCTGGCCGCGACGAGGCCACCAGCCGACCAGAGGCATCAGGTGGCGGACGGCAAGCCGCAACACAAAGGAATCAACGATGACGGTACGGCTGATCACACCTCCTGCAGCGCTGGCCCTGAGCCTCGCTGACGCGAAGGA
>NZ_JBFRFV010000101.1:0-520 GCF_052115005.1 Massilia sp. 2TAF26
GGCCGGCCTCGACCGTGTACTCGAGATCGTCGAGCAGCCCGCCGCGCCACTCTGCTGCCCGCACTGCCAGGCCGACAAACCCTTTCGCCACGGCCATGCGCACGGACTGCAGCGCTACCGCTGCCGCAACTGCCATCGCACCTTCAACCGGCTCAGCGGCACGCCGCTGGCCCGGCTGCGCCACAAGGCACGCTGGCTCGACCACCTCGGCTGCATGCTCGACTCCCGCAGCGTGCGCCGCTCGGCGCGCGAGATCGGCGTGGCCAGTGCGACCAGCTTTCGATGGCGCCACCGTTTCCTGGCCTTGAGCAAGGATGACCGCCCGCAGCGGCTGAGCGGCATCGCCGAGGCCGATGAGATGTATGTGCTCGAATCGCACAAGGGCTCCAGACATCTCGACCGTCCGCCACGAAGACGCGGCGGCAAGGCGACAAAGCGCGGGATCTCGAATGAACAAGTGTGCATCCTGGTGGCACGCGATCGCAGCGGCCAGACCATCGACGCCGTGACCGGCAAGGGC
>NZ_JBFRFV010000102.1:0-509 GCF_052115005.1 Massilia sp. 2TAF26
GTCTGTTGCGAGGTCTTGGGGATGAACGCACAGCCCAAAGGTTTCAGCACCCATTCGACGGGATTGAACATGCCCCAGCCGGTAGGGAAGCACTCCTGCGAATTGGAATCCGCAGACGGGCTTGTCTGCCCAGCGTCGCCGGGGGCGGGAGTCGTGCCGGTGGTAGTTCCAGTACCGGGGAGTGTCTGCGGAGCGGGATTATTGGGCAGTGGACTGCCCTTGAAGTCGGTGTTATCCGACGTGTTGGGATCGCCGTCGGTATTAGCCTGTGTGGCGGTCCTGCCACCGGGATAATAGGCACCTTCCAACGGTGCGCAGACGGCGAGAGCGACGGCATAGGGTCCGTGTTTGCAGGAAACGCGAGTGTGGGTGGAGTCTGCCTGATCGACCTGGGTCCAGTGTTCGCACTCGAGGTTTCCAATGGTGCAGGGCTTGCCGTCGATGGAAATTTCAAGCTTGCAGCCAGCGCCAGGCTTGGTCGGATCACACAGCGGTTCGTTCGGATCGAC
>NZ_JBFRFV010000103.1:0-506 GCF_052115005.1 Massilia sp. 2TAF26
GGCGACGTCGGCGTTGAACGAGGCCAGGCGCTCGTAGGCGTCCTGCAGGCGGTCGAGCGCGCCGTTGAAGGCGGTCATCAGGCCCACCAGCTCGGTCGGCAGGTCGTGGGTGGGCATGCGCAGGCCAAGATCGTTGGGGTTCAGCGCGCGGGCGCGCTGCGACAGGCGGTCGACGGGGGCCAGGCCCTTGCGCGCCACCCACCAGCCCAGCAGGCTGACCAGGGCGATGGTCACCAGCGACACGGCCAGCACGCCGACGCCCAGCACGCGGCGCGAGGCGTCGAACGGCGCGGTGTCGGTGGCGATCACCAGCCGCACCTCCGGCCGTTCCAGATAGGGCGGCACGCGCCGGGTCAGCGTCATGTAGCGCTTGCCGTCGAAATGGATCAGGTCGACGCCGTCGCGCGCCCGGGCCAGGGCGTCGTCGGGGGCGAAGCGGAAGCGGGCGTCGGGACAGTCGACCCGGTAGCGGGTGCTGCCGTTGGCGGGGGTGAACGATTCCAGCT
>NZ_JBFRFV010000104.1:0-496 GCF_052115005.1 Massilia sp. 2TAF26
GGCCGGCCTCGACCGTGTACTCGAGATCGTCGAGCAGCCCGCCGCGCCACTCTGCTGCCCGCACTGCCAGGCCGACAAACCCTTTCGCCACGGCCATGCGCACGGACTGCAGCGCTACCGCTGCCGCAACTGCCATCGCACCTTCAACCTGCTCAGCGGCACGCCGCTGGCGCGGCTGCGCYACAAGGCACACTGGCTCGACTACCTCGGCTGCATGCTCGACTCCCGCAGCGTGCGCCGCTCGGCGCGCGAGATCGGCGTGGCCAGTGCGACCAGCTTTCGATGGCGCCACCGTTTCCTGGCCTTGAGCAAGGATGACCGCCCGCAGCGGCTGAGCGGCATCGCCGAAGCCGATGAGATGTATGTGCTCGAATCGCACAAGGGCTCCAGACATCTCGACCGTCCGCCACGAAGACGCGGCGGCAAGGCGACAAAGCGCGGGATCTCGAATGAACAAGTGTGCATCCTGGTGGCACGCGATCGCAGCGGCCAGACC
>NZ_JBFRFV010000105.1:0-494 GCF_052115005.1 Massilia sp. 2TAF26
CCTGAACTCGATTCCGCTGGGCGCGATTCAGCGCGTGGAAATCCTGAAAGACGGTGCTTCCGCAATCTACGGTACCGACGCCATCGGCGGCGTGGTCAACTTCATCCTGAAGACCGACTACAAGGGCCTGGAAGTGGGCACCGACCTGAACGGCACCCAGCACGGCGGCGGCATGAATCGCCGTTATACCTTGCTGGGCGGCCTGGGCAGCCTGAACGACGACGGCTGGAACGTGATGGCCAGCGTCACCCACGACGTGAACGACAAGCTGAGCTCGCACCAGCGCGACTTCGCCAACGGCTTCCAGCCTGAGCGCGGCCTGTCGCCGGACACCACCGGTACGCCGTTCGCCAACATCCTGTCCGGCGCCGGCACCGCACTGGGCACCGGCTTCAAGGTCCCTGGCGATAACACCACCTATCTGCAGGCTGGCCTGCTGAGCCTGCAGCACAAGTGCGACAGCATTCCTGGCATGTCGCAGTACCAGACCGCGC
>NZ_JBFRFV010000106.1:0-492 GCF_052115005.1 Massilia sp. 2TAF26
CGTCCACATCGGTGACGGCAAACATCTTGCCGCCGACCGAGAACACAAGGTGATCCACCCATTTGATGTCTTCCGTTTCGCCGGGCAGGCACCGGCAGAATTCCTTCGCTTGCTTGATATTCATGCGTCTCTTGATCAGGCCAGCCAGCGTTTGCGGCGGCGGTAAAACTTCATGTCCCGGAAGCTCTTGCGGCCTGCGCCGGACATGCCCAGATAGAATTCCTTCACGTCTTCGTTGTTCGCCAGCTCCGAAGCTTCGCCTTCCATCACCACGCGGCCGTTCTCCAGGATGTAGCCGAAATCCGCGTAGCGCAGCGCCACCATGGTGTTCTGCTCGGCCAGCAGGAAGGACACGTTCTCCTTCACGTTCAGGTCTTTCACGATGCCGAAGATCTCTTCGACGATCTGCGGCGCGATGCCCATCGAAGGTTCGTCCAGCAAAATCATGGAAGGCTTGGCCATCAGCGCCCGTCCGATGGCGCACATCTGCTG
>NZ_JBFRFV010000107.1:0-489 GCF_052115005.1 Massilia sp. 2TAF26
CAAGGCGTGAGCGTCTCGCGTGCGACAATCCTGCGCTCCCAATCGGGGCAGGACGTCGTCCAGCTGAAACTCATTTTTTACCGCCCGCCACCAGTCGAGGAGGTGGTGGTGGCGCGCCAAACCGTCCAGTCGCCACATTCGCGGCGGCGTCCTTCTTCGCCTCTTTCTTGCCGCCCTCGCCTTTGCGCTGGTGCACGAACGGCATCAACGCCTTGGCCGCCTCCACCCGCAGCTTCTCCGGCAACTCGCCATCGTTCATGGCAGCGGTCAAAAATGCTTTTGGATCGCTGAACAGAACCGGGTTGGTCGGATCGAACGGTTTTGGCGGCGCCGGCACCGGATATTCCTTGGTAGCGGCGCGGCACGCTGCAATGTATGCCGCGACCGGCGGTTCCTTTACCAGGCGCGATCCGGCCGGGCCGGCGGTCTTCGCGCTGTACCCAGCGGCGATTGCGGCCTCCTTATGGGATTTGCCGGCCAACACGGCGT
>NZ_JBFRFV010000108.1:0-489 GCF_052115005.1 Massilia sp. 2TAF26
GTTCATTGACTGGTGAAAACACCTTTTTTGCACGCTGCTACGTGAAATCTGAGTCCGGAAGCCACTRCAAAAAGTAAAGATTTCAATCTCGGACGCGTACTTTTCTGATACGCAAACCATGGCCGACTTTTTCAACAGAATCGGCCGATAGCTGCCTGAATCAGGCGTCGCCTAGCAGCATGATATGAGTAGCATGGACATCCTCTGTTCGCATGAAACCGCAGTGCAGGTAAAACGCGTCTCCTTCAGACGTATCGGTGGAAAGACGTACGTTCTGAAAGCGAAGAGTGGCATGTGCGACCAGCGCTTTTACTAGCGTTTGACCCACGTGTTGCCCCCTTGAAGAAGCTGCTACGTAAACCCGTCGCAGCCTTGCCGTATTAGTCTCGCCATATGGATCAACTGAAAGGCCTCCGATACCTATCAGTTGCTGGGTGAAATACGCCGCCATAAGACATTCTCCGGGTGCATCGAAGCGATTCGCTCCGG
>NZ_JBFRFV010000109.1:0-488 GCF_052115005.1 Massilia sp. 2TAF26
ATCACACACCAATTGCCGTTAGATGATGCCGCTCATGCATATCACATATTTAATGATAAGAAGGATGATTGTATAAAGGTCATCTTAAAGCCATAAAAAAGAAGGCTTAGGAATCCTCCTAAGCCTCAGCGTGTAGACAAACCCTCGCATTCGGTGTCAGGTCTGCGTGCCGGTGCTCACGAATCTAAATTCGCTCCGCTCCGGTACTCGTCCTTCCTAGACTGCAAAGGTTGAAAAGAGGACAAAGGCTTAGGAATGTTCCTAAGCCTTTAATGGTTCGTCCATCATTTTTTCGATTAATTCAAAAAATGTTTTTTTATCTTCTTCTGAAAGGTGGTTGAACAGCTGATTGACAAGCAGCTGGCGGTTGTCGATCATTTGTTTTGCAATTTGTTCACCTGATTCAGAGAGTTCAATCCATACAGTGCGGCGGTCATTATTATTTCGAGAGCGGATAATCATCCCTTCATCTTCTAAGTGATTGAGAG
>NZ_JBFRFV010000110.1:0-486 GCF_052115005.1 Massilia sp. 2TAF26
CTTCCAGGGTCACTTGTTGGGCCTTGGCGGACTTGGATTGGGCGCCGCCTTCACAACCCGCTACGCCTAACGCTAACAGACTGGCCGCCGCGGCGGCCATGACGAACCTCACCCGCATACGTTCCTCCGTATCGTTGGCTTCGCGAACGAAGCAAAAGGAAGTCTGCGCCCCGTTGGGGTGGTCGGCAATCACATTTTTGACACAGTCAGAAAAAGCGAACGGCGATATTTTGGGCCGCTCGTAGAATTTTTTCTCAAAGCGGGTTCAGAGAGCAAAAGTTGACATCCGCTCTCAACTTCTCACATGACACCCGTGTCGCCTTCAGGGCCGGAGCGACGCCCGACTTTTCTTGCGTGCGCTGCGCGCGAACAGGATCGAAAACCGAAGACATGACGGCCGAGACCGCCACCGCCGCCGCCCCTGCTCCCGCCAAGGAGTCCCCGCACAACCTCGAGACCGTTCTCTGGGTCAAGCACTGGACCGAC
>NZ_JBFRFV010000111.1:0-480 GCF_052115005.1 Massilia sp. 2TAF26
ATCAACAGCATCAGCAGAAGGGCGGCCAGGAAGATCGTGTTGCCGTCGGCCGACAGGAACCCCCACATCGGCTCAGCTCCCGTTGCGCGCGGCGCGCAGGGCGGCCAGCCGTTCGTCGACGCGGTGGCCGCGGGCCAAGCGCTCCAGTTCCGACAGCTTGGCCCCGCGCGCCAGTTCGGCGTCGGTGGGCGGCTGCGGGGTCTTGGCGCGAGCGGCGGTCAGGTCGGTCAGGTCCTCGGCCATCTCGCGGCGGGTGGCCTGCAGGGCGGCCAGATAGCCTTCCAGCTCGGCCTGGCGCTGGGCGGCGTCGGCGACGGCGTTCTCCAGCACCGGGACCTGGGCCTCGATGTCCAGCTGGTGCTCCGGCGCGGCGCGGATCAGGTCCTCGCGGTCCTGGGAGAGGGCCAGCTCGATCTGGGCCGACAGGTCGTCGTGGCGGCTGGACTGTTCGGTCAGGCGCTTGGCGGCCAGGTGGCGGGC
>NZ_JBFRFV010000112.1:0-476 GCF_052115005.1 Massilia sp. 2TAF26
TAAAGTTAAACGAGAAGAGTTTTCGGGGCTGTAGCTCAGCTGGTTAGAGCACCGTGTTGATAACGCGGGGGTCGTTGGTTCGAGTCCAACCAGCCCTACCACGGATCATGCGGTAGTAATTCCGAGGGGGATTAGCTCAGCTGGGAGAGCACCTGCTTTGCAAGCAGGGGGTCGTCGGTTCGATCCCGTCATCCTCCACCAACTCTTCATCACTGCATTTATCMAAGTTCAGTCCAARCTGGATTTCGATAAGTGTAGTTCTCGTTCTTTAACAATCTGGAAGAAGTAAAGTTTTCTTTAAGCGTGTAGCTAACGAAAGTTAGACACACACTTAGGGTAGAAAATCTGTATGTATCAACAAACAAAGTAAGCTGTCATTTGCCTATGACGTTCCCTGACACTCATGCAGGGGCCAACGTTATAGGGACAAGTGAATAAGTGCACATGGTGGATGCCTTGGCGATTACAGGCGATGA
>NZ_JBFRFV010000113.1:0-475 GCF_052115005.1 Massilia sp. 2TAF26
GTATAACAGGTGATGCACGACGCGATCGCGGAAGCCGGCTGCCCAGACTTCGCGTGCCTTCGGGTGCGTCACAACGAAACAGATCGAGCGCCCTGGTGTGTAAGACCCATCACACAACTCTTCGTGCAGCTGCATGAGGTTGCGTTCAAGGTGTTGCTCGAAGGCCAGGGCGCTCGGGGTGTTGCGCTTATTGCGGCGGCAGTCGAAGTATGCTACCACCAAGTCCTCGAAAGTGAACTCGTCTCCGTTTTGATCTGCGGACGGCGCGAGCGCGGCCGGCGTACGACTTGTGGTTGTTGTTCTGGTTGCCATTGTCGAAGTTCTGGTTCCACGCATAGTCGGAATTGTCGGCGTGCTGCGTCCCATCGTGCTATCTACGTCGCCCTGGAGAAGGCTGAAGCCGATCAACGGGGAAACTGCGCCAGGCCTCGCCGGACGCCGCTGGCCGGTTCCTGTGGTGCGCATAGCGGTGGCC
>NZ_JBFRFV010000114.1:0-469 GCF_052115005.1 Massilia sp. 2TAF26
ATCCCCATGGATCTCAGCACCTTCGCTTGCGCGGCCCGCTGAATTCGATCAGTGAGCTCCCGCACTTCGTCCGAGTCAAGAAACATCTTCATAATTCATTCTCCTACAAACTTGTCTTGCTGTGTCTCTACTGTTGAGTGGTGGTACGATTGGACGCCAACAAGGAGACAACATGCGTATCAACTTTTTCGCTCGCCCTGTGGGCAGTGGCCTGCTCGATGTGACAGTGCTTGGTTCCGTTGCCCATGTAACTGTCTGGACTGGTGAGCCGGCCGAAGCATCCGAGCAAAAATATTTTCTTCAGTTCCGCGATGGTGTCTGGCCAGAAGGTATGGAAGACGTCGTCAAATGCGACGACGCGGCGCGCGTCGCAATTGAGCACAGGCTCAAGCTTTCCGGAGTGTCGATTGAGCCGGTCTACTTGGTGTGCGACCATGACACTGACCGCTTTATCGGAACGATCCAGCAC
>NZ_JBFRFV010000115.1:0-467 GCF_052115005.1 Massilia sp. 2TAF26
GCACCAGTTCGCGTTTGTCGCCCTGATGCGCACGGCATGCTGTAACGATACCGGATGCCAGATGTAACGTTACTTCGTGCTCGCACGTGGCGAGCTTGTCGTGCACCGCACCCAGAACATGGCCATTCGAGGCGGCGATGATTGCTCCGCCGTTCGGGTGCGGGCGCACATTGATGCCGTTCAGATAGTGACGCGGATCGGACTTGCCCATGAACGGCGCAACCATAGCGACGAGCATCGCCGACAGGCGCAGCTGGTCGTGATTGATCTTTTGTTGGCCCGCCGATTTGTCGGCGGTGGACGCGGTGGTGCTCATCAAAGCTCCCTGGACGAATGAAGGTGAAGCCGCGTGTTGCGGCCCGGTTCAAATTGATGAAGGACTAAATTGGCAATCTGCGGACGGCGCGAGCGCGGCCGGCGTACGAACTGTGGCCGTTGTCCTGGTTGCCATCTTCGAAGTTCTGGTC
>NZ_JBFRFV010000116.1:0-463 GCF_052115005.1 Massilia sp. 2TAF26
GCGAAGTGCTGCAATGGCTGTTCCTGCAGATGGCGAGTATTGGTCCGATGCTGGGCCAGCTCTGGTTCTTCCGTCATGGTGCGAAGGAGCGCAACGAGATGGCGCTGGAGCGCTATGGACGCGAGGCGCGGCGGCTGTACGGCGTGTACGAAGAGCGCTTGCGCGAACAGCCGTGGGTGGCTGCCGGCCAGTATTCGATCGCCGATATCGCGGCCTTCACCTGGCTGCGTTCGCACCATGAGCTGGGGATTTCGATGAGCGATTACCCGGCAGTAGCGGAATGGCTGGCGCGCATCGAAGCGCGTCCCGCCGTGCAGCGCGGACTCGCCGCCGCCATTCCACCAGCGCGGGCGGATGCCGCGTAATGGCCTGGCTGCTGTTGCTGGCCGCGGCACTGGTCGACATCGCCATGGCTGTCGCGCTGAAGTATGCGGACGGCTGGACGCGGCTGTGGCCCAGCATC
>NZ_JBFRFV010000117.1:0-458 GCF_052115005.1 Massilia sp. 2TAF26
GGCCAGAACACCATCGTGCGCCGCTGATCCCTTTTATCCCATCCCATCATTCCATCATCGAGGAGCATTGCCATGAAAACCCTGACCATCAAAGACCTGGACCGTACCGAACAACTGGACCGCGCAGCCATGCGYACCGTGCGCGGCGGCTGGAGCATGTTCTCGCCGTCGKWCAAGACCGGCGACATCACCTACGCACCAAGCTACGACTCGTCGATCAACGCCGCACAGAACCTGGGCCAGATGCAGAACGTGATGACGGCCACCGCCAACGACTCGGCCTTCCTGGGCGGCGTCAGCGTGGACAGCAAGGTCCACCAGAACGGCCAGAACACCATCGTGCGCCGCTGATCCCTTTTATCCCATCCCATCATTCCATCATCGAGGAGCATTGCCATGAAAACCCTGACCATCAAAGACCTGGACCGTACCGAACAACTGGACCGCGCAGCCATGCG
>NZ_JBFRFV010000118.1:0-444 GCF_052115005.1 Massilia sp. 2TAF26
CCCTTATTGCGTAGATCCATAAGGCAAAAGAAAAAAATTATGAACGGTAGCACAGGCGGTTTTGGCGGTATAATGGCACGAGCAAGCCGATTGCCTTAAATCCTCGTTTTAGGTACGTCGGCTTGGCGACAGTTCAGCACCGCCAAAATTTCGGAATGCAAGGGGGAAAGGGTGGAGATTTTTTTGGCGTAGCGAACCCGAAGGGCAAAAAAATACTACCCGAACCTTGCATGGAGAAAAGCCCCTTATATATAGAGTGAGAAGAGAGAGACTTTAAAAAGTGTAAAAAATGTTGATATATCAGTAGTTTTAGCGATTTTCGTGTGTGTTCATTTGAACACAGTTATGTGTCTAAATAAACACAAACAAAAATACGAACATAAATAAAAAATCGTAGTTGTCAAATTAAACAACTACGACTAAATTTTTTAAAATAATTTATCT
>NZ_JBFRFV010000119.1:0-440 GCF_052115005.1 Massilia sp. 2TAF26
TGCCAGCACTGTTCTTCCCGATCAGCACCACCAAATTCGCGAACGTTTCCTCCAACGTACTACGCTCTTATGGGAATTACTCATGACCGATGAAATAATTTATCCGGTAGGCTACGTCGATCCTTCGACGCTGCCGCGCCATATCACGAAGCTGGCGTTTCGCAATCGCTTTACCCAGGCTGAAAAAGTAGCCATAGAGATGGCTGCTCTAGATGATCCATCAGCCTCTCTGCCAGCGCGCCAGCAGTCCGCTGCGATCCGTGCGAGCCTGGCGGATTCAGCGGCGGCCAGTTACATTGACTTGAACCGCACGGATACCCGTGCTGGCGTGCAAGCGTTGGAGGACGGAGGCATTCTCGCCATGGGTCGCGCGCAGGAGATTCTAGACGCAGCGATCGCAGACGAAGAAAGGCCAAAGGGACCGTAATGGCCTTCCGCGC
>NZ_JBFRFV010000120.1:0-435 GCF_052115005.1 Massilia sp. 2TAF26
AACCGGACATGCGCATTGTCGGCTTCCTCGACCAGCGCCAGTTCATCATTTATCTGGACACCTCGGGCGAAGCGCTGTTCAAGCGCGGCTGGCGCAGCGAAACGGGCGACGCGCCGCTGCGCGAAAACCTGGCGGCCGGCCTGCTGCGCGTGGCGGGCTGGAAACCGGGCATGCCGCTGTTCGACCCGATGTGCGGTTCCGGCACCATCCTGTGCGAAGCGGCGCAGATGGTGCAGGGCATCCCGCCCGGTGCACGGCGCCGCTTTGCATTCGAGAAGTTCTATGATTTCGATCCACAGCCATGGGAAGAGATGAAGGCGGCCATCAAGCCGCGTCCTCTGCCGACTGAGCCAACCATTTTCGGTTCCGATATTTCGGGCGATATGGTGGCGATGGCGCGCCACAACCTGAAGAGCGCGGGCATCCTGTTCGACG
>NZ_JBFRFV010000121.1:0-433 GCF_052115005.1 Massilia sp. 2TAF26
GTTCAGGCTCGCGGCCAACCAGACCTGATGCCGCTGCCAATCGATGGCGTGGGTGTCCAGCGACCAGCGCCGTACTGCCTCGGCATTACGTCCCTCGAACAACAATTGCGCATCGTCCGGATCGGCTCGACGCACCTGCAGTACCGCTCCCGCCAGTGCTGCCGCCACCCGCTGCGCGCCACGGCCATCGACCAACTGCCGTGAGCGTTCGGCCATACTTTGACGAAAACCTTGATTGCCTACGACAAAACCGATGGCTTGGCGCAACTGCTCGACGCTGACATGCTCGCGGTTGCCCAGGAACACATGAGCGCCCGAGGTCGCCATCACCTCGCCGTTGGCCTGCTGATTATTCGAGACCGCAATGCAAATCGTCGGCAGCCCCATGGCCGCCCGCTCCCAACTGGTGCCGCCACCGGCACCGATAAACAGG
>NZ_JBFRFV010000122.1:0-432 GCF_052115005.1 Massilia sp. 2TAF26
GAATTGGAACGCACCGGCAAGGACGAGAAGTTCTACACCTTCACGCTGAACGAGATGAATCACCTGATGCTACTCTTGGCACCGAAGGCAAGCGCAGTACAGGAAGGCTGGAAGCTGGTGCCGGTGACGATCACCGAGGCCATGCATATCGCAGCGGTGAAGGCAATCCTCCGCAGCACCGGCAACGACGATTGCCCGCCGAGCGTATGGAATGCCATGCTCACAGCCGCTCCATCTGCGCCACAGGCAGAGGATGTGTTGGTCGATCTGCATCGCCTTTTCGCTTCAGCACCGGCGCAGGAAAGCTGCAACGGCCGCCCCACCTTCGAAGCACTCTATCGCAAGCTTACCCGCATGCCTGAAGGTGAATGCCTGAATTGGCGTGCGGCGCAGGTGATGACCGCGTTTGAGTGGTGGCAGCGGGGTATGCGC
>NZ_JBFRFV010000123.1:0-424 GCF_052115005.1 Massilia sp. 2TAF26
GGTCCAGACATCTCGATCGTCCGCCACGAAAGCGCGGCGGCAAGGCGACAAAGCGTGGGATCTCGAATGAACAAGTGTGCATCCTGGTGGCGCGCGATCGCAGCGGCCAGACCATCGACGCCGTGACCGGCAAGGGGAGCGTCAGCAGGCGGCAACTGTTGCAACACCTGGGGCCGCGCCTGGCACACGACGTGCTGTTGGTGACCGATAGCCATGCGGCCTACCCGGCATTCGCGCGGGAGGTCGGGATTTCACATGAGGCCATCAATACGAGGGCCGGCGAAAGAAAGCGCGGTGCGCTGCACATCCAGAACGTGAACGCCTATCACAGCCGGATGCGAACCTGGCTGCTGCCGTTCCGCGGCATCGCCAGCCGTTACCTGGACCACTACTTCGGCTGGCGCTGGGCGCTGGATGGCCAGCG
>NZ_JBFRFV010000124.1:0-412 GCF_052115005.1 Massilia sp. 2TAF26
GCGATCGCCTGTACGCCAATAACGAGATCCACGACATCGCCGTGGCAATCGGTGTCGATCCGCACAACTACGGCGAGTCGCCGGACCTGAGCGGCCTCCGCTACGGCAAAATCTGCATCCTCTCCGATGCGGATGTCGACGGTTCCCACATCCAGGTGCTGCTGCTTACCCTCTTCTTCCGCCACTTCCCGGCGCTGATCGAGAAGGGCCATATCTGCGTGGCGCGTCCACCACTGTATCGCGTGGATGCACCGGCGCGCGGCAAGAAGCCGATCCAGAAGCTGTATGCGCTGGATGACGGCGAACTGGTGGCGATCGAGGACAAGCTGCGCAAGGATGGTCTCAAGGATGGATCGTGGACCATCTCCCGCTTCAAAGGCCTGGGCGAAATGAATGCGGAGCAGCTGTGGGA
>NZ_JBFRFV010000125.1:0-410 GCF_052115005.1 Massilia sp. 2TAF26
GCTCGATCCTGACCGAGAAGATCGCACGCCGCGGCCACCATATCTACCGCGAGTACGGCATCGATCCGCTGGAACGCCACAGCGTGGAAGAGGTGATGACTGCCACTGCGATGTCGATCGATGCCGACGCGCTGATTGCCGATGTCCTGCAATCGCACTTCGGCGCCAATCAGAAGCACCGCGCTTATCCCGTTACGCATCAGGGCGCAGTGCTCGGCATGCTGGACCGCGCTGCGATGGAGCAAGCGCCCAATGCCGTGCATGTGCGCGAACTGTATGGCGTGAACGCCCCAGTGGTCGCGCTGCGTGGGGAAACCTGCCGCACGGTTGCTGTGCGTCTGGCGGTGCACGGACTTGAACGTTTGCCGGTGGTTGCTGATGCGACAAGCCGCGAACTTGCCGGTGTGATC
>NZ_JBFRFV010000126.1:0-409 GCF_052115005.1 Massilia sp. 2TAF26
CACGTCGACCTCGACATTGATCGGGGCGCCGAGCGCGGCGTGCTGCAGGTTGGTGTGGGTCCAGGTGTGGGGGATGATCGTGATCCCGACCGCGAAGCGCCCCTCGGCGTCGGCCGGGCCGACGTGGTTGAGGGTCAGGCTGATGCCGTCGAGGGCGATCGAGCCCTTCTCGACGCAGAAGGCGCGCAAGGCGCCCGGCAGGCTGAGCGTCAGCCGGCGCGAGCCGCCGTCGTCGATCACTTCAGAGAGATGTGCGACGCCGTCGACATGGCCCTGCACGAGATGGCCCGACAGGCGGGTCGACAGGGTCACGGCCCGTTCGAGATTGAGCACCGTTCCGACGCCGGCCTTGAAATCGTAAATGCGCCGCATCAGGTACGACGATGTCAGGCCGCGCATGGTCATGGCC
>NZ_JBFRFV010000127.1:0-407 GCF_052115005.1 Massilia sp. 2TAF26
CGCAACGGCTGAGCGGCATCGCCGAAGCCGATGAGATGTATGTGCTCGAATCGCACAAGGGGTCCAGACATCTCGACCGTCCGCCACGAAAGCGCGGCGGCAAGGCGACAAAGCGCGGGATCTCGAGTGAACAAGTGTGCATCCTGGTGGCGCGCGATCGCAGCGGCCAGACCATCGACGCCGTGACCGGCAAGGGCAGCGTGAGCAAGCGGCAACTGGTGCAACACCTGGGGCCGCGCCTGGCGCGCGACGTGCTGCTGGTGACCGATAGCCATGCGGCCTACCCGGCATTCGCGCGGGAGGTCGGGATTTCGCATGAAGCCATCAACGCGAGCGCCGGCGAACGAAAGCGCGGTGCGCTGCACATCCAGAACGTGAACGCCTATCACAGCCGGATGCGCACCTGG
>NZ_JBFRFV010000128.1:0-402 GCF_052115005.1 Massilia sp. 2TAF26
CCAGAGCACCGGCCGGCTGCTGTCGCCTTCGCGGGCGCGGCGGCTGGCACGGGCATTTATATCCTCCCGCGAAAGGAACACATCATGGCAAAAGTCATCCTTGGCAAACCACCCAAAGCAATCTCCAAAGAGCTGACATTCCCAATGCTCGACGGCACCACGGGCAGCATTAAGGTCACGTATAAATACCGGACCCGCACCGAGTTTGGTACCTTCGTTGACAGCATGATCGACGTCATCAAACAGGAAAGCGAAGCGGCCATTGCGGCCGCACGCGAAAAGGCGAAGGACAAGGCGGACGACGCCGTGCAGTCGATCGACCTGGGCGTGTCGGAAACCGAAATCAACGCCAAGAAGGCGCAACGCCAAGCTGACTTCATCATGGGCTGCGTAGAAGAGTGG
>NZ_JBFRFV010000129.1:0-401 GCF_052115005.1 Massilia sp. 2TAF26
TGTCTCGTCTGCTCATGATGCGCGTAGCATTCGCACTTGCCATGCTGATGTCGCCGCTGTTCGCGCTGTCGCAGGTCGTTTCGCTGCCGTCGCTGAAGGCGTCGCAGTTATCGGTTTCCGGCTTGTCGTCCGGGGCATTCATGGCGGTGCAGTTCGATGTCGCCTTTTCCGCCAGCGTCATTGGTGCGGGCGTGGTGGCCGGCGGTCCCTACTACTGCGCTGAAGGACAGGTTGGCCGCGCCACCTCCGTGTGCAGTTGTACCGGACTGGGCCAGTGCCAGGTTTCGCCCGGAGGCACCGGCGTCGCGGACCTGATCGCCACCACCAGCCAGAATGCATCCAGCGGACGCATCGATCCCACGGCCCGCCTCGCCAGCCACCGCATCTGGATGTTTTCCGGC
>NZ_JBFRFV010000130.1:0-399 GCF_052115005.1 Massilia sp. 2TAF26
TTCCATCGCCTCGTTGTACTTGTTGCGGTCCTTGTTGGTGACCGTGAAGTCGTCGTGCTCGTTGTAGAAGTCCTTGAGTTCAGGATGCGCATCGACGCGGCGCTCCAGCGTGCCCTTGTTGCGCTGGTCGGTGATCGAGACCGGCTCCTCGTTGCGGCGTGCACGCTTCCAGGCCTTCTCGATTTCCGGATCCTTGGTGCCGATCGTGTACTCGCTGATGCCGTCCACGCTCACGTCCACGTGATCGGTGGTGTAGAACCAGCCGCGCCAGAACCAGTCGAGGTCCGTGCCGGAAGCGTCTTCCATGGTGCGGAAGAAGTCGGCCGGGGTCGGACGCTTGAACTTCCAGCGGCGCGCGTATTCGCGGAAGGCGAAGTCGAACAGTTCGCGGCCCAGCAC
>NZ_JBFRFV010000131.1:0-399 GCF_052115005.1 Massilia sp. 2TAF26
TTCCATCGCCTCGTTGTACTTGTTGCGGTCCTTGTTGGTGACCGTGAAGTCGTCGTGCTCGTTGTAGAAGTCCTTGAGTTCAGGATGCGCATCGACGCGGCGCTCCAGCGTGCCCTTGTTGCGCTGGTCGGTGATCGAGACCGGCTCCTGGTCCTTCAGGGATTTCTTCCACTTCTTCTCGATTTCCGGATCCTTGGTGCCGATCGTGTACTCGCTGATGCCGTCCACGCTCACGTCCACGTGATCGGTAGTGTAGAACCAGCCGCGCCAGAACCAGTCGAGGTCCGTGCCGGAAGCGTCTTCCATGGTGCGGAAGAAGTCGGCCGGGGTCGGACGCTTGAACTTCCAGCGGCGCGCGTATTCGCGGAAGGCGAAGTCGAACAGTTCGCGGCCCAGCAC
>NZ_JBFRFV010000132.1:0-395 GCF_052115005.1 Massilia sp. 2TAF26
GGCCAGCCAGCCCGAGAGAAATAGCACTCATAAGCTGATCGAGGCCGATCATGGGAGCCAGCTATCAGAGCCGAACAACAGGTAGACAAGGAACCCGAACACGGAGACGAGCGAGGCGAAGAAGGCGGCGAGATCCATCAATCCCGCCCCCGGTACGCCACGCCCCAGAGCAGGACCAAAGAGACACCGATGGAGACGGCAAGAGCCACGGACACCACAGGCGACGCCATAAGCGACTTGACGTGATCGAGCAGCATTAGTTTGTCTTTCCGATCATGTGGAGCAGCGCGAACCCCAGGAGCGGAAGGGACATGAACGCCAGGAATCCGGCGATACCGCCGACGACGGGAAAGACAAGATCCTGGGCAGTCATGGAGTCACGGACGTTTCATCTG
>NZ_JBFRFV010000133.1:0-393 GCF_052115005.1 Massilia sp. 2TAF26
TCGACGGTGTGGTCGTTGCGCATTGCTTCTTCAGTCTGACCGGCGAGCTGGGAAACCTTCTGCTCACGGGCGATCTCTGCATCGACCTTGGCGACTTCGTCCAGGATCTTGTCGATCTTTTCCGCATCCTCCGACGACATGCGTTTGTCGCTTGGCGTCTTGGCGTTCAGTTCGTGAATCTGTTTGGCCAGAACATCGCGCTGTTCGCGCAGTAGGGCAAGCTTGCTCATAAAGTCCTTTCTATCAGGGTCCGCTCTCGCGGCCCGGTTACGGGGCATAAAAAAACCGCCTCTAGGGCGGTCGGTTTAGTGGCGCGAGAGCGTCAACTAAGGGGTAACGCGCGCCATCAGCGCAATGCGCTGTTGCTGGCGGGCGCGATGTTCTTCAGTGGCC
>NZ_JBFRFV010000134.1:0-393 GCF_052115005.1 Massilia sp. 2TAF26
GCACCGGCAGCATTGCTTTACGCCATTCGGCCTGTTCGGCGGCGCTCAGGTTGTAGATGGTGGTCTTGCCGGACTTCTTGATTGCGTCCAGCGCCATATCGTTGTCGCGTTGGGCAATGGCCTTCTCGTACGTGGTGGCATCGCGCATTGCCGCTTCCAGCTGGGTGCGGATATCGGCCGGCAGGCCATCCCAGAACTTCTTGTTCACGATCACCGCATAGCCCAGGTAGCCGTGGTTGGAGGTGGTCAGATGCTTCTGCACTTCATGCATCTTCTGGGTGTACATATTCGATGGCGGGTTCTCGGTGCCGTCCACCACCCCGGTCTGCAGCGCCTGGTACACCTCGGAGAACGCCAGCACCTGCGGGTTCGCGCCCAGGGCACGCATCTGCG
>NZ_JBFRFV010000135.1:0-392 GCF_052115005.1 Massilia sp. 2TAF26
GGCCTGGCGCGTCCGTGGTCAGCGCCTCGGACACATCGGGAAAAGGCGTGTTGGCATCCAGCCAGGGGATCATGGTGCAGTGGCAGTGGGCAGGCGCATCGGCCGCGTGATGTCCATCTCGTGGAAACCATAGTCGCCGCCTTCGCGCACCTGGTCGCGGTCGGAGAAGAAGAATTCCAGTGTAGTGCTAATCGTTGGGAAAGCCAGATCATCCCAGGGAATTTCCTGCTGGGTGAACAGTTTGACTTCCAGGCTTTCCTCGCCGGGGGCGAAATCGAGGTCCTTCAGCTTGGCCAGATAGAACATATGCACCTGGTGCACGTGCGAGACGTTCAACAAGGTAAACAATTTACCCAGTTCGATATTGGCGCCGGCTTCCTCCGCCGTTTCGC
>NZ_JBFRFV010000136.1:0-390 GCF_052115005.1 Massilia sp. 2TAF26
GCGTTAGTCGACACCAAACCACCGCCGCCCGAGGCCACCACCGGCGGCTTGGTGACGTCCAGCACCATGAAGCCGTCGGCCGGCTGGATCTTCTGCTCCTTGCCGTTCCACATGTAGAGGCTGGCCAGGCGATCGGCCTTCTCGGCCGGCAGCCAGAAGCCGGTGTCCTTCATCTTCAGCGGGTCGAAGATCCGGGCCTGCATGAAGTCAGGCAGGCTCTGGCCCGACAGCTTCTCGACGATGAAACCCTGGATGTCGACGGCGACGCTGTACTTCCATTGCTTGCCGGGCGGGCCCACCAGCGGCAGCTTGGCCACCTTCTCGACGAACTCCTGGCCGCTCTTGGAGCCCAGCACGCCGGTCGAGACATAGGCCTTGTCGATCGGGTTG
>NZ_JBFRFV010000137.1:0-389 GCF_052115005.1 Massilia sp. 2TAF26
CAGCCTGGACGCCCCGTCGGTTCGGGCACGTGCAGGCGAAGCGGTTCGCCCTGACTCATTCTGATTCCTTCATATGCGATGGTGTCGCAGGAACAATCCTGGCGGACTTACCGCGGGTAGCGGCGGCCTGCCTGGGGCACAGAAATATTTCCTCGAAAGCAATCATAGCGTAGCACGCTTTTCCAGCCGCAAAAAGGGGAGCACAAGCAAAGCTGTGGTAATGTGCAGACCATGCCGCGCTTCACCCACTTTTTTGCTTCCCTGCTCATTCTGTCGTCCCCGGCACTCGCGCACGCCGAGACTCCGCCCAACGCCTCACCTCTTGAATTACGCATTCCCGTGGTATCCGATGGACATGCCACTTATTTCATACGCCTTCTGGAGGCGTC
>NZ_JBFRFV010000138.1:0-388 GCF_052115005.1 Massilia sp. 2TAF26
GATGCAGGCGGGGTAAGCCGGGTCGTACATCAGCTCCGTCGGGCACATGGTGGTGCGGCCCGCCGCGGAAGGCAGGATGCGCTGGCCGTAATCGGCGAAGAAGATGGAGTTGATCAGTTCGGATTTACCGCGCGAGAACTCAGCGACAAAAGCCACGGACAGCTTGTCGTCGGCCAGCTTGGCCAGTGTGCGCGCCAGGCGCTGTTCGGCGGCGGCATCGGCCAGTTCGGCCCCTACCACCCAGTTGCGGTAATTCTGAACGGCGGCGTACACATTCTGACGCCACGCGCTGTATTGCTCCAGGTCCCTGACCATCATCAGACTTTACCCCGTTGTTATTTTTGACAGTTTACGCAATAGAAGGTTGAACGCTGGCCCTGTTTGATCT
>NZ_JBFRFV010000139.1:0-387 GCF_052115005.1 Massilia sp. 2TAF26
GTGCAGCGTGCCGCCAAGGATGACGCCAGCGCCATCGCCTTCCGTCACGCCCTGTATGAAAAGTCTGCTTCGCTGCTGCCGCTGATGCAGCAGGAAGGCGTCAGCATCATCGCCGGTACCGATGCAGGCTTCCTGAATTCCTTCGACTATCCGGGCCAGGGCCTGCACGATGAACTGGGCATCTTCGTCAAATACGGCCTGACGCCGCATCAGGCGCTGAATGCCGCTGTGCTGGCGGGGCCGCGCTTCCTCGGCAAGCAGCAGCGCTACGGCGCCGTGGAAGCGGGCAAAGCGGCCGACCTGCTGGTGCTGGACGCCGATCCTCTGAAGGATATCGCGGCCACCCGCAAGATCCGCCTGGTGGTCAGCCACGGCAAAGCCTATGAC
>NZ_JBFRFV010000140.1:0-386 GCF_052115005.1 Massilia sp. 2TAF26
TGGAAGAGTTGATCGAACGGTCCGACGTGATCGATGTCGGTATCGACGGTGGCGGTCTGGATGACTTACTGGCGCTGACGGCCATTGGTCGGTGCCGAGAGACACGCCGCTGGCTGACCTGGGCGCGCGCATGGGCGCATCCCTCTGTTCTTGAGCGCCGCAAAGAAGTGGCTTCTCGCCTAATCGATTTCGCCAACGCCGGGCAACTGGTGCTGGTCAAGCGCATTGGCGACGACGTTGACGAGGTGGCCGCCCTCTGCGCTCAGATGGAAGAGTCGGGAAAGCTGGACAAGATTGGCGTGGACCCATCCGGGCTGGGCGGCATCCTCGACGGCTTGATCGAAGCGGGAATACCGGAAGAGAAGATCGTTGGTATCTCCCAGGGC
>NZ_JBFRFV010000141.1:0-384 GCF_052115005.1 Massilia sp. 2TAF26
AGGCGCACCGGCTGCGTCGCCCAGCGTGGGCGGAATGCCCTGCTGCGGCGCCAGCGACAGCAGGCCACTTAACGCCACGTAATTCAGATCGTGCCCCGCTGCCTGCGCCAACGGACCATCCTGTCCCCAGCCCGTCATGCGTCCATATACCAGGCGCGGATTGACTTCCGCGCAGTGCGCAGGACCCAGTCCAAGGCGCTCCATGACACCGGGCCGGTTGCCTTCAATCAGGCCATCGGCTTGCGCCAGTAGCGCCAGCGCGCGCCGAACATCTGCCGCATCTTTCAGATTCAAGGCCAGCTCCGTCTTGCCCTCGGCTAGCGGACGCTTGCCATCGCCGCCGAGCAGGCCAGCAACGAGGCCCGCGCCGGGACGCACCACCAG
>NZ_JBFRFV010000142.1:0-379 GCF_052115005.1 Massilia sp. 2TAF26
CCTCTACGTACCTGACGTGGACGCCACCTTCCAGCAGGCCATCAACGCCGGCGCCACCGTCCGCATGCCGGTTGCCGACATGTTCTGGGGCGACCGCTACGGCCAGCTGGTCGATCCGTTTGGCCACAACTGGTCCATCGCCACCCACACCCGCGACATGACACCTGAACAGATGCAGGAAGAAATGAAGAAGCAGACCCCGGGCTGCGCGCCGGAACAGCAGAAATAAGGTGCCGACATGCGATTCATGATCATCGTGAAAGCCTCGCCGGAGTCCGAGGCCGGCAAGATGCCGAGCACGGAGTTGCTGGCCGCCATGGGCAAGTACAACGAAGAACTGGTCAATGCCGGCGTGCTGTTGGCGGGCGAAGGCCTGCAC
>NZ_JBFRFV010000143.1:0-373 GCF_052115005.1 Massilia sp. 2TAF26
GCTCTACTTCATGCGCAAGGACAGCGCACCGGGCCGCCTGCAAATCGTTGAAGTGGATCTCGCGCGCCTGCTGGCCGACAGTGCAGCAAGCAAGCTGAAGTCCGCCGACACCTACCAGCGCGTGGCAGGCACCACGCCCGCCGAACTGGAAGCGGGCGGCGATATGGCGCTGGATGCGGACGAGGAGTGGGTCTATTTCCGCGTAGGTAAAGCCGAAGCGGCCCGCCACCTCAAGCCCGGCACCAAGGTCGAAGACAACTTCGGTCCTCGCAAAATGGGTGCAGGCCCGAACGGGATCGCCCGCATGAACATCAAGACCGGCGAAATCCGCCATGTGGTGTCGGTGCCATTCCAGATCGGCCACATTCAGGCC
>NZ_JBFRFV010000144.1:0-370 GCF_052115005.1 Massilia sp. 2TAF26
CGCTGGCCATCCAGCGGGCCATCCAGCGCCCAGCGCCAGCCGAAGTAGTGGTCCAGGTAACGGCTGGCGATGCCGCGGAACGGCAGCAGCCAGGTTCGCATCCGGCTGTGATAGGCGTTCACGTTCTGGATGTGCAGCGCACCGCGCTTTCTTTCGCCGGCGCTCGCGTTGATGGCTTCATGCGAAATCCCGACCTCCCGCGCGAATGCCGGGTAGGCCGCATGGCTATCGGTCACCAGCAGCACGTCGGGTGCCGGGCGCGGCCCCAGGTGTTGCACCAGCTGCCGCTTGCTCACGCTGCCCTTGCCGGTCACGGCGTCGATGGTCTGGCCGCTGCGATCGCGTGCCACCAGGATGCACACTTGTTCAT
>NZ_JBFRFV010000145.1:0-370 GCF_052115005.1 Massilia sp. 2TAF26
GCCTTTTAGGTCATCACTCACTGAATACATAGGTGTGTGAAGCGAACGCGGCGAACTGAAACATCTAAGTAGCTGCAGGAAAAGAAATCAACCGAGATTCCCAAAGTAGTGGCGAGCGAAATGGGATGAGCCTTGTACGTGATAGTCGATTGAATAGTGGAACGCTCTGGAAATGGCGGCCATAGCGGGTGATAGCCCCGTACACGAAATTCAAACGGTGRTACTAAGCGTACGACAAGTAGGGCGGGACACGAGAAATCCTGTCTGAAGATGGGGGGACCATCCTCCAAGGCTAAATACTCGTAATCGACCGATAGTGAACCAGTACCGTGAGGGAAAGGCGAAAAGAACCCCGGGAGGGGAGTGAAAT
>NZ_JBFRFV010000146.1:0-370 GCF_052115005.1 Massilia sp. 2TAF26
GTCTTACCCTACAAAACCTCGCAGACTTAAGTTTAATACCTATTTCACCGGTGTCACGATTTAACATTTCGGAATATTGTAAATGTCCCGAACACTCATTCATTCTTTCAAAGTATCTTTCAAACTCGAACGATTGTTTATATATATCAGCAACAAGATCGCAATCGTGTCTATGAATATCCCACGGTTTATCTTTCTCTGATCTATCACTCAACTTTTCATACTTGACTTTATTTTTTTTATTATCTATATTTCCCATAGCAATACGGATCCTTGTTGTAAATTTGAAGCCTCGACAACTTCAAACTACAACAGGGATTTTTTTTGTCAATCTTCTACCGAAATAAACCTTCCCGTTTCGCTCTAAACC
>NZ_JBFRFV010000147.1:0-370 GCF_052115005.1 Massilia sp. 2TAF26
ATTTCACTCCCCTCCCGGGGTTCTTTTCGCCTTTCCCTCACGGTACTGGTTCACTATCGGTCGATTACGAGTATTTAGCCTTGGAGGATGGTCCCCCCATCTTCAGACAGGATTTCTCGTGTCCCGCCCTACTTGTCGTACGCTTAGTAYCACCGTCCGGATTTCGTGTACGGGGCTATCACCCGCTATGGCGCCTATTTCCAGAGGCTTCCACTATCCAGTCGACTATCACGTACAAGGCTCATCCCATTTCGCTCGCCACTACTTTGGGAATCTCGGTTGATTTCTTTTCCTGCAGCTACTTAGATGTTTCAGTTCGCCGCGTTCGCTTCACACACCTATGTATTCAGTGAGTGATGACCTAAAAGGC
>NZ_JBFRFV010000148.1:0-370 GCF_052115005.1 Massilia sp. 2TAF26
GAATGGCATCGGCGACGCCGAAAGCGCGGCGGTGGGACAGCTGGTCGGCCACCAGGTTATCCGCCAGATCCAGCATATCGCTGTTGACGGATTCGGATTGCTGGTCGTGATCTCCCACGGCGCGCGCGGAAGCACGCATCTTGTGCAGCATCTGGCCGATGAAGAAGCTTTCGAATTTGACCGCTGCCTCGGTGGCCTTGGCGCGGTAAGCCTCGTCCGGCTGGGCGACGGGCGCCTGCAGGTTCGGCAACTCGGACTCGGTGCCGAGGCTCTGGGCTAGAGGATTGATGCGGCTGCTATCCATCAGATCACCACCAGCTCGCCTTCGATGGCGCCGGCCTGGTCCAGCGCCTGCAGGATGGCCATGATG
>NZ_JBFRFV010000149.1:0-368 GCF_052115005.1 Massilia sp. 2TAF26
CCACCATCCAGCGCGACGAATTCGGTTTGGCTGCGGGCAAGGACTTTGGATTCAAAATGAATGTGGATCTGCGCATCCAGGTCGAGGCGCTGAAGGAGGAATAATGAGCCAGCTGTTTTCACCTTATGCGATCGGGCCGCTGCAGCTGGCGAACCGCATCGCCATTGCACCGATGTGCCAGTATTCCGCCGACGAAGGCCGCGCGACGCACTGGCACATGGTCCACCTCGGCCACCTGGCCTTGTCCGGTGCCGCGCTGCTGATTCTGGAAGCGACCGCCGTTTCGCCTGAAGCGCGCATTTCGCCTCACGATCTGGGGCTGTGGTCCGATGAACATGAACAGGCGCTGCTGCCGGTAGTGCAGGCGG
>NZ_JBFRFV010000150.1:0-364 GCF_052115005.1 Massilia sp. 2TAF26
GTGCTGCATGACGGCCCGCTGGGGGAAGATGAAGCCATCGTGCGCGAATCGCTCGCACTGATGGGATGCACCAGTCCAATGATCTCGAGTGTCTCGTCTCCGGTGCCTACTTAGAACCACCGGAGATTCCTTTGCCTGCCGTCGCGGGGCGGCAGTTTTTTTTCTTCCGCAGTCCTGCAACACAAGTTCAATCACATAAGGAGACTTGCATGACCATGATGAAAAAAGTCGCCGGCGGCGCCATGCTGGCAGCCAGCTTCGCCAGCGCACACGCCGCCGAGGGCTTTGAGCCGCGTTACAACCTGGCGGGAAGCCTGGCAGGCGAAATTTTCTCTCCGCCAGACCAGACAGGATGGGCCATCGG
>NZ_JBFRFV010000151.1:0-361 GCF_052115005.1 Massilia sp. 2TAF26
GCGCTGGACGACAAGAAACAATCCGGCTGGTTCGGCGCGCCGCACAAGTAAGAAACCGGCGGGTCAATGACCCGCCCTACGACACTTCGCCGCAACGCGCGATGGTGGTCGTAGGGCGGATCATCGATCCGCCGTTGCCCGCGCCGCCTTACGGCTTTAGAATGACCACACGACAAAATCCGAAGGACTACAGATGAAAGCAGTGATTCTTGCCGGTGGCCTGGGTACCCGGCTGAGTGAAGAAACCACCGTCCGCCCCAAGCCGATGGTTGAAATCGGCGGCAAGCCGATTCTGTGGCACATCATGAAGTCCTACTCTGCGCATGGCATCAACGAATTCGTGATCTGCTGCGGCTACAAG
>NZ_JBFRFV010000152.1:0-357 GCF_052115005.1 Massilia sp. 2TAF26
GTGATCAGGCTGTACAGGTTCTTCGCGCTGTTGGCGATACTAGCAATCGAGCCGATCTGGCCAAGCGCACTGCCGCCATCGGCTCCAGGGATGACGTTGGCTGCATTTGCGGTACTGCCGAAGACGCCAGCGGGAACGCCCAGGCTCGTGCCGATATTAATGATCCACTTCTTGACCGTCATCTGATACAGCCAGTCGAAGAAAATGCTCTTGAAGCTGTCGCGCAGCCGCTGGGCGACCGACTTGCCGCCTTCGCCGATTGATAGGAACGCCTGGCGTGCAGCGTCATCAACAGAGGTCCAGAACGTTTTTTGGCGATCGAAATCTTCCTGCTTCAGCAGGCCATCGCGTTGGGCC
>NZ_JBFRFV010000153.1:0-355 GCF_052115005.1 Massilia sp. 2TAF26
ATCCAGCGCCGCGCGCCAACCTTGTACAGCAGCATATTGCTCGGCACTTCAAACAGCACATAGCCGACCACGAACAGGCTGGCGCCCAGGCCATAAGCTGTGTCGCTCAAGCCAAGATCGCCTTGCAGCTGGAATTTGGCAAAGCTGATGTTGATGCGGTCGAAGAAGGCGAACAGATAGCAGATCATAATCAGCGGCATGATCCGCCATGCCGCCTTGCGCACAACGGCGGCTTCGGTCACCGCGCCGCTGCTTAGCGTCTGATCGGCCGCTGCGGCGGCCAGTATGCTTTTCGTGGACATAAAAGGTCTCCTTTGCCGGCGCTTTCGAGGGCCGGTCATTAGTTTAAGTGTGT
>NZ_JBFRFV010000154.1:0-353 GCF_052115005.1 Massilia sp. 2TAF26
GCCTTGTAGTCTCCCTCCAGCTTGACCAGGGTCGAGGCGCCGACCACGCGGCTGACCTCGGCATGCAGACCGGGGGCCTCGTACAGACGCTCGGCGCCCAGCGTGCCGACGTCGAGCGACGGCGCGACGCCGAAAGCCAGCTTGGCCGTGCGATAGTCGAGCCCGGCCTGGGCGACGAAGGTGGCCTGGTTGTAGCGTCCCTCCTCAGGATAGAGCTCGCCATAGGCCATGCCGCGGAAGGTCAGGCCGCCCGATCCGCGCAACGGCAGCCGGCGGTTCAGGACCGTCTCGAAGTTCACCGTCGCCGCGCCGACCGGATCGGGCGTCTTGCGATCGAAGAAGCAGATCCCCTC
>NZ_JBFRFV010000155.1:0-351 GCF_052115005.1 Massilia sp. 2TAF26
GTGCACGCACCCTGGATAGCAGCTGGAAACCATCCGTCACTGGCATGCCGATATCGCTGACCAGCAGATCGATCTGGCCCTGGCGCGCAATGTCGACCGCTTCTTCGGCCGTGGCGGCGGTCAGCACGTGCGCATTGCAATCGGTGAGGATGCGCTGCACCAGCTCGCGGGCATCGGCTTCATCGTCCACCACCAGCACACGCAAGCCTTTCAGATCGCGCAGCCCCAATTCCGGTAGCGATCCGGAGTTGCTGCGCAGGGGCGCATTGGGCGGACGGCTGCGCACCATGCCGGTCGCCAGGGGCAGGCGCACGGTAAAGCTGGAACCCAGGGCTTCACCTTCGCTATGGG
>NZ_JBFRFV010000156.1:0-351 GCF_052115005.1 Massilia sp. 2TAF26
GGAGATACGATTGCGCTCGCCATCCACAGTGACGAAGCGAACAGTCAAAGCGCGCGTAGCGGCGCAGCGCCCAAGCCGTTCACGCGAGGCGTTCGAGTCCCTGCTGTTCGAGGTCGTGTCTTCGTCGCCCTACTACAGCTTCGGCCTCTCTCCGCGCCCAGACGACCCAGACCCATATAGCGAGCACCCATCGTGGAAGATTGAGGCCCGATGCCTCCAACCGGCCGGACTGGCCGGGCGGATCGCCCAGTTCAACATTCTTGGGGATCGCCGCCTTACGGCAGAGATGCGCACCAGAGGCGCCTTTGCTGGTGGCCCACACGGCGTCGGCCTGATCGATGCCGACAAGAC
>NZ_JBFRFV010000157.1:0-349 GCF_052115005.1 Massilia sp. 2TAF26
CCCACTTCTGGGTACGTTCCGATGTATTACTCACCCGTTCGCCACTCGCCGCCAGGTTGCCCCGCGCTGCCGTTCGACTTGCATGTGTAAAGCATGCCGCCAGCGTTCAATCTGAGCCAGGATCAAACTCTTCAGTTTAATCTCTGTTTGCGACACTTTCGTGTCATCCGCATTACTGCGGAGTCGCCCACTCAAAATACTGACCGTTACTCATTGCTGAGCAACGTTATACTTTTTGTGAACATTTGATAATTTAAGCATTCAGCACCCCGAAGGATGCTGGCACTTCATCAAACGCCCACACTTATCGACTGTTGATTGTTAAAGATCGTATTCGGTACTGCCTTGC
>NZ_JBFRFV010000158.1:0-343 GCF_052115005.1 Massilia sp. 2TAF26
AGGAGCCGGTCTCGATCACCGACCAGCGCAACAAGGGCACGCTGGAGCGCCGCGTCGATGCGCATCCTGAACTCAAGGACTTCTACAACGAGCACGACGACTTCACGGTCACCAACAAGGACCGCAACAAGTACAACGAGGCGATGGAAGGCCTGGAGGATTGGGAAAAGGCGCTGCTGAAGGAAGGCAAGCACCTCTACCTGGTCGACTTCAGCAACAAGGGCGGCCTGGTGACGCCGCTGATCCTCGAGATCACGCTCGCCAGCGGCAAGAAGTACGTCGAGCGCGTGCCGGCCGAAGTGTGGCGCTACAACCCGAAGAAGATCACGAAGCTGATCATCAC
>NZ_JBFRFV010000159.1:0-332 GCF_052115005.1 Massilia sp. 2TAF26
CCGAATACGATCTTTAACAATCAACAGTCGATAAGTGTGGGCGTTTGATGAAGTGCCAGCATCCTTCGGGATGCTGAATGCTTAAATTATCAAATGTTCACAAAAAGTATAACGTTGCTCAGCAATGAGTRACGGTCAGTATTTTGAGTGAGCGATCTGTCGCTGCTGGAAACGGCGCGACAAAAACAGAGATTAAACTGAAGAGTTTGATCCTGGCTCAGATTGAACGCTGGCGGCATGCTTTACACATGCAAGTCGAACGGCAGCGCGGGGCAACCTGGCGGCGAGTGGCGAACGGGTGAGTAATACATCGGAACGTACCCAGAAGTGGG
>NZ_JBFRFV010000160.1:0-319 GCF_052115005.1 Massilia sp. 2TAF26
TGACGTTCCCTGACACTCATGCAGGGGCCAACGTTATAGGGACAAGTGAATAAGTGCACATGGTGGATGCCTTGGCGATTACAGGCGATGAAGGACGTTGTAGCCTGCGAAAAGCTACGGGGAGCTGGCAAACGAGCTTTGATCCGTAGATGTCCGAATGGGGAAACCCGGCCTTTTAGGTCATCACTCACTGAATACATAGGTGTGTGAAGCGAACGCGGCGAACTGAAACATCTAAGTAGCTGCAGGAAAAGAAATCAACCGAGATTCCCAAAGTAGTGGCGAGCGAAATGGGATGAGCCTTGTACGTGATAGTCGA
>NZ_JBFRFV010000161.1:0-304 GCF_052115005.1 Massilia sp. 2TAF26
CTCGAACGAAGCTCGAACGAAGCTGGCACGCATCCTGCTGATAGTCCATCGAGCGCAAATCAAATGCCTCAACCAACCAACCGACATCCAAGGAGATTTACCATGAAAACCCTGATCATCACCGACCTGGCCCACACCGACAAACTGGACCGCGCAGCCATGCGCACCGTCCGCGGCGGCTTCAAGTTCGCATCGCCCTCGTACTCCTTCGGCGACATCACTTATGCGCCGACGTCCAACTCGTCGATCAACGCCGCCCAAACCCTGGGCCAGGTCCAGAACGTGATGACTGCCACCGCCAACG